>JAESSB010000043.1 GCA_016764335.1 Magnetovibrio sp.
GCTGCGGGTGCTGTTGGAGCTGCTGCTGGCGGAGGAGCGACTGGTGGAGCTGGAGCAGCAGCTGCTGGCTCACCCGTTGGTGCTATCGGTGGGTTGACCGCAGTATCAGCCGGTGCTGTTTCTGGTTTAGTTGGTAACTGGGGTGGAGCAGGTGGTGGAGCCGCCGCCGGTGGAGCTGCCGCCGGTGGAGCTGCCGCTGGTGGAGCTGCCGCTGGTGGAGCTGCCGCTGGTGGAGCTGCCGCTGGTGGAGCTGCTGCAGGCGGAGCTGCAGGTGGTGGAGCCGCTGCTGGTGGAGCCGCTGCTGGTGGAGCCGCTGCTGGTGGAGCTGCTGCTGGTGGAGCTGCTGCTGGTGGAGCTGCTGCTGGTGGAGCCGCTGCAGGCGCTGGAGTTATCTAAGACTAAAGCTCTATTCACGAAGACAACTCAAATCAAGATTGGCAACCCCCGGCCTTATAAGCCGGGGGTTTTCTTTGCCAGTTTATGATATTAAGACGCAGAGTATGTTGAGTTGCGTGAGACTCACGATTAAGCTCATTGTGAGAAAACTTATTTTTTATGTTCCTAGAGGTAATTGACGGTGTTCAAAAAGACGCTTATTGGCTTTGGTATCCTCATGTTTATAGTTCTTGGAGGAGCTGTTATCGCGCCAAGCTTTATGGATTGGAACGCGCGATTACCGCAAATTGCAGCCCAAGTAAAAAGTATAACGGGTCGCGACCTCAGTATTGATGGTAAGTTGGAGGTTCGTATTTTTCCGTCCCCCATGGTGACGGCGCGCGGCGTAAAATTTGGCAATATGCAGGGTGGAGTGGCATCAAACATGGTTGTGCTTGATGCCGTTGAAGTGCGTGTCGCGTTGCTGCCCTTATTGTCTGGGGAGGTTCAAGTTGAACGCATTATCCTTGTTAACCCGGTCATTACCATAGAAAAAGGTGCCGATGGTCGCACCAATATGGACTTCCAATCGAATACACCGACAACAGGATTTTCTAAGGACAATACCAAAAACACCTCAAGCGAAGCGGGTAAGCTAAGTTCGGGGTTGGGCGTTCGTCTTGATAATGTTGAAATCAAAAATGCCACCCTGATCTATTTAAACGCAGCGACCGGCGCAGAAAATCGCGTTGATCGACTGGATGCCACCTTGCGGGCTTCGTCGCTACAAGGCCCATTTGAGGCTCAAGGCCAGGCCCGCGTGCGCGGTGTGCCTGTTTCTTTTGATGTATCTTTGGGACAAATCATTGCCCAACGCACGGTTCCAGTGGATGCCAGTCTAAAAGTAGGAGGAGCAACCCTTCAATTATCTGGGGCTCTTTTGGGGTTAGAGGCCGACCCATATTTTAACGGTAAGGCCAAAGTCGAAGGCGATAATTTGGCTGAACTCCTGAATGTCATTCGCCAAACGGGAACTTCACCGGGAGTCTTCGCCCGCAACTTTGGTTTAGAGGCCACACTTAAGGCTTCGGCTTCGGCGATTGCCCTTTCTGATTTAAACATCCAATTTGCCTCCGCCCATGCAAGCGGGATGGTACGCGCCGATTTTACTGCGGGCACTCAATTTGATGTGCAGTTGAAGGCAGCCCACATTGATGTAGACGGTATATTGGCGAGCAATGAGCAACAGGCTAAGTCTAATTTCAAGTCCAACTCAGATCAACCAGGGGACAACATTATTGCCCCTAAGCCACCAGTTCCCGGAGAGACGAAGACATCTACACCGAATTTTACTTTTCCAAAAGGCGTTTCGGGGACGGTTCATGTGGTGGTTGATGCCCTTACTGTAAAGGGTGGCTTGCTTCGCGATCTGCGTCTTAATGCGGAACTTGCCGATGGTGAATTAGCCCTAAGCCAGCTTCAAATTCAAGCGCCCGGCGTTACAGATTTAGCCGTGTTTGGTTTTGTGCGACCCAAAGATGGACAGCCCGAGTTCGATGGAAGTTTAGAGCTGTTGACCAGTGACCCACAAGGTTTGACCAATTGGCTTGGCATTGCGTTACCGCAAGGTGTAACAAACCGCTTAAAACGCATTTCATTGACCACCAAGGTTAATGCGAACACCGAACAAGTCATGTTGAGCAACATAAACCTAACGGGAGACCGATCGACGATCACGGGTGGCGCCACCGTGGCATTGCGGGCTAGACCCTCTTTGGGCGTAGATTTAAAGCTAGATACCTTAGATATGGATATCTATTTAAATGCTGGCGCTGCTGCATCAACGGCCCCTGTGGGGCTTGCGGCTTCTCCACCCACGCCAATTTTACCCCATTCCACTATGGATGTCTTGAAAGTATGGTCGGCGCTTAATGCCCTGAATGACTTTGATGCCAACGTTAAAATGCGTGTGGGGACATTGAAATTAAAGGGTAAAACATATACGAACATGCGGACAGACGGCACGTTATACGCGGGAAATTTGGACCTGCGCTCTTTAAGTCTGGGTGATTTCGAAGGGGCCAGCGGCAATGTTTCAGGGTCGTTTAGCGGCTTTGGTGGCGCGGTGGAAATGACCAATGTAAAAGTGGGCGTTAAGGTTGCCAACGCTACGACCTTGGCCGCCGCCTTGGGCATTAAGAGTGCCCCACAAGGGCTTGGCCCCATGCGCYTGAAKACSGTGCTGAACGGTTCGGTGCTTAAGCCKCGCTTYACCAYAAATRTTGAAGCTTTAAACGGTAAATTTGGGGCCAAAGGSAGCTTTTCCYTGTTGCCSATTGGTTTTGGTTATGACGGAACCGTGAGCGCCCAACATCCAGATGCCGCCCAATTGTTGGCGGCTTTGAACTTGAATTATGCTCCAAAAGGACCGCTGGGGGCATTGGATATTCACGGGAAGCTGAGAAGTAATGGTCAAATGCATGTGCTCATGGAAGTGCAGGGCGCTCTTGGGGACATAGCGTTGGAAGGGGATGTGAAGGCTAGCCTTGAAGGCCCTAAGCCCAATATTACCGTTAATCTTAAAACAGGCCCACTGATGGTGGATGCCTTTTTGCCCCAAGCCCGGGCGGCGGCGGATAAACAGGCGGCGGCACATACAAACCCACTGCTGTTCCGTGCCGCTTTAAAAAAGACCCAGCCCATTAAAATCGCCAAAGCTATTCAGGTTAATCCACGATGGTCTAGGGATACATTTGACCTTAACGTTCTCAATCAAATCAACGCCGATGTGACTTTATTGTCGGATGCCATTCAATTTGGTGATTACCGTTTGGATAATGCAGATATCCATGCCGTGATCAAAGATGGCGTGATGACAGCGGATCGAGTGCAGGGTAAATTATTTGGCGGTCTCGTCAGGGGTACGGCTCAAGTGCGTGCAGATGGGCAACCTACGCTGACCACCGATATTTCACTGAGCGCCTTAGATGTCGGCCAGGCGACCAAACAGATCACGGGCAAAAAAATGGCCGGGGGTAAGTTGGCGTTAACGGTGGGCTTTAAGGGTGTCGGTTTCAGCCCGGCTGAACTGGTCAGTTCTCTTGATGGGAACGGCAACATGAGGATTTCAGCCTTAGATGTTAAAAAAGGTGGCAGCGGGAGTGCCCTTTCGGGCGTGATTGGGTTGGTCTCGGCGATGAATAAATTGTCCTTATCKGCRKCYMGTGGCSCSGAAAAAGGCTTGGCAGATATTGGCCTCAGTTTTGATGTTGCTAAAGGTGTTGCCACGGTGAACGACTTTGCTTTGACCTCGGGCCTGGGAAATGGGCAAGGTGCTGGCACCATAGATCTGGCCAATTGGACCATAGATTTCGCGGGCAAGATGAAGSTGGAGGCAAATTTGCTGTCTGCAGTGTTGTCGAAAGGCCGGATTAGTATTCAGGAAATTCCATTCTCTTTAAAGGGCGCTTTGGATAAACCCAGYGTCAATCTGATGTCTTCTTCGGTGAAGGYTCYMGGTCAGYSAAGCAAGGYMRRRAGYCCGTTGCARMAGATGYTACAGAAAGTCTTGCCCGGTCTTCTTCCCGTACAGCCGAAGCCGCAAGCGGCTCAAAAACCAGCGGCAAGACAGTCGGCTGCACAAGGTGGAAGATTGGCTCCGCCACCGCCACAGCAAGGATCGCCATCCACGCCAAAGCCAGGGCAGTTGTCACCCGAAGAAATGATCCGACAGTTGATGCAGGGGATGTAGTCGCTTACGGTGTGGTGATTTGCCGCAACACAAATACGCGTAATGCCGACGACAAATTGGTGGTGCGGGCGTGGTCGATGTCGGTGACCAGTTTGTTGAGGGATATTTCCCGCGTCTTAGCAATCGATTTTAGTTGCCGCCAAAATGCATCTTCCAAAGACACAGAGGTCTGGTGGCCATTCAAAAGGACAGAATGTTTGCGCATGGCATAAGCCGGGTCTGAAAAATCATCCGTCATGGTTTTATGACCTTGCGAGGTTTCTTCGTAACTTTGGTCGCATCTGCGCGGCGTCCTGCATCCCAAGATCGCCTGGCCCACTCACAAAGCTCAACTTTATCTTCCAACAATCTTGGGGGACATTCAAAATACGAGCGGATAAATTTATTGCCCTTGCCGGAGGGATTGAATGGCCCCATGTCTTCGTCTTCAAAACGGCCCCGATTTTGGTCATCAACTTTTAAAAATAAGGTGTCGGCGGATAATATTGCGAAGATGGTCCCATCCAAATATAAACCCGCGCCCCCAAACATTCGTTTTGCTTGGACAGGGCCAAAAGGCTCCAGAAGTTCTAAARCATAATCACGAAAGTCTGGGCTTAAGGCCATTACATCAAGTCCTTATAAATCATCAAGACAGCAACGATTATCATCAACACGCCTATGGAATGCATGATAAATTTATAGATTCTTTCATTTTTAAGCCAGCGCCGAACGGCTTTGGCAGCCCAGGCCAAGGGCGTTTGCCAGATGATATTGATGACAATGAGACTCAGCGATAAGGTGACCAATTGCAACGTGACATCGTCCCTAGAATTATCGACAAAGTTGGGGAACAAAGCCAAAAACAGCAAGATTACTTTGGGGTTAAGGAGGTTGCAAACGACGGCATCGCGAAAGGCCTTAGCCATCGTTACAGAAGGATTAGCCGAAGTGCTGACAGGTAACAAGCCATGTTCGCGAAAGCCCTGGATGCCGATCCAACCAATATAGGCAGCCCCCATGAGGGCCTCGCCTTTAAATAAAACAGGGCTGGATGCGATCAAGACCGAAAGGCCAAAAACAGCCAATAGAGTATGACCGATTAATCCAAACTGAACGCCTAAAACCGTTCCCAACCCAACGTTGCGACCGGACCTTAATGAATAACGCAAAATAATCAGCGTGTCGGGGCCGGGCGCGAATACAGTCGCCGAAGCCGTCAATAAAAAGGCCGAAGAGGTCGTCATATCTATCGGAAACACCATGAGGGACGTTCTCGCATAATTTAAGTAAGAGGCTAACGCGCCCGGCTGAAGGCGTCTATGGCATTGATCGCCTCAAGCCAATTTTGTGTCTCAGTCCGCCCGGACTTTTTGCGCGGTTTGAAACCGTGGTCGCCGTCTTCTAACCATGTGATTGTCACAGATTTTGGGAACGCCAGCTTGGAGACTTCTGCTAAACCGCCAAAAGTGTCGCGGGTGCCTTGTAAAATTAGAGTTGGCGTTTGAATGTCTAATAAATGTTCCAASCGMCCSGSAGCYTTTTCMGGCTTGCCSGGWGGATAAAASGGATAKCCMARRCAYAMWAWWCCSGMWACGGGTTGGTYTTCGTCTTCCAACGTGCGRSCRATCATSGAWGCWATGCGYCCRCCCATRGATTTRCCGCCRATGAWMAGRTTKTYKCGWCCWAARTGGTYRATMACRGCSCGCCASGTGTCYWRTAAAATGGGGGCCCGATTGGGCGGTCTCCGCTTGCCGTCCACGCGCCGTTGGGCCATATATGGAAATTCAAAACGTACACATTTGTATCCCAGGTCGGCTAATCCTTGGGCAAAGGATTCCATAAAAGCACTATTCATAGCCGCCCCGGCCCCATGGGCCAAGACGAGGGTATAGGGGGCATCCGTGGGGCCAGTGATCAGCAGCTCAGGAAGTTCAGCCATTAAGAATTAGGCTTTAAATTCGGCAAAGAARTCRTTGCCTTTRTCRTCGAYAATGATGAAGGCGGGGAAGTTYTTGATTTYWATYTTCCAKATGGCTTCCATGCCCAACTCTTCGTATTCGACGCATTCCATGTGGGTGATGGATTTTTCGGTAAGCTGGGCGGCCGCTCCGCCAATGGAGCCCAAATAGAAGCCGCCATGTTTTTTGCAGGCATCGGTGACGGCTTGGGAACGGTTGCCTTTGGCAAGCATCACCATTGATCCGCCAGCGTCTTGGAACTGATCAACATATCCATCCATGCGCCCAGCGGTGGTGGGGCCAAATGACCCGGCTGCATAACCTTCGGGTGTTTTTGCAGGACCCGCGTAATAGATGGGGTGATTTTTAAAATAATCGGGCAGGGGCTCGCCGGCATCCAGTCGAGCCTTTAATTTTGCATGAGCCATATCACGGGCGACGATTAACGTACCCGATAAGTTCAGTCGCGTTTTGACAGGATAACCGGATAATTGCTTTAACACATCGGTCATGGGTTGCGAGATATCGACCTCAATCACCTCCCCAGACAGTGTGGTTTCGTCAATGTCGGGCATATGACGCGCGGGGTTGGTCTCTAGGCGTTCGATGAAAATGCCATCTGTGGTGATCTTGGCTTTGACCTGACGATCGGCCGAACACGAAACGCCAATGCCCACCGGACACGATGCGCCATGGCGTGGCAAGCGGATAACACGTACGTCATGACAAAAATATTTGCCGCCGAACTGAGCACCAATGCCAAACTTTTGGGTCATGGCCAGCACCTGGGCTTCCATATCGAGGTCACGAAAGGCGTATGCGGATTTATCGCCGTGTGTCGGCAGGTTATCCAAGTCGTGGGTTGAAGCCATTTTCACAGTCTTTAAATTCATTTCCACAGACAAGCCACCAATCACAATCGCCAAGTGATAGGGCGGGCAGGCCGCCGTGCCAAGGTTGATCAGCTCTTCGTGAAGGAAAGCTTCCATTGATTTTGGATTGAGCAGGGCTGTGGTCTTTTGAAACAGAAAAGTCTTATTGGCCGAGCCGCCACCTTTGGCAATAAACAGGAGCTTATAAGCATTTCCCGCCACGGCGGCGATATCAATTTGGGCCGGCAGGTTGGTGCCGGTGCCGATTTCTTCAAACATGCTCAACGGAGCCAATTGGCTGTAGCGTAAATTGTTGTTTTTATAGGCCTGAAACACACCTGCGCTGAGGGCTGCTGCATCTTGGCCACCCGTCCACACGTTTTCGCCCTTTTTAGCGACAATGATAGCGGTTCCGGTGTCTTGGCACATGGGCAAAATGCCTCCCGCCGCGATGTTGGCATTTTTCAACAGTTCAAGCGCGACAAACCGATCATTGTTTGAAGCTTCAGGGTCATCAAGGATGGTGCGGACTTGCGCCAGGTGGGCCGGGCGAAGAAGGTGGGAAATATCTCGAAATGCACGGTTTGCCAAGGCGGTTAAGCCTTCGGGGGCGATTTCTAAAATGGTACGGCCTTGAATATCGTGAGTGGTCACCCATTCACCGACAAGACGTTCGTATTCGGTTTTATCTTCACTTAAGGGAAACATGTCCACGTATGTAGGGTCATTCATGATGTACTGCCCCTTTAAAAATGGTTATTTTTTGCGAAAGGCATCAAGAGCAATGACTTCGCCTGATTTTTTGCCAACCCCGCCGTCTTTATTATCTTTACCGTCTTCGTCACTGCGCCGATTTGCCGGCGTATTGTGGCTGGAAATTGGCAATTCAAACGTCGCCAGTTCTGATTCGGGGAAGTCGCCCAGGTCCAAAGCATCATCCTCAAATTCATGCTCATCCTCTTCGCCGACGGACATCATTTTGAGCTGTAGGGCAAAATTGACGGACGGGTCGGCAAAGGAAATGATGGATGTGTAAGGAATGACCAGAAGTTCTTTTTTCCCGCCAAAGCTAAGAGAGACGGAAAAGTGATGATCTTCAACGGTGAGATTGTCGAATTGGTGTTGCAAAACAATAGTCATCTCAGTTGGGTGCTGGGCGCGGATGTGGCCGGGAATGTTAACGCCTTCTGCTTGTGTCCTAAAAGAGACATAAAAATGATGGTCGCCACTCAGGCCATGCTGATCAACATGAGACAGCGTTTTATGAATGACGCTGCGCAGGGCTTCTTCTACCCAGATGTCGTAACGGATCGTATCGTCAGTCATATACCCTCGCAAAGCGATCAATTTCATTCAACTTGAAGTGTATCATTGTAATGGAGTCCAATGAAAACAAATAATGAAGTGGGGGCTTCTGTTGCTAGGTGCCCCCGAACCCCGTGGTTGCTTAGCGATTAAGCGGCAACCGCAAATGCTTCATTATCGTTTGCATTTACAAAATTAGCCCGATAACGGTGGTACAATACCGAGCAAAAGCTCGTACCTTTATTACACTCGTCGATCCTATTTCGCCCCCATTCTGGTCAACCCCCGACGTGCAGGGTGTTGGAAACGAGCCTTTTGAAAAACGGGTTTGCTCGTTTCGAATATGGTGGAGGCGCCGGGTACCGCCCCCGGGTCCGAAATGCCTATTCCGTACAACGTTTATTGCCATAGTCAGTTGCCTGACACATACAATATAGGCCCTGCGTGTTCAGTTTGCAAAGGTTGCGATACAATGAACAGAAAAAATTAAAAAGATGATCTTATGTTATGATCCCGCCAGCGAATCGCGGGGCTGATTTTTGGCTGTTATGGATTTACAAATTGTGGATTGGGGGGCAAAGCCCGATGGTGGATATTTTTATCGTTGACGACCAAGGCCCTGAAGCGACGGCCATGCTTCAGGCGTTGTATTCACGTTCGGGTGAAAGCGCACGCGAGCACTTAAAACAAGTGCAAGAGCGTGGCTCGGCGAAATTTATGGAAAATTATTATGTGGGGTATGGGCACGCGTCGATCGGCGATTGTGGGTCCACCACGTTGTTTGTCGAAGGGCTGTCGATTCTGGCGTGTAAGGCATTACAGGATAATCCCCTGTACAGCGGCCAAGAAAGCTCGACCCGGTACGTCGATTTTTCTAAGCAAGCTATCGTTGATCCCATAAATACGCCGGCCAGCAAAGCAATTTTGGACCAATGGATGGGTTTTTATCTGTCCAGTCTTGGCCCATTGGATGCTTTCCTTAAAAAGAAATTTCCCATGGGGGACGGCGAAAAAGAACGTGTTTGGACCAACGCGATTCAGGCCCGAGGCTTTGACATATTGCGCGGTTTTCTGCCCGCGGGCATCATATCACAATTGGCCTGGTCAACCAACATGCGCCAAGCCGCCGATAAATTGCATTTGATGCGCCATCATCCCTTGACTGAAGTGCGCGACATAGCAGACGGGTGCTTAAAAGCCTTACGCGAAAAATACCCCAGCAGCTTTGGCCATAAAGATTACGCAGACACAGAGGCCTACTTGGCAAAGACGGCATCGAAAACCAACTATTTGGATGCCCGTTTCTTCCTTGATAATCAGCCAGACCGGTCTTTTGTGAGCACGGTAAACAATCAAGCCTTGGAAGCGGGGGAACGTGATGTGATCGAAGGTCGGCCCGCGCGTACCAATTTGCCACGTTACCTTGATAGCTATGGTCAATATACATGCACCTTCGATTTAGATTATGGTTCGTACAGAGATTTGCAACGGCACAGAAACGGCGTTTGTCGCATCCCCCTTTTAACCGGGGAACGGGGATTCCATGATTGGTACTTAAGTGCATTACCCGAGGATTTACAGACCAAGGCTAGGGCTTTGGTTGATGAATTATATGAGGCGATTGACAGCTTAAATTGCCGTGATGAAGATAAACAGTACCTTTATCCTTTGGGGGCTAAAGTGCGCTGCCAGACAGTATATACCTTGCCGCAGATGGTATATGTCATTGAATTGCGCGCGCAAAATACAGTGCATTCAACGTTGCGCGACGTCATGCATTGGATGCACCATGAAATGGTTCAACGGCATCCGCACTTGACCTTGCATACCGATTTAGCACCGTCTAAATTTGATATTAAACGCGGGACGCAGACTATTTTTAAGCGCGACGAATTCAATCAAGAGGTCGCTCCGTAGGCTCTCTTAAAATTGAATGATTGCCTTTTGTCTGAACTCAGGGCATTTTTGCAGTGGGTTTGAGGTGAATGGCTAAGGGTGTGTTTGTGAAAATTCGGCCTAACAGCTCAAAAATTGATGTCTAGTAAGTTGGGGAATGTTGTTAATGCCTTACGATGCCAATCGGAAACTATTTTCTGCCGAACGCCATTTGATGCAGCAACGGGGTATTTTGCCCGGGCATAGTGTGCCGCATGAAACGGATAATAAGGAAGTTCTTGCATCGCTTGAGGAAATCAAAGCGTTAATCAAAGAGTCAACGGCAGCYTCTAATGCTGCGGCTGCTGCGACGACTGCCGCCGCTGCTGCTGCCGCTTTGCTTGTTCCTACTGTTGTGGATGAAAATTTACCAGAAATGTCCACCTTGCGCGCGCAGTTAAGAGATCTGAAGGAAAGCATTGATAAGACGAAGTCAGAAATTGCAGCCCTTCATAAGCCAGGCGAAGGAGAAGAAGATCGCTTTGTTACGGCGGCAATGGAATTGGATGCCATCGTGCAGGCAACAGAAGTCGCCACAAATAATATTTTAGGTGCAGCCGAAGATATTGATGACCTGGCCCGAGAAATTAAGCTTCGCATTGATGATGTGACCTCACACGATCACTTGGACTCCATTTCCAATGCGGTCATTAATATTTTTGAAAACTGTAACTTTCAAGACATCACAGGCCAACGCACAAGTAAGGTGGTGAAGACCATCRATTACCTAGAAGAGCGCATTCTCACCATGATCAATATTTGGGGAGAAGAAGAATTTGAAGGCATTGAGTTGCCGGAAGACTTGCGGAGTTCTGATGAAAAGTTGCTCGCAGGACCACAATTAGAAGGCCAGGGTATTTCCCAAGATGATATTGATTCACTCTTCGACTGACCCATATGTCTATGGATCAGTCGAATGAGCAATTGATGAGTTACTTTTTTAAATAATTCAGCATGGTGTCGGCGTCAGAGACTTCAAATGGGTCTGTGGGGCAATTGTCTTGGAAACCATCTTCACAGAAAACCTGTTTGATTTCGCCATTTTCCACATACATGGAATAGCGCCATGAGCGCATGCCAAAGCCTAAGTTTGTTTTGTCGACAAGCATGCCCATCTTGCGTGTAAATTCACCGTTGCCGTCAGGCAGCAAAAAGACCTTGTCTGCCTTTTGAGATAGACCCCACTGATACATMACAAATGCATCATTGACGGATACGCAGACGAYAGCATCAACSCCTTGCGCCTTAAATTCATCGTAAAGCTCTTCATAGCGCGGCAGGTGGCTGGTGGAACACGTTGGCGTGAAGGCACCGGGTAATGAGAAAACCACAACCTTGCGGTCTTTGAAGACATCGTCGCTGCTTAAATCTTTCCAATCGAAAGGATTTGGGCCACCAAGGGCATCGTTACGGACGCGGGTTTTAAACATGGTATCGGGAACACGGGTCATTTCTTATTTTCTCCTATTGGGGGATGAAAGATTAAATTATCTTTTATAAACATGTGGACAGCTCGAGTTATTATRCATTTTTGTGTGTAGTTTTATGTCTAATAATCAAAAATGGTTAAAAATAATATCCAAATATATTGTAAAGGCTTAAAGTCTTCATTAATTGTACGATATTATGTAAATTATAGGCCCATTATCAAGGAGATTTTGATGCGGCACCCCCTTTATTTTGCGGTTGCGACTATGGTTGCTCTGTCGAGTATTCCGGCGCATGCGTTAGAAAATTACCCAGCGCGTTTGACCCAAAAATTTGTTTCTTGGTGTTCAACGGCGCAACATCAACCCCAGACGGTGTGTTCTTGCGCCCTTCATCAGGCTATGGTGCAAATTCCTGCAATCGGCATGTCATCATTTTTGAGTGTCGCTGCAAGAAATGGAGTGATGGCAGCGTCACATGGTGTTGGTGCGACGGCATTGAAAATCGTGACCACCTGTGCCGTAAGCAGAGGGACGACAGGGGCCGATGCGGGAAACTTGATGAATTCTGTCGGTGGGCCATTTGGGCGCTAAAGCTCCCTTAAATCAAGAAATCAGAAGATTCCTCGATAAATTTGGCATATTTTCGATCTTCGTTGAGAATATGAAAGACAATCCACGATAAGAAAAAGTTGTGAAATTCCTGACATGAGATGACTTCGCCGGACTGCAGACGCGTTCTAATCTGTTCGATTTCCTGCAAAAGCTTAACGTGCTGTGCGCGGTGAACGTCGTGCAGGGGGTAAACCTCGGCGTCCAGAAGACGTTCTTCAAACGTAAAGTGTTCAACCGTAGCCTCAAGCAAATCATCCATAGCTTTCAGGGTTTCAGCTTGTGCTGCACCTTGAGTGAGTTTGTCTAAAATGATATTTGCGAGGCGAAATAGACCTTTGTGCTGGTCATCCATGTCGGGGATGTCGATCAGGAAATCATCCATCCATTCTAAGACGTGATAGTCTTTCACGGAACTGATAATCATCCGATTTATACGGCGTTGGTAACTTGCAAGGAGTTTCCACCGGGCGACGGGGATTTTCGCGACTTGATCTGCATTTAATTTCAAGAGAACAGCATTGCCGCGCGCCACGGCCTGGTATACAGGGGGAACATCAAACAAGACAAAGGTTTCGCCAAAAAAGTTTAAYGGMGAAAGTTCCTCTTTAACTTGATCRTTTAGGACTAAATCAACATGCCCAGACTGAATGAGGTAGAGGCCCCCGTCGCTGCTCCAATTGATGCGGCGGCCATTCTTTAGGTGGACCGTTCGTGACGATTGGACGAGGCTCAAAAGTATGCCCCTTGTCATATTGTCGTTAAAAACGCTCGTTTGCTGCAAAAATTCACGCATTGGATCGCGGGCGTGAATGTCTGCGATAATGTTATGGTCCTTTGCAAATTTRCGAAAKGGTGCCGCCGGAATGTGAAGGGCCGTAACAAAGCTGATGGCGCGRTAWGTGTGGCGAAGYGGRGWGCCYTCAATTGCGCCRAGYTCACCRATAATTGTCCCAGAKGGKATCAGKGMGTGCATKGCTGTATGCGAYCCCAAACGTTCGACTTGGCCACTTAACAAAAGAATGGGTTCGTTACACACGGAGCCCTCTTTGCAAAGGAACGATTCTGGATTGTACTCGACAATGGATCCATTCAGGATCGATTGCAGGGTAAAGGGAGGAATGTTGGGGAAATACGTCATCAAAAGTCGAGCCGCTTTTTGATAGGTGTATTCCTGCTGACCTTTGATGAGAACGTCAACGGTGCCAAATGGTGCGCCGGCGCCAATTGTCCGCTCGTTCGGTGTCAACGGTGTGGCGCGATGAGCCAAGACAATTTTTTCAGATGGATCGTCTACAAAATCGGTGGCCTCACCATGGATCATTCCCCCCCCTACATCAATTTTTTTGACGTCAGCCGCGAGTCGGTAGTTGGCTTGAACTTCGTCAAACATGGCCTGAGAAAGGCCGGGAGCATCATCATCATCGGTAATCATAGCGGCCAAAACAGACAACGACACAATGTCGGCCATATGAGCATAGGTCTTATAGCCATTTTCATCGACCGCGCGAAAAAGAAAAAAGCTGGTTTCGACGGGGTGAGGTGAGAAAATAGGCATGATCTCAAGCCCCATGACATCATTCCATTGGCCTTGGGTCAGGGTCTGAAAGTCTAAAAAATTGCTAAATTCATTTTCTTGAATACCGACCAAAGCCGCGAGCTTTTTAACGGCTGAAGCCTGCACGGCTGGCGTGGCGAAAAATTTCAAGGGTCGGTCTGCGCGCATAAGTGTGGTGATGCCCGCAAAATGGTCGTCATGGGTATGGGTTAAGAATATCCCATCAACTTCTGAAATACTGATGCCTAAGGACATTAGGGTGTTGCCAATGTTCGGCCCGGCATCAATCAAATAGATGCGCCCCTGATACATGATGATACTGGACATAGAAGGTCGGTTACAGTCCCAACCATCCCCTTCACCGGAATGGACAACGGCAAAATAATCTCGTTTTAAGGCATGGTAGCCCAAATGATAAGGGGGTTGATAGCTTTGGCCGGGGGCTAAATTAAGGTCGATTTCAACGGATTCGCCCTCATAAGATATTTCAAATTGGTTGGTGCCAAACCGATTGATATAGACCCCGTTTCGAATCGTGATGATTTGATCTTCAACGACGCACACATCTAAAAAATCACGAGGGGCTTTAATCGCGCCAAAGGCAAACTTTAGCTTCAAACGCATAAGGTCGTGTGCTTCGCTTGGKGTGGCCCCGGCTTCGATCATTTCTTCTTCGGAAACCAGGCCGTAATTACCCCGGAATATATAGTCCAATTGCGCACGGACCTGAATTTCAGACCCAATCAGAAGCGGTTTTACGCCGCAATTGTTGGGGTGGCCGGGAATGATCATGCATTGGCGATAAAGCATTTGCAAAACCGGAAATTCGGCAACGTTGGCAAAACTGCCATCTTGTGTTGATACATCGGACAGCAAAACAGCATTCGGGCCCGTTTCAAACGTAACGCCATTTTGTTCTATTTTGTGAATGAAACCACAGCGAATAAGGTGCTTGACACTATCTTCGGGCGAACCGCAAAGAATACGCATGTTCGCCGCAGGGATTTCAACCCAAAATATGCCATTCGCAATTTCAACTTTCCGAATACTCATGACTTTGCGAGCACTCCCCAATTTAAGGATTTATCCCATATGAAACGAGCATTAGCCCATTGATWTAKTGGACCATGTTTGTTTGAGTACGGCAAGCCGACTTTGCAAATTGGTTACATGACAATCTTGGGCGTCGCCGTTGCCTTGTGCTCTAAAATGGCGGTAGCCTTTGCCCAAACGTGCTGGGCGATTTGTCTGTAAGCCTCGGCATGAGGGCTGTCTGGGTTTTTGTCAATAATGGGATGGCCGCCGTCAGACGTTTCGCGAATTTCGATGTCCAAGGGGATTTCGCCAAGGAAATCTATATCCAATTTTTTGGCCTCATCCTTGGCCCCGCCATGACTGAAGATATTTGTGTGCTCGCCACAATGCGGGCATTTAAAGTAACTCATGTTTTCCACAATGCCAAGAACCGGCACGTCCACTTGGCGAAACATGTTCAGGCCCTTGCGGGCATCCAACAAGGCGATGTCTTGTGGCGTCGATACGATAACCGCGCCCGTCAAAGGCACTTGCTGGGATATGGTGAGTTGGGCGTCCCCGGTGCCGGGTGGCATATCAATMAWCAWWASRTCAAKYNTCGMMYMAMRMWRMATSRMNNATCATTTSYCCAAGGGCGCTTTGGACCATAGGACCACGCCAAATGACGGGGGCATCTTCTTCAACTAAAAACCCCATGGACATACATTTAATACCATGACCAACTTTCGCATCGAGAAGTTTGCCATCGTTAGACGTGGGTTGGCCGCTGATGCCCAACATGCGGGGCATGGATGGGCCATAGATATCAGCATCCAAAATCCCGACCTTAAGCCCTAAATCGCGAAAGGCCAATGCCAAGTTGACGGTGGTGGTTGATTTACCAACGCCGCCTTTGCCTGATGCGACGGCAATAATGGCCTTCACGCCGGGTAACATGGCTGTTGTTGGTTTGATCTTGGGCGGGCTGGGCTGTTGGGGCGCCGGAGCCTGTTGGGGCGCTGCTGCTTGGCCTTGTGGTTCGGCTTGGGCCGTTAAAACGACAGTGGCGGACAGGACGTGATCAAGGGCGCGGACTTTATCTTCAGCTTCCTGGCGGGCCGGTTCGGCTTCTTCGGCTTGGTGCGGATGGATGCAGATGGCCAACAGCACATGACCGTCTTTAAGTTGCAGGCCTTCGACCATGTTTCTTTCGACAATGCTCTGGCCACGGTATGTGACGGTTGCGAGCGTTTCGATTATTTTTTCTTCTGTGACCTGTGGCATACTTGTAATCTCCGAAAACGAGCTGATATCTTAGTCCTAACCAGCGCCATGCCGTTGCACGGTTGGTCTGGCTAGCCTATAAGCTTGTTGGGAAGATATAAGCGTTCGAAGTCGAAATGCAAAATGTAAAAGGCCCTGGGGTAAAAAATTCTGGGTGGCCTGTTAATCTCGGATCTGAAGGAAATTAAGCTGATGTCATGGAAACCTCAAGGCGGCGGCGGACCATGGGGCGGCAACGGTGGCGGCAATGGCCCTACCGGCGGCGGCTCTCAACCCCCCGATATCGAAGAAATGCTGCGCCGTTCGCAAGATAATCTTAAAAATCTGATACCCGGTGGCTTCGGTTCAAGCCGTGCCATTATGTTGGCACTGGCTGCGGTCGTTTCCCTTTGGATGTTCAGCGGACTTTATGTTATTGATGCAGGTCATCAAGGTGTGGTGAAACTCTTTGGTAAACACAGACCATTTGATGACAAAGGCCCAGGTCTGCACTGGTATTACCCTTCACCGATTGGCGAGGTTATCTCCACCAATGTTAAAGCTCTGCGCCGCATCGATATTGGTTTTCGAGGGGCTACTCAAACCACAGGGTTTAACCGTTCCGTTACGCCAGAGCATGATATTCTGGCCGAAAGCCTGATGCTGACCAATGATCAAAACATCATTGATGTTCAATTCACGGTGCAGTGGAAGATTAAGGATGCGGGGAATTTCTTGTTTAATATCCGCGATCCAGAAGGCACGATCAAAGTTGTTGCCGAAAGTGCCATGCGCGAAGTGATCGGCCAGACCAAACTGGAAAATGCAATGACCTCGGGCCGTCAAGTGGTTCAAGATCGAACGCGTGAATCTTTGCAGATCATTCTGGATGAGCTGAAATCCGGCATTAGCATTTCGCAAGTCCAATTGTTGAAGGTTGATCCACCCGCGCAGGTCATTGAAGCTTTTAATGATGTACAATCGGCGCGTCAGGATTTGGACCGTAAAAAGAACGAAGCTGAGGCTTATTCCAACAAAATCGTTCCCATTGCACAAGGCGAAGCCGCACAAATGTTACAACAGGCAGAAGCCTATAAAGAACAGGTGAGCAAGGTTGCAGAAGGCGAAGCCAAACGTTTTTTATCGGTCTATGAAAGTTATAAAGTTGCGAAAGATGTCACAACCCAGCGTCTTTATATTGAAGCCATGGAAGAGATCTTGAAAAAATCCAATAAGGTCATCATTGATCAAAAAAATGGCGGCGTAGTGCCTTACTTGGCGCTTCCCGAACTGAATAAAAAGAACGGAGGTCCAAGATGAGCAAAGCATTAGTCCTTTTAGGTGCAGGTGCCGTTGTTGCGGCTGTCGTTGCATCGTCGGCTATGTACACGGTGGATCAAACCGAACAAGCCATCGTGATGCAGTTTGGTAATCCTATCCGTCAAGTGAGGGAGGCCGGCCTACATTTCAAAACCCCGTTTATCCAAGACGTGGTGTATTATGACAGTCGTATCCTTGATCTTGACCCGCCTCCGGGACAAGTGACCTTGAACGATCAAAAACGAATTAACGTGGATGCATTCGCACGGTATCGCATTACCAATCCCTTGCAGTTTTTCCAAGCTTTGCGCACAGAAGAACGATTTCGCGGCCAAGTTGGACGCATCTTAAATTCTGCCATTCGTAACTCAATGGCCCGCAATAGCTTAAGCGATTTGTTGTCTGTTAAGCGTGATGCCATTATGTCCGAAATTCAAAAACGGTTGGCAGATGAAACCAAAGATTACGGCATCGAAATTTTAGATGTCCGCATCGTGCGTACCGATTTACCACCGGAAATTTCTCAAAACGTATATGCGCGGATGCGGTCTGAACGTGTGAAAGAAGCCAACCAACTGCGTGCAGATGGCGAAAGAGCCAAGCTGGAAATTACCTCGCGGGCGGATCGTGATAAGGTGGTGATCATTGCCGAAGCTGAACGTAAATCAGAAATTTTACGGGGTGAAGGGGATGCTGAACGCAACCGCGTTTTGGGGAATGCCTATGGCAAAGACCCTAAGTTCTTTGCGTTTTACCGTTCCATGACAGCCTACAAGACTTCAATGGGCGATGGTAACACCAACATGGTGCTGTCCCCTGACAGCGATTTCTTTCGTTATTTCAAAGACCCATCTGGGAAAAAATAACGAGACCGCACTGTTCACTTAATATCCGAATGTACCGGCTGGCTTTTTGATTTAAGCTGGCCGGTACACTTTTTTAAAGGGCCTTCCAAAAATGTATGATCTTGTCACGGCGTTCGGCCTGATGCTTATTCTGGAAGGCTTGCTATATGCTATCTTTCCGGCTTTCATGCGTAAGGCAATGGCACAAATATTGGCCTTGGCAGATAATCAAGTTCGCATCACCGCTCTGATTACGGCCTTTATAGGCCTTGTCGTGGTTTGGGCGGTTCGAGGTTAATTCGAGGATAGGATGAGGACATTGCCATAGTTCCTCCTTAATTGTGGTCTATCGATAATTCAGTATTGTTGAAATGGCGACGGTTCTGCTGTTGCCAAGTATGAAGATGGAATGATGAAAAACGCGTATTCAAATGTTGTTATCCGCCATTTGGCGGTTGTCGTTTTGGGAATAGCCCTGGCGGTCCCTATGTTTGGCCCCACGGTGGCCCATGCAAAGGCCGCACCGTCCAGTTTTGCCGATTTAGCCGCCCGATTGCTTCCGGCGGTGGTGAATATTTCCACCACCCAACTGATCGAAAGCAAAGCCACATTACCCAACATGCCGCAATTTCCGCCGGGTTCACCGTTCGAAGGCTTCTTCAAAGATTTTTTGGATAAGAACGGTCATGGCAAGGGCGGTAAAACGCAAAAGCACAAAGCGACCTCTTTGGGTTCCGGCTTCATCATTGATTACCGGACCAACGGCGATGCTTATGTGGTGACCAATAATCATGTCGTTCAAAATGCGGATGAAGTGTTTGTGCTGTTGCATGATAATACCCGCATCAGAGCGTCCATCGTTGGACGTGATGTCAAAACGGACTTGGCCGTTCTGAAAGTTCATACGGACCAGAAATTACCATCTGTGTCCTTTGGCAACTCAAAAAAGACTCGTGTCGGGGACTGGGTTCTTGCGATTGGCAACCCATTTGGTTTGGGGGGCACAGTCACCGCAGGCATCGTGTCCGCCCGTGGGCGTGATATCAATGCTGGTCCTTATGATGATTTCATTCAAACGGATGCCTCGATTAATCGAGGTAATTCCGGTGGCCCCATGTTCAACATGGACGGCGATGTGATTGGGATTAATACAGCCATTTATTCGCCATCCGGCGGCAGCGTCGGTATTGGCTTTGCAATCCCCAGTTCAACGGCCGATCCAGTGATTCGCCAGTTGCGTGCCATGGCGGCCTTGAGTTTGTGCGATTTCATTCGAATGGTGGACGGGAATATGGTCTTCACCGCCCACGTGGATATCAAACAGAGGGCCTAGATACTTTTCAGCCATCGCTGAGCATTCAATGTGCCAGCCTGGAA
>JAESSB010000044.1 GCA_016764335.1 Magnetovibrio sp.
CCACCTCCCCCTAAATCCAAGGTCATCGATTGGGCCACAGCCGCAACCGGCGTCAGCCATAACACCCCCGCCAGCACCAGAGTAATAACCGTGAACTTCAAGACTGGTTTTAGGGCAGGCGCCATTTTGCGCGTAAATTGGAAATGGGTCATAACGGCGTACCTTCTTGATCATTTTGATCTTTGCGCCAAGAAAATAAGGATGCTTTTTTTAAGGCTGTGGGAAAATCAGCTGGCGGCGCTGGTGGCGGGGTAATATTTTTTTCAATGACGGTGACCTCAGTTGCGCCCAAAACAATTAAATGTTCCACATCATCGCGGCGGATCAAAAGCAGGCGGCGTTTGGCGTCTATGGGCATAATTTCCACCAAGCCAAGTCGCTTATCTTCTGGGCGTTTAAAAGGCGTCTGAGGTAAACCAAGGCCATAGCGGCGCAGCACGAGGGCCAACAGTCCAATCAGTGCTAAGACAAACAGCAAAGCCATGACGAATTTTAGGTAATTTATTGCATCCATAGCTCAGGACCTTAGACGTTACGCGTTGATGATAAAAGCATGACGGCTCTATGCCTTACGCAGTGGGTGTTTTTGAGCACAATTTTCCTGCTGATACGAGAAAAATATTTAGATTCGTACATTTTCAAGTATCACCCTTCTTTGGCTTGGCCAGTGAGGTGGTTTGGGATGGGCCATAAGCATTCGTCGCGATCCGACGTTTCATGGAATTTAAATTGTCTTCCAATGCCCGGTGTTGGGTTTCTAAATTCGCTTGCAGCGTGTCGATAATATCAAGCAAGGCAGCAAGATGGTCTTTGAAAGAGACCGCAATTTCGGGGGAGGCTGACTTTACGGTTTCGGTGATGATGCGCACGCGCTCTTCAACGGCGCTAAGGTCGATCGAGCGACCCTCTGACATAAGACTACGCGCGGCAGAAATCAGGCTTACAGCCTTTTCCAGCTCGTCGCGAATGATGTGTTCCGCAGACATGTTCGGGGGAGGAACAAGGTCACTCATGATTTACCCTCTGTCTGTTCAAGGCCCTCGGGCCACACTTTGTTCTTTGCATAGACGTAAGATAAAATTTCCGCGATAACGGCAAAGGCTTCCAGGGGGATTTCGCTATCAATGTCAACTTTGGACAAAATTTGCGCCAAATCAGCGTCTTCTCGCACGGTGATGCCATTGGCTTCGGCAATTTCGACAATTTGACGCGCGACCCAACCTTCTCCCTTTGCCACCAAGCGSGGGGCTTGCTCTTGSGCAGGYTGGTAACTGATGGCAATGGCTAAATCGTCATCRGAGACGGGAGGTTTCGATTTKTTTGTGRCGCTCACGGTATCTRCCYTCTTTGAAAATTGGARCGGCYATCATGACATRAAGCACTTAACATCTTCTGAATCGKAAWGCRTTCAAAGSGTGAAGATATGATTCATTGAATTTTAWAAATATATGAGTCAGAATAGACWCKKWAATTAYCGTYCCAGAATGGGRCYTTTGACYCCAAGAAGYGGGGCGCTTATCGTGAGCTTGTAAGTGCTATGGTGAAATGTGTCAGATRAGACGGTGATTCGGTATGGATCTTAATAAMGTTACMTTGTTTGGAATGCTKAAAGGACGTWTGGGCTGGTTGGCKCGMCGTCAGGAAATTTTGGCGCAAAACATTGCCAATTCAGATACGCCGAACTACAAGCCAAATGACCTTAAGCCTATGGATTTTAGTAAATACCTTAAGGGTACGTCTGGTGGTCTGGCCTTGAAGACGACTTCGTCGAAGCATTTTTCCGAGTCTCGCGATGCAATGTCACAGTAYACAGTCATGCAAAATCCGGCACCGTATGARACYGCTCCRGACGGTAACGCCGTGGTCTTAGAAGAACAAATGGCTAAAATAAGTGAAACCCAACTGCAACACAGTCTGGCGACTGAGTTGTACCGTAAGCACATTGGCATGATCCGGTTGGCGCTCGGCAAGTCGAGGTAAGGCTTTAAGGGCTGACCTTAAAATGCACGTAAGGATATAAGAAGGTTATTATGGATGATCTGCTGCGAACATTAAGAATTTCTGCTGCTGGAATGAAGGCCCAAGGGACGCGTTTGCGCGTGATCTCAGAAAATGTGGCGAACGCTGATTCCTTGCCAACTCAACCGGGCGGGCTTCCGTATCGCCGCAAGGTCATTACATTTCGTAATCAATTAGACCGYACGATTGGGGTTGCAACGGTGCGTGTGAATCGCATTACAACGGACAAATCTGATTTTTCACGGCGGTTGGACCCCTCACACCCYGCGGCKGGTCCTGATGGTTATGTCTTGGCACCGAATGTAAATGCCCTTATTGAAATGACAGACATGCGTGAGGCACAACGRTCTTACGAAGCGAATTTAAATGTCATTAAATCTTCGAAGTCGATGCTGCAACAAACCATTGGACTTATGCGCTAAGTATTTTTAATAGATAATGAAAAACAGGAGATGGACCGATGGCTATTGATCCCGCCGCAAATATTGCCCGCGCTGCTCAAGCCTATAAYCAAGCTCAAAARAGTGGGRTTKCGWCCAATWCRATCCCSGCTCAAGATGCGRCACCGGTCGGTCAGGGYASCTTTGGCAGTCTTGTCCAAACCTATGTCAATCAGGCTCAAGAAATTGGCCGTGTTGGCGAAAAAATGTCTATTTTGGGCCTTCAAGGTAAAGCCGATATGGYGCAAGTCGCAACCGCAGTCAGTGAAGCCGAAATCACCTTGCAGACGGTTGTTGCGATTCGAGACAAGGTCGTTGARGCCTATCGGGAAATTYTMCGTATGCCTATGTAAYGGCATRCGWAGATCGGGACCCGTCYTATGAATGAAACAGTTGTGYTAGAGATYGGGCGTCAGGCRCTTTTGGTCGTGCTTAAGGCATCAGCCCCTGTGATGTTGATCGGCATGCTCGTCGGTTTGATTATCGCCCTGTTTCAGGCTTTGACCACTATTCAGGAAYTGACMCTTACGTTTGTKCCAAAAATTATCATTATTTTTGTGACCATCGTTATATTCCTYCCCTTCATGATGACCACGGTCATTGAATTTTCGCTGACGCTGTTTGACCGAATATCGAACCTTGGTTAGGTGGGGATAGAGCATGCTTAGCGAGCTCATCAACCTGAATATTTTTTCTTTTTTATTGGTTTTTTCACGCATAGGCACAGCGTTTATGGTGTTGCCGGGCTTTGGATCCCAACAGGTGACCGTGACGGCACGTCTGGTTTTTGCCTTGGCGGTTAGCTTGGTTTTGACGCCAATGCTGAAGAAATTTTTGCCCGTTGAACCGACATCTATATCGGCGTTGGTTYTGCTTKTRTCTTCTGAAATGTTMATCGGGTTCTTCTTGGGCATGATTCCGCGGATTATGCTAGGGGSCTTACAAACAGCGGGCACGATTATGGCGATGCTGGCCTCATTATCATCCATGTTTGCAATGGACACCGTCGCCGAACAGCAAAGTTCAACGTTGTCTGGGTATTTGGGCCTGATTGGCCTGACTTTGATTTTTGTCACGGATACCCATCATCTGATGTTGATCGCCATCGTAGATAGTTATTCATTATTTACCCCCGCTGCGGGTCCCCCCATTGGTGATATGACGGACTATATCGCGCACCGGGTGGGGGATAGTTTTCGCATTGGTTTGCAACTTTGTGCGCCATTGGTTTTGTCCGGCTTAGCCTATTATTTGGGCATTGGCATTATGGGGCGTCTCATGCCTCAGTTGCCGATTTTCTTTTTTGGCATGCCGGTTCAAATTWCCGTTCAAATCTATTTAATAGCGATATCCTTGTCGTCYTTAATGATGGTTTTTATGCGMTTTTTYACGGATGGMYTGCAAARCCTTGTCGGGGCWCCRGGCCTCTTACTGGGTGGATAATTGTGAGTTAGAGAGCCATGGCTGACGAAGACGACTCCCAGAAAACAGAAGACCCYTCGGAGCGAAAACTTTCGCAAGCCAAAGAGAAGGGGCAAACCAGCACGTCTCAAGAGGTCAAAAGTTGGGCCATCTTGCTGGGCGGAGCTGGCTCTATGGCGTTGACCTTCCCCTGGATGWTGAATGGTCTTGCCGAATACATGGTTATTTTCATCGAGCATCCCGATCAAATTCCTGTTGAACAAGGTGCCATAACCGGATTGCTCATCGAAGGCATGTTGAAGATGGGGTATTATATTTCGCCCACTTTTGCGATACTCGTGGTGATGGGTATTTTATCTAATGTTTTGCAAACGGGGTTTTTATTTGCAACGAAAAAAATCACACCAGAGCTGAATAAAATTTCGCCAATATCAGGTGCAAAAAAACTGGTTTCGATGCGTGCGTTGGTCGAATTTGGCAAAGGTATCTTTAAAATTACGGTGCTGGGTGCGGTGTCTTATTACATGGCGAGACCTTGGTTYGACGATGCCATGATTATGCCGGATATGGCCATTGGGGATRTMTTRMRACGGCTGTTCGMAGTGTCWATGAGCATCATGTCCGGGTCTATCTTTGTGATGACAGCGGTGGCTATTTTGGATTACGCCTATCAAAAATATGAATTCATTAAAACCATGCGGATGAGCCATAAAGAACTGAAAGATGAATATAAAGACACGGAAGGTGATCCGCTGATTAAGGCGAAAATTCGCCAAATTCGTATGGAACGGGCACAAAAGCGTATGATGGCTAATGTYCCAGATGCCGATGTAATTGTCACCAACCCAACCCACTACGCGATCGCCTTAAAATATAAAATGGAAAATATGCAAGCGCCAAAATTGATTGCCAAAGGAATGGATTCTCTGGCCTTTAAGATCAGAGAAGTGGCGGAAGAAAATAACATTCCGATTATTGAGAACCCRCCGCTGGCYCGTGCGTTGTATGCTTCGGTCGAACTGGACGAAGAGATCCCCATGGAACATTATCAAGCGGTGGCAGAAGTTATCGGCTATGTTATGAATCTCAAAGGAAAAAAATCGGGTGGTCAAGGACAACCAACAAACTGATTTGGGCGCAGAACATGGGGATGATATTGCTCCCAAGGATGCTATGCCTAAGCTAAACTCGGCAAGTGCTCCGGAATTTCTGCGCGCTGACCGTGCGGTGGAGCCTTTATCAAACGTGGACACACTCGGCCAAGATAAAAAACCGAAACCCATGACCGTACGACCCTTACGAGGGCCAAACCCATTGATCTTTATCGTTATGGCTGCGTGCCTGGGTGGGCTTGCCGTGGCGTCCTACTTTGATCTGCTTTACCCTATTCCTTTTGATGTGCTCCCGTCAGATATGGCTCTTGTTCTTGGCGTTATGGGCGCCGTATTTGCCTTATTTTCATCTTGGGCGGTGGGGCGTCGCTTACACATTGATGATGAAGCAATTTTGGTGCACATGGCCGCTGGCGATGTCGGGCTGCCCTTGATGCTCACCTCTAAAACGGGGCAAATACTCTATGCCAATGAAGAGTTTTCCCGTTTGTTCAAACGCAATGCGGCGCCCGAAATTCCAGCGGCTTTGCGGCTGGTGCAGGGTGATGGTCGAAATGAAGACGTCTTGCGTCGGATGTTGGATACGGCGGCAAACGGCGCACGTGACCATGACGATTTAACCTTTGGTCCGGTGAACGAAGGTGTGCAGACGTGGCGCTTAGGTGCGCGTGCGGTGGGTGGTGTGGGCAGTGGCATGGTGTCCTGGTCAGCCCAAGATATGACGGCGTGGCGGGAACTAGACGACGTGCGGCGGAGCGAAGAAGCCCTACAGGCAGACTTATTAGATAACCTGCCTGTCGGCTTATTTTCCGTAGATAGAACAGGGCGTATTGTTTATGCCRATGAAAYTTTGTGTGATTGGCTAGGGCTGCGATTAGGCCAAATGTGTGAACAAGGCCTGACCTTTGCTGATTTTGTTGTCGAGTCCGGCGAAAATGAACAAGATGACAATGGCCGTAACGGTCAGGTTACCTTGCTTTCGCGCGGCAAAGAACAATTTCGCGCGATGTTGGTGCAGTCTGAACGCGTCGATGATGAAGGGGAGTTTCTGTATACGCGCTCCGTTGTCATCCGTGACTTGGTGAGAAAACCTGCCGTACAAGAAACCTCAACCATGGCGATAAGCGAAGAAAACGCAGAGGCTGTCGCTCGGCGATTGTATTGGCTGTTTGACGAAGCCCCCGTGGCAATCGCCTTGTTGGATTTACAGGCCAATATTTCCGATTGCAATGGTGCATTTTTGAAAATGTTAGGTCTGCACAAAGACGATGTGTTGGGTCAACCTTTCGCTGACCGGCTTGCTAAAGAAGACCAAAGTGATGTGAATGGACAGCTTTCAAAGGTGGTCATGGGCATCATGCGCGCGGCGCACATTGACATCAAACTAACGGCTATCGGCAGCCGCGAAGTGGCTGCGTCGTTGTATGTTTCCAGTATGGAAGAYGCTTATGGWGATGTGGCGGGACTCGTTTTGCACTTTATCGACACCACCGAACATAAACATTTAGAACTTCAGTTTGCGCAATCACAGAAAATGCAATCCATAGGTCAATTGGCTGGTGGTATTGCTCATGATTTCAATAACCTTCTGACCGCCATGATTGGCTTTTCYGACTTGCTTTTAATGCGCCACGGGCCGGACGACCCATCGTTCGGCGATATTGATCAAATTCGCCAAAATGCAGTACGGGCGACGGCTTTGGTGCGACAGTTATTGGCCTTTTCGCGTAAGCAGACCTTGGCGCCTCAATCCGTTGATATAAAAGAAAAACTGTCCGACCTGTCAGAGGTCTTGAGCCGCTTGTTGGGTGTGAACATTGAATTTAATATTGAACATGATCGTGACGTGTGGCCGGTTCGGGTGGATCCCGTGCAGTTCGATCAGGTGATATTGAACTTGGCTGTGAATGCGCGCGATGCCATGCCGGGCGGGGGAACATTGACCATCCGCACCGGAAACTTGACCCTGTCTGAAGCCTCACAACGCGGTATGGAACTGGTGCCTGCGGGTGATTACGTGACGATTGACGTGATCGACACAGGTGAAGGCATTCGCAAAGAAGACATTAATCGTATTTTTGAGCCGTTCTTCACCACCAAAGAGGTCGGCGATGGCACGGGGTTAGGTCTAAGCACCGTGTATGGCATTGTTCATCAAACGGGGGGGCATATTTTGGTCGATAGTGCACCGGGGGAAGGGGCCGCCTTTACCGTTTGTCTTCCCAGGTATTTAGACACCCCCAAAAAGGTGGACAAAAGCGATCAGCTCACGCTAGAGGGTGACATTAAGTCCAACTCTCCCTCGCAAGCTGACAAAGAATCGAAGCCCGCAACCTTTGAAGACAGCGACCTTACGGGGGTGGGCACGATTTTGTTGGTTGAAGATGAAGAAGCTGTGCGAATGTTTGGGTCTCGGGCCTTGCGCAACAAGGGGTATACCGTGCTTGAAGCCGCCAATGGTGAAGAAGCCCTGGAAGTCATTAATGCCACCAAGGCCAAAATCAACCTGATCGTGACCGATGTCATGATGCCTGGTATGGATGGGCATACCTTGGTGCAATTTGTGTTACAAGAAATGTCGGATATCAAAGTGATTTTCATCTCAGGCTATGCGGAAAACGTCATTCCCGGCGGCATCACGCCCGAAAGCGGCTTTGAATTCTTGCCAAAGCCATTTTCGCTTAAAGACCTTGCCGCCAAGGTTAAGGATGTGTTGGCGAAATAACGCAACACATCGCCTTGTTGCTGCGATTTTTAAGTGTGGCACTGAAATTGCATAATTATTTCCAGTTGTTGTGATTATACAAATGGAGTGGTCTTGTTATGGACATAAATTCTAGCCTTATCGGGATGCCACAGCGTATTAATCCGCGCACTCAACTGCCGGATAAAACGATGTCAAAAACGGATACCGTTGGCACGGCACCCGAAAAAAAGACAATGCTTGATGAAATTCGGAACAAGGGTTTTACGAACTATGTCAACGATCTCAACGAGAAGAAAAAGGAAGAGCTGCGTAAGAAAATTCTTGGTGCAATGGGCTTAACCGAAGAAATCTTAGCGAAAATGTCTCCAAAACAACGTTCCCTGATCGAGAAATCTGTTAATGCGGAAGTGAATAAACGGATGACCGCAGAATCGCAATTGGACAGCAAAAATAAGGATAAATTAAGCCTTCACCCCGGCCTTGAACGGCAAACGGGGCAAGTTGTAAATGCCAAGCAAGTTGTAAATGCCAAAATTGATGCGGTTGGCGTTGGCATTGGTCCGCTCCTTGCGTTGCAAGAAATTGAGCAAAAAGCGCGTGGAGAAGAGCCAAAGAAGGAAAAAATTGCCGGGTAATATTTGCCGTTGGGACCGAAACGGGGCCGTTTTTGCCGACCTCTGCTTTACGTTCCGCAAAAAGTGTGGCGAACAATTTCATGAGGCTTAGGGGACGCTTGATAAGATGAAGATTGCGGTTGTTCATCAAAGGGTCGGGACAATATGTCATGTAAGCGTTCAAAAGGTTCGAAGTCCCCATCAACGGCTGCTGAAATTATTCTTTCAACTTGATGGTTGCGCGAAATGTAAGCCGGGTTAGTGGCCTGCATACCGGCTTGGATATCGCTTTTTAAACCAGGCTCTTGTTCAAGACGAACCTTCCATTTTTCAACCCAGGCCGCAAACGGCCCGGGATCGGTGAACAGGGCCCGCATGGGGYTRCCTGCGGGCATTGTTTTTGCTTGGATAAGATTGCCGAGCCCGCGAAACGTCTGCGTAAAATCCGCTTTGTTGTCGGACATCAAGTCTAGTAAGTCGCGTATTAATGCTGGGTCGCCGGGCTCTGGGTTCGATAACCCTAATTTGGCGCGAAAGGTTGCCGTCCAAGCCTTTGAAAATTCATCGTCAAAGGTGGCCAGGACATTTTTAAGCATGTCTATGGATTTTGCGGGCGTAGGGTCAATCAGGGGCACAAGCGTTGATGCTAATCGGCTTAAATTCCATTTTGCAATGTCCGGCTGATTGTCATAAGCGTACCGTCCTGTACGGTCAATATAGCTATARACCGTTTGYGGGTGATAAKTGTCCATGAAAGCGCAGGGGCCGTAATCKATGGTTTCCCCGGCAATCGACATGTTATCCGTGTTCATGACGCCGTGGATAAAGCCAACGCCCATCCATTTGGCAATTARCGCGGCTTGGCGCGCCAMAAYGTGCTCAAAAAGGCTCAAGACMGGGRTGGGGGTMTTGCGRGCCTYTGGRTAAAAACGGTCAATCACRTAGTCYGCCAGAATRCGCAAGGMTTYKACATCGCYGCGYGCGGCTAAAAATTCAAAGGTRCCAACGCGGATATGGCCTTTGGCGACGCGCGTTAAGACGGCCCCGGGAACCCGATCATCCCGCCAAACGGTTTCGCCGGTCAACACGACGGCCAAAGCGCGTGTGGTGGGGATGTTAAGCGCCGCCATAGCTTCGCTCAATAGGTATTCACGCAACACAGGGCCAATCCACGCCCGTCCATCACCACTTCGAGAATACGGTGTGCGACCACAGCCTTTTAATTGAAGATCAAAGCGTGCGCCCTTGAGGTCAAGAACTTCGCCCAGTAAAATGGCGCGTCCATCCCCCAATAGCGGCACAAAATTGCCAAATTGATGGCCCGCATAAGCCATGGCAATGGGATCWGMCCCATTGGGGACATGATTGCCGGCAAGCACTTGAATRCCTTGGGGTGAAGCCAAATAATCMGCATCAAGGCCAAGRTTAAGGGCCAAYGCCTTGTTCAGYTTGAYCAGCACGGGSKCRYTGACGGGYGTTGGTTCAACCCGCGAAAAAAACGAGTCCGGCAATTTTGCATAACTGTTGTCGAATRAAAATTGGSTYGATCKKRGTGATTTTTTGCGCATGTCTTAAGCCTTATGRTTGATGTTACGCATGTGGGYAYGGGKGCGYAAAATTCAATGGCTAAAATCARKGATGATCATTTGCSRATRCAGGGRTGTTAAGTCTATAAAGGGRYAGYWAATCCARTTGCAAACYGAGAGAAATATGATYGAAGAAATTCTCCTGCTTTCCGATCCGGYWTTGATTCCAGAGCTCAAAGCCGTTTTGAATGGGGTGAATGTTGACCTTAAGGTGAACGCTATCCTTACACGCAAACAGCTTGATGAGCGGTGCCAGGGGACCCTTAAAAACACTCGCATGGTGTCGTTCGGGTCCGATATTATTGTGCCAGAGGCAATATTGAACCGCGTGGAATGTGGGGCTTATAATTTTCACCCAGGACCACCAACGTACCCCGGGCGATTTCCGTCCAGCTTTTTTCTGTATGAAGGGGGAACTCGGTTTGGCTCTACCGTTCACGAAATGGCGCCCAAAGTGGACAGCGGCGCGATCAACGCCGTCGATTGGTTTGATGTGCCCCCAAACGTCGACTGTGTAACGTTGAATGCCATGAGCTTTCGCTCTTTATTTACTCTATTTAAGACACTATCGCCCCATTTGGCCCGAAATTCGGCGCCTTTAAGTCGGATCAGCGATACATGGCAAGGTCGCCCCACGACACAAAAAGACTTCAATGCCCTGTGTCGGTTGCCTAGCGATGTGAGTGAAGCAGAATTTAAGCGGCGTTACCGTGCCGTAGGTGAAGGCCCTGATCACGCTTTGGAAATGACCCTGTTTGGGCATCGTTTTAGTCTCGACAATCAACATACAGCCCCGGACGTGCTCATCGGCGCAACAAAGCGTTAGGCTTTGGCAAAACTTAACAGCGCTTGGCTTGTTCTCTTGCGATAATTTAGAACGCGGGCGGGGCGTGATAGCATCATTCCCTCTGAATTGATTTCGCGTTTGCTCAGAGTGTTGACCGTACGGAACGGGGCAGGGGCGCCAGCATTTTCAAGGCAACTCCCAGACAGTTTCTTGATCTTATACCCTTAGGTGCTGACCACCTTTACCTGAAGCGTCTCATATTTATACCGATCAAGAATATCAAGGCTTGCAAAAGAGCATTCTGGCCAAGGCGGGCCGCATAAGAGCAGCTGAGATGACGTAGGGGGCCGGAGTGTTGCAACCTAGACCTTGGCGGCGACCTCTGTACGATTTTCCTTCTTTGCTCCAGAGTTCAGCACATTAATTCTCCTGGTGGGAGCGGGCCTATATCTATCGTTTGTTTGGGTGCTGGACGTCTTTCTTTTGCTGGGCGCAACAAACAGCGCCATTTTATGGGGAATTTCGGCTCTCTGGGTCACGAAGAAAGCATTTTACGGGGCTTGTAGCGATACGCTCTTAAAGAACAAGCGAAAGAAGTTGCGTTTGAAGACGACGATATTCGCAAACGTCCAAAAACCTCAACCACTGCTACCCACCCTTAGCCGCTTGAATTTCAGCTTAGTTGCATCGTACAATTTCTGACAATCTCATAAAGGTGCAGTTGGTGCATCAACCCACGGCTTGAGTGGCAAGATCATGTTCTTTATGGTCATAATCGCAATAAAAGGAATGCATCGGAAAAGCGTCTTTGATTCTGTATATTCACGACTTTCGACCCGTGACCCGATTCGTGTCCGGTTCAGGGTATTGCAACCGAATCATAATACATGATCTAGGGGGTGTTTTGGATAAAATAATTATAGAACATAATATGAACATGATGTCATTATTCATTTATTTACAACTGATTAAAAAATACGTTGCTATGGAGAACAAAATGAGTACATATAGAGTCATTGAATGTTGTTGAACGCTATGAAAGATTGGAACCTAGATCATGTCGCAGTCAGCCTTACGCCTTGTGGAGAAAAAAAACGTGGATAAAACAAAGGCATTAGATGCCGCGTTGAGCCAGATTGAACGCGCTTTTGGTAAAGGTTCGGTGATGAAGCTGGGGCAACGCGAAACGGTGGAATCCGATGTCGTCTCTACGGGGTCTTTAGGCCTGGATATTGGCCTGGGTATCGGCGGTTTGCCGCGCGGTCGGGTCGTTGAAATTTATGGCCCGGAAAGTTCAGGAAAAACGACATTGGCGTTGCACGTCATTGCAGAAGCACAAAAAAGTGGCGGCACCTGTGCATTCATCGATGCAGAACATGCCCTTGATCCCATATATGCTGGTAAGTTGGGTGTCAATATTGACGAGTTACTGATTTCGCAACCCGACGGTGGCGAACAAGCCTTGGAAATTACCGATACATTGGTGCGTTCCGGTGCAGTGGATGTTTTGGTTGTGGATTCGGTGGCCGCCCTGGTGCCCCGTGCAGAACTAGAAGGTGAAATGGGCGATCATCACGTTGGCTTGCAAGCCCGTTTGATGAGCCAAGCGTTACGCAAGCTGACCGCTTCTGTATCCAAATCTAATACTTTGGTGATTTTTATTAACCAGATCCGCATGAAAATCGGCGTGATGTTTGGTAACCCAGAAACCACGACGGGCGGGAATGCATTGAAATTTTACAGTTCGGTGCGTCTGGAAATTCGCCGTATCGGTGCTATTAAGGACCGTGAAGAAATAGTCGGCAACCAGACCCGCGTCAAGGTGGTCAAAAATAAAATGGCACCACCTTTCAAAATGGTTGAATTCGATATCATGTATGGCGAAGGCGTGTCCAAAATGGGGGAACTCATTGATCTGGGCACCAAGGCTGGATTGATCGAAAAATCGGGATCGTGGTTCTCGTATAATTCAATTCGCGTTGGTCAAGGCCGAGAAAACGCCAAGCAATTTATGCGGGATAACCCCGAAATTGCCGATGAAATTGAAAGAAAAATTCGCGTCGGTGCAGGTCTGATTGAAGATACTGAAGGTGAGGCTGAAGCGGCAGTTTTGAGTGTTAAAAATGCAACATCAAAGTCGAAAGCAAGTAAATCTGCTGATGAATGATTGATCAGAAAATCCTTTTAAATTCTGGAGAGTATACCGTTTATTGCCCCTTCAGCCTTTATTAGACTTGATTATTAATGTCTCGCACACGGCCTTGAATGCCCCCAGGGCCGTGTGTTTTCTTATGACACAGACGTTGCTTTGCTAGACAGGTCGATGATGAAGCTGTAAAAGAAATTTTCCGATTATTTCAGCTGAACACACGAATAACCTGGACAGTGACGCACATGCAGACCACCAATGACATCCGTAAGACCTTTCTCGATTTTTTTGCGTACAATGATCATAAAATTGTGGCATCGAGTCCATTGATTCCGCACAGCGACCCGACCTTGATGTTTGTTAATGCTGGTATGGTCCCGTTTAAAAACGTCTTTACGGGGCTGGAATCGCGTGACTATAGCCGCGCAACGTCATCACAAAAATGCGTGCGCGCTGGCGGCAAGCACAACGATTTGGAAAATGTCGGTCACACGGCTCGTCACCATACTTTTTTTGAAATGCTCGGAAATTTTTCGTTCGGTGATTATTTTAAAGACGAAGCGATTGAGCTGGCCTGGAAGCTGATCACCACTGAATATGGTCTCAACAAAGATCGATTGGTTGTCACCGTTTATCACACCGACGATGAGGCGTTTAATTTTTGGAAGAAGATCGCAGGTCTTCACGATGATCGCATTATTCGCATTGCCAGCAGCGATAATTTTTGGTCAATGGGGCCCATTGGACCTTGTGGCCCGTGTTCTGAAATTTTCTATGACCATGGCGACCACATCTTGGGGGGCCCACCAGGTTCACCCAATGAAGACGGTGATCGGTTTGTTGAAATATGGAACTTGGTGTTCATGCAGTATGACCAGCAAGAAAACGGGACACGCATTGACCTTCCCAAGCCCAGCATTGATACCGGTATGGGACTTGAACGCATGACGGCGGTCCTACAAGGCACGCACGATAACTATGATATTGATCTGATGCGGGCCCTTATTTGCGCCTCTGGCGAAGCTACAGGGTCGGACCCAGATGGTAAATTTCGTATTTCGCACCGTGTAATTGCGGATCATTTGCGGGCGACGGCCTTTTTAATTGCTGACGGTGTCCTGCCGTCCAATGAAGGCCGAGGGTATGTTTTGCGTCGTATCATGCGCCGGGCTATGCGTCACGCTCACCTGATTGGGGCAACAGAACCGACGATTTATAAATTATTTCCAACACTGCAATCGCAAATGGCCGGAGCATTTCCAGAGCTTAATCGCGCCGAAGCCTTGATTACGGAAACTTTGAAACTTGAAGAATCCCGTTTTATTAAAACTTTGGACCGTGGTCTAAAATTGCTTGATGAAGCCACCTGCGATCTTCAGGGTGGCGGGGAACTTGATGGTGAAACGGCATTTAAGCTGTACGACACCTTTGGATTTCCGTTGGATTTGACACAAGACGCCTTGAAATCCAAAAACATTACGGTCGATGAAGATGCTTTTGCCGCGGCGATGGAACGGCAAAAATCCGCAGCAAGAGCAAGTTGGTCAGGTTCAGGGTCAGCCAGCACAGACGCCTTATGGTTCGATATCAAAGACCAAATCGGCGTCACAGACTTTTTGGGTTATGAGACGGAACATGCGCAAGGGCAAATAACGGCTTTAATAATGAATGGCGAACGGATTGATGAGGCGTGCGTTGGCGATGAGGTGCAACTGGTCACCAATCAAACACCGTTTTATGGTGAGTCGGGCGGTCAAATGGGCGATATCGGGCAGATCACCGCACCAGGTCTCGTGATTGAAATTATGGATACTCAGAAGAAATTAGCCGCCGTACATGTGCATATTGGTAAAGTCATTAAGGGCGTGGTGCGTCCTGATCTAGACGTGACGTTGAGTGTCAACCCTGCACACCGTTCGCAAATTCGCGCCAATCATTCCGCGACCCATCTGTTGCACGAAGGATTGCGCCGTGAACTTGGCCTGCATGTCTCGCAGAAGGGTTCAATGGTGTCCAATGAACGCCTACGTTTCGACATTTCACACCCCAAAGCCGTTACGACAGAACAATTGGCCGATATTGAATTGATGGTGAACGGGCAAGTACGTGCGAACACCAAGGTCACAACCCGTTTGATGACCCCTGAAGATGCCGTCGATGCGGGCGCCATGGCCTTATTTGGGGAAAAATACGGAGATGAAGTTCGTGTGGTGTCCATGGGTACCGTCATGAGCGGTGGTTCAGATAAGAACTTTTCCGTTGAATTGTGCGGGGGCACTCACGTGTCACGCACGGGTGATATTGGCCTATTGAAGGTGATTTCTGAAGGGGCCGTCGGTTCGGGGGTGCGCCGCATTGAAGCCCTAACGGGCGCTGCGGCAATTGAATACCTTGAGTCCCAAGAACGTGCTTTGCAAGCGACTGCAGCAACGTTAAAGTCTAGCCCCGCCGAAGTTCCTGCGCGGGTTAAACAGGTGTTGGATGAACGCAAAAAAATGGAAAAAGAAATCCAAGACCTGCGTAAAAAGTTGGCTTCTGGTGGAGCATCGGGTGGTGGGATCGAAACCAAAACCATCGGTGACATCACCTTTGCCCCAAAGCTTTTAGAAGACATTCCAGGCAACGAACTGAAAAGTTTGGTTGATGATCTTAAAGCACAAATTAAATCCGGTGTGGTGACGGTCGTCTCTGTGACCGATGGCAAGGCGTCTTTGGTCGTTGGTGTGACCAAAGATCTTATCGATCGCTTTAATGCGGTAGATTTGGTGCGTGTGGGGAGCGTCGSYGKTGGTGGAAAAGGCGGYGGCGGCCGYCCYGACATGGCYCAAGCAGGCGGCCCCAATGGCGGTCAAGCACAAGCTGCGCTTGACGCAATTGAAGCTGCTCTACAAGGGTAGAAGATTGTATTTATTCTGATACATCAGCGGCAATTTGCATGCGAACGATTTGATCGGGTTCGTATGCGGAGATACCAACAGTACTGGAATCAATAATTTTGATGCCATCGACGAAATTCATGCCTTCGCTAACTGTGCCCCAAACGGTGTAATTGTTGTCAAGCCAGCGTCCATCGCCCAACATTATAAAAAATTGGGAATCAGCACTATTGTTACCCTGGCTACGGGCCATACCTACGACACCGCGTTCAAATTTTTCATGAGAAAATTCAGCACCAAGATTGAGGCCAGAGCCACCAGAGCCGTTCCCCATGGGATCACCGCCTTGGGCCATAAATCCTTCAATGACGCGGTGGAAGTTTAATCCATTGTAAAAACCCTTGCGAACCAATTCTTTGATGCGGGCAACGTGTTTGGGAGCTAGGTCAGGACGCATTTTAATCACGACGCGACCGTCTTTAAGGTCTAAAAACAATGTGTTTTCAGGACTATCGAGATCAAGGTTGGTTTCGCCAGAACCTTTATACAAAACCGCATCGGGTTTGCTTGGACCTTTTAAATACAAGGCAAGGATGAGGCCAAGGAGGAGAAGAATAGCGGTAACGAGGATGGCGATATGGTACACGGATATTTCCTTTGTTTAAGGCGCAAACGATGGCGCGCGTTCTTTAATTGGCGTCAGCGGCAACTTGCATACGTACGATCTTGTCGGGGGTACCTGATATGGCGCCGTTGTTACGACTGCTGCCTTTTTTGATGTTATCGACAAAATTCATGCCTTCGCTAACTTTACCCCAAACGGTGTATTGGTTGTTCAGGTGCGGTGCATCGCCTAGCATGATGAAAAATTGTGAATCAGCACTGTTGATATCTTGGGAACGTGCCATACCCATGACGCCYCGRACAAAGGGTTCACGGGAAAATTCTGCGGGTARGTTYTGMCCMGATCCCCCCRTRCCCGTRCCATCGGGGTCTCCGCCTTGGGCCATGAAGCCACTCATAACGCGGTGRAATGTTAGCCCGTCATAAAAGCCTTCGCGGRCCAGTTGTTTRATGCGWGCAACGTGCTTGGGGGCAAGGTCRGGRCGTAATTCAATGACCACGCGGCCATCTTTAAGRTCAAGGTATAGRGTRTTTTCCAAATCTTGAGCATCRGCAGATTGGGTYATCAAAAGMGTTCCTAAWAATAGTGTTGCGAGTATAGAAAAAAAACGAGTCATATTGATCCTCTGTTTTCTAGTGTTCATTTACAGGGACACTAGCACGACAATTGCAAAACAAAAACCCCGCCGTTAAGGCAGGGGTTTTTATACTTATAGCCACATCATTTAGTCGAAGAGGGCGTCAATTGCAGCTTGATCAATAGATTGCGTGGGGTCAAGGGCCGGACCATTTAGAAGTTTTTCATCTTCAGATTTTTCGGTGCCTTTAACTTCAACTTTATCAAGTTCTGCCTTGCCCCACACTTGGGCAAGAGCAGATACACGATCTTCGACGTAAGTGATTGACCGTGCAACCTTCGTAACGCGCTGGCTGGTCAAATCTTGAAAGCTGCAGGCCTGGATAATGTCCATTCCGTTGTTGGATATTTTTTCCATCAACTTAAGTTGTTCAGGGTCTGTTACAGTTTTGCGGAGTTCCAAAAGAATCTCGTCATTATTTTCGGCGCAGCCCATAATGGTGTTGGAGGCATCGTCAGTCGCCTTGATCACGGCATCCAATTGGTCGGCCATGGAGCCAAAATGATGTTCTTCATCCGCAGGACGCGAAATCGTCGCAATTTCTTGGCGAACGCGTGTGATGTATTTAAGAAGTCCTGAAAGTTCGTGATGGAGGGCTTCTTCTGATGCCTTATCGTGTGGCGCATTCATAATGTGCCGCGTCCTTATTTCTGTATGCCTTCGAAAACTATAGAGTACTTAAGTGCAGTATAATATGATTAAATTCGAAGACAAATTATACTCTAATGCATCATTCATTTAAGGTTGCCATAGTATGTTACATTAGAAGTCAAACATAATGAGTCCATTAAACTAATTAACAGACTGAATAAAAGCAAGTTTTTTGATTAGGGGTGGACTTGATTGATCCATAACCAAATGGAAAATATCTGCACCATTGCCAGAAAATTAGTGCTTTGTTTTCATGTCGAGTGGTCAATCGTCTCATGTCCTCCATCGTACAAAGAACCGCTCAACGCTGTTGCGCATGCGATAAAGGCGCTTGTCGTATGGGATTTGTTTTTGGGCGTTTGATTTTCCGGCACCGTCTAGTAAGGTGAAACATCACTTGGCTGTCTTGAACCTGACCGCCCGTTTTCATCAACACCGGCGTGAAATTTACGTGTGTGGTGGTTGCATGAGCGGCCAATATCCTGCGCAAGTTCCTCCTTTAGCGCCCGTTGCCGCACAGGCTTAACGATTGCAAATGATGGTGTGAGGGTCGTAGTATTCTGGCAGATCGCGCCACGACGCACCTGTTCGTAATATAAAGGAAATACCGTTTAAAATACGGCGGATATCAACACGTTTAGGGTTTCATTCTCCTCGTGGCATGTGTGGCTCAAGAGCGGCCTATTATTGGTCCGATCAATTAAACCTCATGATGTAAATCCTCCGGAGAAGGATCGAATCACACTTTACCTGAACAATTTAATACGTTAATTTGAGTTCACACTCTCATTCAGAAAAAGTCAGCTAGGTGTTTAGTCCCGGGCTGTTATGTCGTATATTATACAGACTAATCATCACGGGCGGACTTATGGGACAGGTCTTATACGGATGTGCCAAGACGATGTACGCCATCAGAGCAGAACTACAGCGCTCGGAAGCTTCGCTCTAAGAGTTGAGTCAGTGCTATGGTCTTGATCCAAGGACGGTTAAGACGTGGAAAAACCGGGACTTTGTTGAAGACGCTCCCAGGGGG
>JAESSB010000045.1 GCA_016764335.1 Magnetovibrio sp.
TATGGCGGTTGGCCCGGCACAAAACGGCTCCCGACAGGACAAGAGAATTTTTGATGAAAGCCGTGTTGTAAAACCACCTGACACGATGGTTTTAGGAGACTTAGGATATCTTGGGACAGATTTTGAAATCCCGATAAAAAGCCAAAGAAGACAAAGCTTATAACCGCTGGCATTCCAGCCTTCGTGTTGGCGTGGAACATGCAATCGGCCGGATGAAGACATTCAGAATTGTTGCTGATACTCACCGTAATAATGGCCGACAAAACATGATCGCCAAAAATGTAGGGGCCTTGGCAAACATCAACTTGAAAACGGCATAAAACAAAGACCCTAGATTAAGCATGATCAAAAATCGTACGCTATTATGAAGCGAGTCTATTATACATATGGCAGATCTTTTCCGGTTTATGGGACGTTGTTCGCGATTAAATTTTGCACTTCAATCCGTCGCGCATCCACGGGCACCTTGTCGCCTTCACGCACCATCAACACGTCACCCGATACCAAGTGTTCCGCCGAAATTTCAATATCTTCGCTACCATGTTGTACCAACACCCGTTGCAGCCAAAACTTGCGCAATTCTTCCATGGTCCATTCGACGCGATACTCCTGAAAAAAGCGGAACATAGCGTTGAGGACAAACACCCCCAGAAATGCCCAACCCACACTATTCAGGCCTTCGCCCGGCTGGATATAGTCGGGAACGCAGAAAATCCCCGCCGAAATATCCAATAAGATGGAAAAAGTCACGACATTTCTGCGTTAGATTTTCTAACCACACGAATTTCAGAGGGGAGGGACTTAAATGAGCGGTTCGATCATGCCTTCGGCGCTGAGGTGTACGCCGTCGACGCGGCTCAAGTTATTGCTGGTCATCAACGCCCGTAATCCATCGACATAGATCGTCCCGCGTTGGGAATAGCGGTATAGGGTACCCGCCAACTTCATTCCGTCTAGGGTCTGGCCCGATTTGCGCATCGCGCGGCGCATGGCTCGAAATTCTTTATACGCGCGGTGTTTGTTTAAATTGGTCACATAGCTATCTATCGAATCGCGAAGGGAGGCAAAGGCGCGCACCCGGTGTGATTTACCCACTTCGCGTGCCAATGGCACGATGCCACTTTGCGTGGCCGAAAACGTCCATTCCCCAAACATCGCATTGCCTTCACGCACGAACCGCGACGTACCCCAGGCACTTTCGGTGGCCGCCTGAGCCAAAACCAACGACGGGGGCACCACATCGTGACGGCTTAACAATGCGCTAATATTATTGCGCGGGGTGCCGTATCTGGCCGCCATAACCGCCAACCACAAGCGGTCTACCCCAGAAAGTGAGCGATGTGACTTTTGTTGCACCGCCAAAGCTTGTAAGCGAGTGCGGTCTTGATGAATTTGTTCGTTGACCTGAAGCACCAGCGGTAAAACGGTCTTAAAAAAAATTGCCTTACGGGCCGCACTTTCATTCGTCGCACTCAATTCAGCAGGGAAACTAGCTAAGGTAATCCGAGGCACGGCGCGATCGCCCCGCAACACCGCCGCCAAATCATAATTTAATTTTGTGRRMRAMMCARASCCATYRMCAKWRSYGASYRCRKTSKTGGAAACATTTTCATTGGGCGTATCAGCGGGGAAACTGGCCTGGACCACCGACACCCTAGAAGGGGTTGGCATCAACACGCCAATGCTGACCAAGATCAACGCCATAGAACAAGTCATAACAAATGATGTGTAATGAAATATTTTCATGTCCAATTTGAAGCTTTCTACGGTTATGTTGAAAGGAAAGCCGGGTTTAAACCTCGGTCTTAGTTCCAATCCTATGTGGTGCGAAAAATCCTATATTTAGGATCAAAAACCACATTTAATCACTATACATTATCGCACTGGCGAAGCTTATAAGCTCTTTTTTTATATTTTTCCAGCACAAAATTTTACGCCTGCCAAGTGCTTGGTCCCCTTACAGAAAATCAAACTGCCCCATCTAAATTCTAGACGGGACAGTTATAAATCTATGGTTTGCAACGCGTCGCAGGGTCTTTTAAGACGCCGCCCGAACCTCTAAAACTTCGGGCACGTAATGGCGCATCATGTTTTCAATGCCGTTTTTCAACGTTGCCGTGGAACTGGGGCAACCCGCACATGACCCCTGCATGCTCAGATACAAGACACCATCTTCAAAGGAACGGTATACGATGTCGCCGCCGTCTTGGGCCACKGCYGGACGCACCCGSGTTTCCAARAGTTCTTTAATTTTAACCACGATTTCAGAATCKTCTTCTGARGATGCTGCRACRTCTTGCGYTTTCGTYATSACCTCAWGRCCTTGGGTGAAATGGTCCATAATCGCYGCYAAKACGCGCGGTTTCACAACTTCCCAATCCAKATCGTCATTTTTGSTCACGGTCACAAARTCCGCGCCYAAAAAGATGCCCTCTACGCCATCAATCKTAAACAAGCCCAARGCCARGGGSGACCCGCTCGCCGCCTCKGCATCGACAAAGTTCGCGGTGCCGTYKGCACCCATAACATCRGTGCCCGGCAAAAACTTCAAGGTTGCSGGGTTTGGAGTYGCTTCGGTTTGAATAAACATGATCGTTCCTCAAGAAWTTTTNAGGGTTGTTAGARATATGGTGCRCYTTACYTTCTATTTCAAGCCYGCAAATAACCAACCGTATCCTTAATTTCAGCCAARATKGGGGCCGCCATCGCGCGCGCGCGTTCGGCKCCRTCGTGCAGCACGGCATCGACGCTGGTCGGATCRGCGAYCAARCGCCGCATTTCGTTTTGAATYGGRCTTAGTTTTTCCACCGCCAGAYCRGCCAARYTTTKCTTGAACGGACCAAARCCCAATCCGCCAAATTGCGYGCACACTTCSGMCAARGTCGCATTGGACAGGGTCGCGTAAATATTCAGCAGRTTTTTCGCTTCGGGCCKAYCTTCTAGRCCTTCAACGYTRTCGGGCAAMAATTCYGCATCYGACTTRGCCTTGCGAATTTTTTTRACGATRGTGTCGGCGTCATCGGTCATATTAATGCGCGATARATCCGACGGRTCGGATTTTGACATTTTCTTGGTGCCATCTTTAAGGCTCATCACCCGCGTGGCGGTGCCAAAAATTTGCGGTTCGGGCAACGGAAAAAAATCGGGGACGCCAAAATCATGATTGAACTTCGCGGCAATATCGCGGGCAAGTTCCAAGTGCTGTTTTTGATCTTCGCCCACCGGAACATGGGTGGCTTTGTACAATAAAATATCGGCCGCCATCAGATTCGGATACGCGTACAGTCCGACCGATGCATTTTCCTTATGCTTGCCAGCCTTTTCCTTAAATTGGGTCATACGATTTAACCAACCCATGCGCGCTACACAATTAAAAATCCACGCTAATTCCGCATGTCCAGGCACCTGAGATTGGTTGAAGATAATGTGCTTTTGCGCATCAACGCCAGACGCAATCATCGCGGCCGCGACTTCACGGGTGGAATTGCGCAGCTCAACCGGGTCTTGAAAGACCGTGATGGCGTGCATATCGACCACGCAAAACAGACATTCAAAGTCATTTTGCAGATTGACCCAATTGCGCACCGCGCCCAAATAATTGCCAAGGTGAAGGTTGCCCGTGGGCTGGATGCCCGAAAAAATACGTCCCATAAAATGTCCCTTCCGTGTGGACCGGATGGTTAAAACTAAGTTCGATAGGTTATGATGTTTCGCCCTATTCGGTCAAGACGCTGGCATTTTGCCCAGAGCCAACTTGACATCGCGCAACGTCGCCGCCCCGAACAGATAAGCACACAGAGCATAGGTCAACAGCCCGCCCCCAATGATCCCCATCAGAGCCAAAATTCGATCAAATAAGGCACCGTGAAGTTGAGGCGCCAAAAATGACTGCAAAGCCAGCACGATCATCGCCATAATCACGCTGGCCATGAAAATACGCGGCAGGCGTTTTCGTAGACGCGCATCAAAGCGAAAATGCTTGCGGCGGATCAACACCGTCGCCAATAAAATAACATTCAGCCATTGGCTCACCACCGTCGCCACCGCCAACCCCACGTGGGCCATCGGTGCCATCAAGCTCACCGCAATAACGATATTCACCACCACGCACACTCCACCGATTTTAATCGGCGTCGACATATCTTCGCGGGCAAAATATCCGGGGGCTAAGGCCTTGACCATCACAAAGGCGGGCAGACCCATGGCAAAAACCATCAGAGCCATTGCCGTTTTATGCGTGGCATCGGCGGTAAATGCGCCGCGTTGAAACAAGACTTCGATTAAGGTTTGGGGCATGACGATCAAGGCCGCCGCTGCGGGCAGAGTTAAGAATAAGGCAAATTCAAGGGCGCGATTTTGGCTGTTCATGGCGGCTTGACCATTGCTCGATTTAATTTGTCGTGACAACATCGGCAACAACGCCGTGCCCACGGCAACGCCAACCACACCCAGCGGCAGTTGCACCAATCGATCGGCATAAAACAGATATGAAATCGAACCAGAGGCCAATAACGAGGCGATAATGGTATCGATGAGCAGGCTGATTTGATAGATTCCAGCCCCCACGGCCACCGGAGCCAGACGCTTAAGTAAACGTTTAACATCGTCGGTCAAACGCGGCCGCACCAACGGCACCAACCAGCCCGCGCGCCTCGTGTGATAAACCATCCACGCCAACTGGACCACGCCCGCGCCCGCCACGCCCCAACTCAAGGCATGGGCCGGGCTTTGCAGCAGCGGCGTTAAACCAAAGACCGCCGTGATCAAACAGATGTTTAACAAGATCGGTGACGCCGCAGCTGCCCAAAACTTGCCCAACGAATTTAAAATACCCGCCAACAATGACACCATCGAAACAAAAATCAAATAGGGAAATGTGATGCGCACGAGGCTTACGGCCAAGGTAAATTTTTCTGGCTCATCAACAAAGCCCGGCGCAATCGCCATCACCACCCACGGCATAGCCAATTCGACCACCAACGTGAACAATAAGAGCATCACCAACAACCCACTTTGGGCTTGGGCTGCAAATGTGCGCGGGTTATCTTCGTCATATAATTCCAATTTTCCTGCAAAAATCGGCACGAAGGCAAGATTAAACGCCCCTTCAGCAAACAAACGACGAAATAAATTAGGCAGTTTAAAGGCAACGAAAAACACGTCTGCCATTCCCCCAGCCCCCAACGCCCAAGCCACTGCGACATCTCGAACGAAGCCCAAAATGCGCGAGATCAGCGTCATGCTGCCCACCGTGGCAATGGATCGTATTAGGGACATACTTAGCCTTTAAAAAGTTGCGTTGGCAGCAGTATAAGGGGGTCTGCAAAAATCAAAAGGTTAAAGACTTTACCTCCGCACTGAGCGGGTTCCCATGGGCATCACCGATGGCTTCAAGAACGGTCTTGGTTAGGGTTTTAATTTTACTGTCTTGGTCGATTTTTAGGCCGAAGATGTCGCGCACATAAAACACATCAACAACCCGTTCACCATAACTGGAAATATGCGCCGAGGTGATTTGCGCCCCTGATTTGCTGAGGGCCGTCGTGATGTCGTAGAGCAGCCCCTGACGGTTGCGACCGTTGACTTCGATAACAGTCGCCGAACGGGAAGCCTGGTTGTTCACCAACACTCGAGGCGCGACTTCAAAAACTTCGGTGCGCGAAATAAGACGCCGTGAGTATTCATCTTCAAGTTCCCTTTTCGGCCGTATACGTCCGGCAATAGCATCTTGAATACGGGTTTTCAAACGCTTGATCCGATCTTGGCCCGTAAAAGCATGRCCSGCAATGTCTTGAACCCAAAASGTGTCTAACGCCATACCGTTGCCAAGCGTGGCGATTTTRGCATCCACAATATTGGCCCCCGATARCGCCATGGCCCCGGTGATGCTGGAAAACAACCCGGCATGATCGACAACATGGATCAACACYTCGGTCACATCCATATTTTCCACGGCCCGAGTTTCAATGTATAATGGAGCCKCTTCATTTTTGGCGTGGCGCACAATTTKAGCGTGRCGCACCAAGGCATCAACSTCAAACGACAARAAATAATTAGAATGACCCTGGGCGATAAACCACTCAATATCATCCWGCGGCCAAGCCTTTGCAYCCTGRCTTAAATGAGCCCGCAACCCGRMCAGAACGCGTTCGGCCCGRATGTCGCGACGTTCYATCGGCAAAGCCCCCGACATGACTTCTTGCGTACTGTAATACAATTCACGCAACAGAGAGGCCTTCCAGCCGTTCCACACCGTTGGGCCGACGGCGCGGGTGTCGGCAACGGTTAAAATCATCAACATGCGCAAACGTTCCGGTGATTGTACGATCGCAACAAAATCGCGCGCTGTTTGCGGGTCGGATAGATCGCGTTTATAGGCCATGCGGTTCATATCCAAATGATGTAACACCAACCACTCAACGGCTTCGCTTTCCCAATCGTTAAGCCCGAAACGGCGGCACAAAGATTTAGACATTTCGGCACCAATCACTGCGTGATCGCCGCCACGTCCCTTGGCGATGTCGTGTAAAAATACGGCAACGTACAAAACCCGGCGCGACTGTAAGTCCTGGATGACTTTGGTCGACAACGGRTGATCGTCGRCCAACAAYCCGCGTTCGATACGGCTTAAAATATCAATGGCGCGAATGGTGTGTTCGTCCACGGTGTACACATGGTACATGTCGTATTGCATCTGGGCGGTCACAAAGGCAAATTCGGGCACAAAGCGCCCCATAACGCCAGACTCGCTCAACCTGTTCAGCACCAGCCGTGGGCCTTTTGGGGTACACAGCATATCCATAAACAAGGCATTGGCTTGCGGGTTTTTACGCACTTTTCCATTAATCAGTTTCAGGTTTTGTTGCACCAAGCGCAGGGCTTCGGGGTGAATATCAAGATCAAATTTTTCAGCTTCAAAAAACAATCTCAAAATCTTGATGGGGTCCTCTTTAAAGACTTCGACTCCGGTCACATTCAAGCGCCCGCGATCCAGGCGAAACCCCGGCATAAGCTTTTTGCGAAAGTGAAACGAGGGTAGGGTGATCAGAGGTTTTTTGGCAAGCCGGTCTTCCAACACGGCGCAAATAACCCGCGTTAAGTCRCCRACTTCGCGGGCCACAACAAAATAGTGCTTCATGAAGCGTTCGACGGCGCTGCCGCTCTTGCGATCCATATACCCCATGCGGTGGGCCAGTTCCGTTTGCACATCAAAGCTGATGGTTTCATCTGGTCGACCTGATAAATAGTGCAGATGGCAGCGAACCGTCCACAAAAAGCGTTGCGYCTTGGCAAAGCGTTTGGCGTCGATTTTGTCCAGTACCCCACACTTCATCAAGCCTTCAACGGTGTTCACGCGGTACAAATATTTAGCGATCCACAACAACGTCTGTAAATCGCGCAGGCCACCTTTACCGTCTTTGAGGTTGGGTTCCAAGACATAGCGCGTRTYGCCCATRCGACTATGRCGRACATCGCGYTCATCAAGTTTAGCCTTGATAAAATCACGCCCCGAACCCTGGACCACATGCTTCTCAAAACTTTTTTCGAAGGCCAAAAATAAATCTTGATCGCCGCAAACCCACCGCGCTTCTAGCAGGCTGGTGGATATCGTAATATCAGATTTAGCCATGTCCACGGTTTCGCCAATGGTGCGCGTGGCGTGGCCAACCTTAAGCCCCATATCCCACAACATATAGAGCATCCACTCGACCGCCTGAGTGACGTCGGAGGTCTTTTGCGAGCGCAGCAAAAACATGATGTCCAAATCCGACTGTGGGGCGATTTCCGCGCGGCCATAGCCACCTGTTGCCACCACCGATATATCGTGATTTTTGATGTTCGGAAAAACAGTGGTGATGGTGAATTCATGCAAGGTGCGAATCATTTGATCCAACAAATATGACCCCGCGCACAGGGTTCCAGCTCCACTAACTTCACGACCTTCAAAACGCCGTTGCACTTCATTGTGACCATCGCTTAGATATTTTTTAAACAAACTCAACACGGCGTTGCGCGATTTTGGTTTGATAAAATTAGCCTTTGGATCGCCGGCGGCCAGCGCCGACAGTTCACCGTGAAAGAGCTTGCGATTTACAATTGCGCGCGGTTTTGTAGCTTTTAATCGCATGTCATTTCCTTAAGTGGCGTTATCACGCGGTGCATTGTATAATTGTATATAAGGTTTATCACCTTCGGTCTCATACACGAGGATTTTCATGTCTCAGCACCCCGGTAAAGATGAATGCATGCACTTAATCGCTTTGTCAAATCGTATGGGCAAGGTGTTTGAGGCYCCGTCAACGAAAAACGACCCAGCCTTTCTGGACGGCTGGCGCAAGCGAGCCGATGCGTTGCTGAAAAATCCCAACCTGGAATCGCTGGAGGGCGAACAACTGCTGGAAAATTTAAGCCTCGATTTGCGCCAGCGCTGGCTGCACCAGGTGTATTTGCGATCCGCCAGCTATATGATGTCACCCCCGCACCGCCAACGCAAACTCTTGCCGGGCGATGTGCCCGTGTCATACCCTTATGATCGCTGGATTAAGCCACAAGACCTAGAACAACGCCTAGATACCCAAAGCCCACCGCCCGAAAATTGGCAGTCTGAAACACGGGTGTTTTCCAGCGGCATGTCGGCGATCACCCTTTTTTTGCAAATCTTTCGGGCCTTTGGCCATGACATATTTAAATTGCCCCCTCGGTCTCTGCAGATGCATTGGTTCGGCGGTTATTTTGAAATTTCAAAAGCCTTGCATGTGCTGTGCGATAAACGCTTTCAAGGGCGCAAGCACGGCGACCAAAAAAAGCTGTGTGCTGCCGTTACGGCGGGCCTTGCCGACCTCATCCTCATTGAACCTGTCGCCGCCAATATTCAGTTGGATGTGTTCGATATGGATGGCTTTGTCCAGGCCTGTATAGACCGCCCGCACGGTCAACCCTGCGTGATTGTGTTTGACACCTCGCTTGTCGGWGACACCTTTCCCCTTGAACGGTTTTGCCGCATGTTGAAGGATAATCCACCCAGTTTGGTGGTGAACATCCGYTCAGGCCTCAAGCTTGATCAACAAGGCCTGGAACTGTCCAATTTAGGCCTTATGACGCTGTGGTGCCCAGATTTTGAAGACCACCGCCTGCACCTCAAACAGATTGCAAATAACTTGCAGGTATCCCGCGCCACGTTTGGAAGCGGCCTGTCCCAAGATGAATACGCGGTTTTATCGGCTTCCTTTATCTTGGACCGCATGCTATTTGCCAACTATTGCCAAGCCGTTTTTGACAATAATCAACGGCTTGCCCTCGCCTTGGACCTTGTCTCTAAGTCCACGGGCTCACTCATAGGTCAGGTTATTCATCCAGCGTTGGGACAAGACCACGACAAGCCATGGGCCGTATCGCCTTACGTCAATATCCATTACCAATCGGACGACCACACCGATCGCGACGTGTTGCGCACGGTCTTAGAATTTGAAATCCATGCGCGAAATCTCTGTTTGGTCTTAGGCAACAGCTTTGGCTTTCGCGGCCACCGCTTTGAAATGGGCTTTGTGCCCGACCTCAAATACAGTTCACTGCGCATCGCCATGGGGGCAAGGTCCGGCCCKTCCGTCGATGGCATCATCGCCTTGTTTGAACATTTGGCCGCGTTCAAAGATTTTGCCGCCCTGCGCGCGGCTTATCCAGACATTGCCACCCGCGCGCCCACCGACCAGATCGCCGAAGAAACTTAATCCGCCATACTTTTCAAGCGATACAAAAAGTCCAAGGCTTCGCGGGGGGTCATTTCGTCGGGGAGCACGACCTTGACCGCGTCTTCGACGGCGGATGTTTTGCGGGGGCCCTGCGCCGAGTCCAGCAGGGCCGGAGCATGGGAAAACAACGGCAAATCGTCGGCCAGTTTTGTCACCGTTGACGATTCCTTGCCCTCTTCCAATGTTTTTAAAATCGTTGTTGCGCGCTGCACCACTGAGTCCGGCAACCCCGCCAACTTGCCCACATGAATGCCGTACGACCGCGCCGCCGCGCCGCGGCCGACTTCATGCAAAAACACCACTTGCTCTTTCCACTCTTTCACCTTCATGGCATGACAACTTAGGCCATCCAATTTGGCATTCAGGGCGRTCAGTTCATGATAATGGGTGGCGAATAGGGCCCGGCATGTGTTGACTTCGTATAGRTGTTCGACCACCGCCCAGGCGATGGATAGACCGTCATAGGTTGACGTACCGCGCCCGATTTCGTCCAAGATCACCATCGCRCGCTCACCCGCCTGATTCAAAATTGCCGCCGTTTCGACCATTTCAACCATGAATGTCGAACGCCCGCGCGCCAAATCATCGGCCGCACCAACCCGTGAAAACAACCGATCAACCATGCCAATGCGCGCSRAAGCCGCCGGCACAAAACTGCCCATCTGCGCCAACACGCAAATCAAGGCATTTTGGCGCAAGAACGTTGATTTACCCGCCATATTCGGTCCGGTGAGCAACCACAAGCGGCCCGTTTCATCATTTTGGACGCAATCATTGGCGACGAATTTTTCGCCTTCGCCAGCCTGCAAAGCCGCTTCGACCACCGGGTGCCGCCCCCCCGTTATTTCGAAGTCCCGCGACAGATCGACCACTGGACGCACAAATTGACGGTCTTCCGCCAACTGGGCCAAACTGGATGCAACGTCCAATTCGGCCAGTGCCAGTGCCGCTTGCGCAATCGCTTCAACGTGCCCAATCACCAAGTCCACCAATTGTGTAAATGTGCTCAACTCCAAAGCCGTGGCCCCATCGGCGGCGCGCGCAATTTTACCTTCAAGTTCACCCAGTTCGACCGTTGAAAAGCGCACCACGTCCTTCATCGTTTGGCGGTGGATATAGTCATTGTCAGGGCTCATTAAGGGGTCGCTGTGGCGTGCGGAAACTTCGATAAAATAGCCCAAAACTCTGTTGTGCTTAACTTTCAACGTGGCAATTTTAGTATCAGCTTGGTAACCGCTTTGCAGTCCGGCGATCAAGCGGCGGCTTTCGTCACGCAACGTGCGCAATTCATCCAATTCAGGCCGATAGCCCCCCCGCACAAAGTCCCCATCACGTGCCAGCAACGGCAAATCTTGGCCTAAGGCGGCCTGTAATTCAGCCACCAATTGGCCGTGCGCCCCCAAATTGGTCAGGCTGTGGTCCACCCCCGTGGGCAGGTCGTGCGCCGCGAACAAATCTCGTATATCCGCGCTTATGTTCAGGCCATCGCGCACAGCAGCCAAATCGCGCGGCCCACCCCGTCCTAAGGTCAGACGGGAAAGGGCGCGTTCCAAATCGGGGCACCGCGAAAAAAGCGTGCGCAGGTCTTCTTTTAGGCGGCCTTTGTTGACAAAAAATTGTACGTCGGCAAGGCGGTCTTCGATATCATCCACGTTGGTGAGCGGCGCCGCCAAACGGCCCGCCAGCAAGCGCGCACCGACCCCCATCACAGTCATATCAACAATGCTCAACAGCGATCCCTTGTGCGTCCCGGACAACGTTTGTGACAGTTCCAAATTACGCCGTGTCGCCGCGTCGATTTCCATCACCCCATTGGTGGCAATGCGCACCGGGTGGCTCAGGCGCGGTAGCTTGCCTTTTTGTGTTAAAATGATGTAATCCAACAACCCCCCGGCAGCGGCCACCTCGGCCCGGCTAAAACCGCCAAAGGCGTCTAAGGTTTTCACGCCAAAGGTGGTTTCTAACCGTTTGGCTCCGTTGGTGCTGTCGAACCGGGATGCAGGTAACGGCGTAAGAATGCTGCGCCATTCGTCCAACACATCTTTTAACCCGTCCCGGGCAAACAGACTATCTGCACCCAACACTTCGCCCGGTTTTAGGCGCGCCAATTGGGCCCCTAAGGTTTGTACCGTTGAACTTTGCGTAAAAAATTGTCCCGTTGACACGTCTATCCACGCCAAGCCCAGCTTGCCTTCGGCTTCGCCCAACGCAGCAAGATAGTTATTGGACCGGGCATCTAATAAAGCGTCTTCGGTGATGGTGCCAGGGGTGACGACCCGAACCACGGCACGGTTCACAACCGATTTAGGGCCGCGCTTTTTCGCCTGCGCCGGGTCTTCCGTTTGTTCGCACACGGCAACGCGAAAACCCTTGCGAATCAATTTAGATAAATATTGATCGTGACTGTGGACTGGAACGCCGCACATGGGGATGTCTTGACCCTGATGTTTGCCGCGTTTGGTGAGGGTGATATCCAAGGCCCGGGCCGCTTGAACGGCGTCGTCAAAAAACAATTCATAAAAATCACCCATGCGGTAAAAGAGAATCGAATCTTGAKSYWCGRCCNNRRYGGCCAMMAACTGCACCATCATCGGCGTTACCTTTTCGGGCTTTGCGGCGGATGCGGATTTATTTTTTGAGGCGTTGTTTAAATCTTGGACCATAGAGTGCACAATAAACATCATTAGTAATATGCGAAAGTACATTTGGCTGTTAACATTTAAAAACGTATAATTTTAGAGGGTAAATCACCATGACCGATGCCACCCCCCGAACCATCCGTGAAGTCGTTGGTTTGTTTCAGGATCGTTTGGATTTTGAAGCCGCAGTCCATCACCTGATCGACGACGCTGGTTTTGCCAGAACGGACCTATCGGTTCTCGACAGTCACGAAACCCTTGAAGCCGCCGGGGCGCCGGGTAAAACCTGGAAAGACGTGCTGACCGCATTGGTCGGAGAAATTCAATATGAAGGACCACTTGTGACATCCGGGGGCATTTTACTGGCCGGGGGGCCAACGGCTGCCGTCATCGCCAGCGTCATCGGGGCCGCCACCGCCGGCGTTGTTGTCAAAGATATTTTAGACGAAGTCACCGCCACACCGCACACCGAAAATTTTGCCAATGCCTTGGCKGCTGGCGGCGTKATAMTSTGGGTCTATTGYCCAACWGWAGCCCAAGAAAAAATAGCTGAAAAAGTATTGGAAAAATTCRGCGCCCACAACGTTCATGTTTACGAACGCCGGACCTAAGACTTCACCAAATATTTCTTAAAACCTCCCCAAGAAAGCAATATTCATCATGACCAAAACCAGGACCGACAAACAAAATGCCCTCGATAAAGAAGCTTTGGTCATGCACGCCAGTGGGCGTCCCGGAAAAATCGAAATTCGCCCGACCAAGCCGCTCACGACACAACATGATTTGGCCCTGGCCTACAGCCCCGGCGTGGCCGCTCCCTGTTTGGAAATCCAACGCGACCCTCAACTGGCCTATGACTACACTGCCAAGGGTAATCTGGTTGCCGTTATCACCAATGGCACCGCCGTTTTAGGGCTGGGTAATTTAGGAGCACAAGCTTCAAAACCCGTCATGGAAGGTAAGGCCGTTCTGTTTAAACGCTTTGCCGATATCGACGGCATTGATTTAGAGGTTGATACCACTGATGTTGATGAATTCATCAACACCGTGCGCTACCTTGGSCCYAGTTTTGGCGGCATCAACCTAGAAGACATTCGCGCCCCGGAATGTTTCATCATTGAACAACGGCTGCGCGAACTCATGGATATTCCCGTATTTCRTGATGATCAGCATGGGACCGCCATCATCACCGCCGCTGGCTTGATTAATGCCTGCGAACTGACCGGGCGCCGCCTAGAAGACATTAAGATCGTCGTTAATGGAGCAGGCGCTGCGGCCATTGCCTGCATCGAACTGTCACAATGTTTAGGCGTGCGCGCCGCCAACACGATTATGTGCGATWCCAAAGGCGTTATTTACCAAGGCCGTGAAGTCGGTATGAACCAATGGAAGTCCGCCCATGCCGCAAATACAGACACCCGCACTTTGGCGCAAGCCCTGGTCGGCGCKGATGTCTTTTTGGGCCTTTCCGTCCAAGGYGCTTTAACCCMAGACATGGTCKCCGCCATGGCSCCCAARCCCATTATYTTTGCCATGGCCAATCCAGACCCAGAAATTTTGCCYGAAGATGCCAAAGMCGTTCGCCCCGATGCYATTATYGCCACCGGACGTTCGGACTATCCCAATCAGATCAATAATGTTTTGGGCTTTCCTTACATYTTTCGYGGRGCCTTRGAYGTTCGCGCCACCACCATTAACGAAGATATGAAAGTCGCTGCTGCACAAGCGATTGCCGCCTTGGCCCGTGAAGACGTTCCCGATGAAGTCGACATGGCCTATTCGGGCCGCCATCTACAATACGGGGCTGAATACATCATTCCGGCGCYGTTCGATCCGCGTTTGATCACACGGGTCCCCATGGCAGTGGCCCAGGCCGCCATGGATTCCGGCGTTGCTCAACGCCCAATTCGCGATATGGAAGCCTACAAAAACGAGCTGATGGCCCGACTTGACCCGGCAGCCTCAAGCTTGCAGACAATTTTTCAAGAAACCCAGGCTCACCCAAAACGCGTGGTGTTTGCCGAAGGCGAAGACGAAAAATCCATTCGTGCAGCGCAGGCCTTTTTTAATGCCGGCTATGGCACGCCGATCCTGATCGGACGCGCGAACCTCATTAACCAAAAAATGCAAGACTTGGGATTACCCAATTTGGATGGTGTTGAAATTATGAATGCSGCGCTRTCCACCAACACCGAACTCTATACCGAYGCATTGTAYCTCCGCGAACAACGCCAAGGCCTGTTGTTTCGCGATTGCCAACGCTTGGTCAATCAAAACCGTAATATTTTCGGCGCCTCCATGGTGGCACAAAACGATGCCGATGCGATGATCACCGGAATCACACGAAATTATCACGTTGCGCTGCGCGATATCTTGCGCGTCGTTGATCCCGGCCCCGATAAAAGCGTCGTTGGCTTGACCTTATTGGTCGCCCAAGGCCGCACCGTATTTTTGACCGATACCTCCGTCGGCGTTATCCCCGACGCGCAGCAACTGGCCGATACCGCGCAACTTGCCGCGCAAAARGTYCGTGATTTTGGTCAAGAGCCYCGCRTWGCMCTATTGTCTTTTTCCAACTTTGGAAATCCCATGCCCGAACGCACACAAGTGGTGCGCGATGCYGTTAAAKTMTTAGATACCCTGRATGTCWCTTTTGAATACGAAGGTGAAATGAAYGCYGATGTGGCKCTTAACTTTGRRCTRCAACARCGTATTTTCCCRTTTTCRMGAYTGACYGGACCMGCRAATGTCTTGGTCATGCCRGGRCTTAATTCTGCCAGCATAGCCTCTGGTWTAATGCAACAATTGGGYGGSGGTACRGTCATTGGKCCGCTGTTGTTGGGTCTGTCTARATCCGTCCAAATTGCACCTTTGGGCGCCACGGTTTCKGATTTRGTCAAYTTAGCCGCRCTYGCCGCACACGATACAATTTANGNASTGNGANCTYAATTGAYCYANKRACWGNMMTRGMWAANNYGRCCYCAWRWMSWKWMWAWYYMAKYKCCNKRWTTKCAMWRMWTGNGRTSAAMYNTTNCTSATNATSCWTCKGGGNNAWAATCNTTCNGRGTASRMMWWANNCCACNTCCNNAKGATYAWKYANCCTKYSRGRYWSACMMKTYYKCSWYKMWTTGCGTTGAGATAACGGCAATCAAACCTTGCTCGGCGGTGCGCTGATGGATTTCTTTTGAATTATAAGGCTTATCAGCCTCCCCCACTGTGACCTTTGCAGGTGGGGCCAGTCTCTTGCGCCAATTCCCCACTTTTACCCCCGTTGCCGCACGATGAGCCTTGGCGATAGAGCAATCTATAAAAAACACGCTATCCTCGGTTTAATGGGCAAGAGCCTCAAAGCTTGACCTCCAAACACCTCGTCGTCCCGTCAAGGGCATAACGTTGTAATTGATGGTGTGAGCGCCCCAGCATTCGGGTAGATCGCGCCACGGCGCACCTGTTCGTAAAATATAGACAGTACCGTTTAAAACGCGGCGGTTATCAACACGTTTAGGGCCTCGTCCTCTCCGCGGCAGATGAGGCTCAAAAACGGCCCATGTACTTGGCCGGACCAATCAACCTTTATCGTGCCTTTATAAGCCAATACGGTGAGTTGGATTCAGACCTTAGTCATAATTATGTTACAGTTCGTCTAAAATAGCTTTTATGGCCCTCTATAACCTTTGTATGTCATATTTTTGTAATGTAACTGTCATATATAATGATACACCCTTAATAAATGAGAATACCCCTTTTTATATGTTTCTAAAAATGATCGTCATCGCTTTGGCTGTGACCAAGTTTTAATCACAAGGTATTGTAAATATTGATTTTCATATTGATTCCTTAGGATCATATAAATTGTGACACCCCTGTAATCTAGCAAGAAATTAACATCCTTTTTCATTTTACCGCTACCATTGGTGCCTATATAACGGTAAATACCGGGGGAAATTCTATTGATTGAAGCGATGACAGGATACGCACCATAGTGCTTCCCCTAAGGCTTAACAAGTCTTAGGGGTGAACCTATTACGCTTGATAAAAGAGCACACATCGCCCTTTTCGGGTGCAGAGTATTGTCCTTGCAAGGTTGCACGGGAACTGGGGCAATCAGCCGAGACCGAAAATGCAAATCCAATCAAGATAGGAGCGACCACCTTGGCTCACCAGAAGGTCGATATTTCTCCCGGCAGCGGCGAGAACGTCTTTTGAATCAAACCCCAAACGGGCTTCGTTCGGACCAGAACGCTTACAAGATAGCTGGACGCCACAACAAAATTCAAGCGGGTTGCGAGCGGGAAATGAAGCCTTACCTGGTCCGCCTTATGAGACGATTTATAAGTGGATATTTTCGCTGAAGGACGAAATATTTATCTCTATTTGCCAAGTATAGAAGGCTGCCATGTTCGTCGTAGACTCGTTCCACCATTGTTTCTAGCCGCAGAGAAATCAACAAACAGGAACGCGTTGGCCATTGGGAAGGCAATTTGATCACTTTCCACCGGACGTGGCCAATTTTAGTCTTTAAAGAACGCAAAAACCGTTATGTGATTGCGGCGAAGTTAAGCCGAAAAACAACGGTGGCTATCATTGATACCTTTTGTCGATTGAACCCAGAAATCTACAAATCCATTGCGTTTGATAAAGCTCGCGAATTCGCGAAGCATAAGCTGATCAAGGCGGCTTGCAAAATGTCGCTGTGATTCTTGCTGCCTTATGCATGTTGGCAAAAAGGAGCGGTTGAGAACACGCTCTCGTGCGCCTTCTGAAACAACGTTTCAAGGGGCTATAATGGTCGCTTGCGGTGAGGCTTGCCGAAAAAACAAAACATCGACAAAATAAGCAAGGAAGACCTTCAAGAGATCATCCTCAACCACAACCTAACGCCCAGAAAATGCATCGAATTTAAAGCGGGTGTTGCACTTCAAACTTGAACCCGCCACTATCCTTCGGTCCTTTAATGTGGCGACCTAAAACGGACTACACCAAATCTAGATCGCACAAAAAAGCAAAAAAAGGCGCCCCGATATGGCGACACACTCCCTTCCTTAGGATATAGGCATGCGTAACCAGGGCGAATAAAGACAGAAGAAAAGCATGGAAGTCCTTGTTGGCTCACCATGATTTTTTACGATTAAGACAACTTACTATAGATAAAATATTTAGATATATTCACAAATATTAAGGCGTTTTCTGCTCATTATGCACAGTCATCGCTTACATTGTCATATTCGATTTATAAATTTTAGTTATGGTAACGGCCAAACGATCTTCAACGACGACCACTTCCCCAAGCGCAACAAGATTACCTTCGGCTTTCACTTCRATATTTTCAGAAACGCCACGGTCTAACATCACAACGGCACCACGCCCCATCTTCAAAAGCTGATTCACCTTCATCGTGGTGGTACCTAGAACAGCCGTAATGACCACCTCCACATCTAAAAGTGTTTTATGCTCTTCGTCGTTTTCGATATCAATATTATCTACCATATCTATTTATACCATACAGGTCATTAAAACAAAAACATAGTATACACCAGGCTATGCAGCATATAAGGCTATGGGATACTGAGCAACGACTATGCGCTTAATTTCAGTCGATGAGGTTCGAAGATTATAGCGAACTTAAAGGATTTTCTTTCCTGCTGACTCTAAATAAGCTTCCTCGCCAAGATTATGCGGTTTGCTGCCCTTAATCTTCTCCGATCACGAAAATATCGCCATTCGATCCCTTGCAACCCGATATATCTTCAAGTTCATCGTAAGGACGCACAATCTCGACACGCTTCAAAGCCTTCAGCATTTCCATTCGTTAAACGCGTGGAATAACAGGTACATTGGGTTAGTAAAAATTAACGACTTTATCAGAAGCAACGCGAATAGCAACCATATCACCCAAAGTTCTGCAGTGCTTTAACAAGGCCAAATATCCCACATGCAACAAATCAAACGCTTGGACAATATAGCCGGTTATTTACCTTTGTGAACCTTTATCAAAATAATATTTAGGGCTGTCCTAGGGCCTGTTGACAGTCATCTAGCGGCGATTATGCCCGCTGCTAGGTTCCAATTTGCACTATAGCTGACATCAGTTTTGTCATATCGCGTAGCAATGCCCCTAAATTCCTTGATTTTAGCAAAATAGTTTTCAACCAAATGC
>JAESSB010000046.1 GCA_016764335.1 Magnetovibrio sp.
CAAGGAATTTAGGGGCATTGCTACGCGATATGACAAAACTGATGTCAGCTATATTGCAAATTGGAACCTAGCAGCGGGCATAATCGCCGCCAGATGATTGTCAACAGGCCCTAGGAGCTTGCCGTATTAAGGCAAATGATTACACAAATAGATAAATAATGAGGTACGCACAGAGCACCACCACCATCCAAAAGGCCATTTCTCCGGCTGGGGTCGTGCGGGCTAGAACACCCCGAGGATTATGATGTTCGGTCGCGAGCGTGATGACGGTGCTGACCATCTTATTTTTAATGGCACTAAAAGCGGTAATAAATTTTGAGACCGTTTTGGTGGCTTGGGTCGCCATATCGACAGCCAGTTTGCGATAAACCCAGTCAAAGTCCAAGGTGATGGTCATGGTGCGCTTCATGAGCTTTAGCAAGACAAAAAAGGCCAAGCCACTGTACAGCAGCAATTGCAGCATCTCATAGACGTGTGCTTGGGTGTAGGGTTCGAAATCTGTGGGGTAGGGCAGTAACGCATAAAGCCATTGAGGTTGTATGCCGATCCAGATGCTTAAGACCGCAAATAATGCCATCGCAGCCTTCATATTCCACGGTGGATCTTTGGGCCGTAGACCTGAATCCTTTTGGAAGAAAACAAACCAGGGGAATTTGATGCCTGCGTGCAAAAATACTCCGGCAGAAGCCGCAACCAAGCAGAACCAGGTAAATGCTAAACCTTCATCAAAAGCGGCCTGACTGGTCATGGATTTGGAGATAAAGCCACTGGTCCATGGCACGCTTGAAATCGCCAAGGCGCCAATGATACCCGCTAACGCTGTGAATGGCATAGATTGAAACAGGCCGCCCAAGTCGGTGCATTTACGCTTGCCGCCGGTCATGTGCATGACCGATCCCGCACTCATTAATAGCAAGGCTTTGTAAATAATATGGGTAAATGCGTGGGCTGCAGCACCGTTAATCGCCATTTCTGTGCCGATGCCCACAGCAACCACCATGAAACCAACTTGGTTAATGATGGAATAGGCTAAGATGCGGCGCATGTCGTTTTCCAACAGCGCGTAAACGATGCCGTAAAAAATCATATACAGCCCCACCCAGATTAGAAACTGGGTCCCGGCAAAGCCAACCAGCAACACGTAAATCGCAGTTTTGGTCGTAAAGGCAGATAAAAATACCGTACCGGACCAACTGGCTTCAGGATAAGCATCGGGCAGCCAGGCRCTTAACGGAGGGGCTCCGGTRTTGATCAAAAACCCGAYTAAAATCGCCCAAGTGGCAAAGCTATCGGGCTTCATGGGGACGAAGTCTATGGAGCCTGTTTGTTGCGCATAGGCAATTACGCCGATCATCAATATCACCCCGCCAAACAGGTGGATCAACGCGTARCGCATMGCGGCGCGGGCTGATKCGGGGGTGTGAGCGGACCACACGACAACGGTGGATCCCACCGCCATCAGTTCCCAATAGACAAACACAGTGATCAAATCGCCTGCGAAGGCAACGCCAATCGCGCTGCCAGCGTAAGCAAAGGCTGCAACCATTTCGATCACGTTGTCTCTGTTTAAGGCAAACAATCCCCCGGCAAAGGCCATAATGGCGAATACGGTGGCGAACAGGCGCGACAGATTACTCCCTTGTACAAGTTCTAGCTCGTAATCTAAGAAGTTAGCGGTCATTTGCACCCCATCGCCAACCTGCCAAATGGCAACGAGSGTCACCAGAGGTAAGGCTAAGGTCAATATTTTGCGGGCGTTGCCTTTGACCATAGGCAACAAAAAGGCCCCTAAGATTAAGATCAAGGCCGGAGGCAAAAGCAACGTGTCAGTCATCATAATACGTGTCCCTCCGATTCAAAAATATGCCCWCAATAAATTTGGCAAAAATGACCATTCCCACACAGGTGATGAAACCGTACCAGGAATAAAAAGCAGCTGTGCCTTCAAGCCCAAATTTAATGTGAGGATGCACGGTTGAACCCAGCCACGTCACAAAAAGCAGCAACAATATGCCACCTGCCCACAAAATCTTGATGGTTTTTGGCCGCACCAACAAATGAAGTTTCAGCTGTTTGTTTTTGCGGATGAGGTTCTTTTTCTTTTGCACCATGGGTCAGTCTCCCGCCAACGCTTGGCCCAGAGCCAATGGTATTTCAGGAAAGAAAAAGAGCGTGATCGTACCCAGGGCTGTGATGCAGAGTGCTAACACCATCGGCCACGGCGCTTCGCCATGGTCTTCAAAGGCGTAATGGGGAGCATCTTTGTGGCGGACCTTCTGTTCTTTGAAAAATGCGGCATAGATGATGGGAAGGAAATAGCCCGCATTTAAGAGCGTTGATCCAATAATCACCAACACCACCAAGGCGTTGCTGGTTTCCAATGCGCCGCTYAAGATATACCACTTTGATATAAAACCRGCCGTYGGCGGCAGGCCAATCATAGACAASGCRCCGATGGCAAAGGCTRTCATGGTGAARGGCATGCGTTTGCCGATGCCATCAAGTTCGCTGACAYTGGTTTTATGGGCGGCAGTGTAAATTGCACCGGCCGCAAAGAATAAGGTGATCTTACCAAGGGCATGCGCGGCCATATGCATCACGGCTCCGGCGATTGATATTGGGGCAAGAATTGCGGCGCCCATAATCACGTAACTGAGYTGACTTATGGTCGAATAGGCCAAACGGCGTTTCAAGTTGTCTTGGCGCAAGGCGATGATGGATGCGGCAATGATGGTAAACGCAGCGAYAAAAATAAGCCAGTCATCAGCCTTGGCATTCACCAACAGGTCTAGGCCAAAAATATAGACGATGACTTTRACCACGGCRAACACGCCSGCCTTCACAACGGCCACRGCATGCAATAAGGCCGATACCGGGGTYGGGGCGACCATGGCGGCCGGGAGCCAACGGTGCATSGGCATCATGGCGGCTTTGCCKATGCCGAATACRWATAAAAACAARAGCACGGCCAGTTCGGGCCCATGTACTTTGTCCGCCAAAATCCCCCCGGCTTGAAAGTCCAAAGTGCCCGTAATGTTATASGTCCACAGCATMGCCAAGAACAAAAAGCCGATGGATGTTGACATCAAAACACCCAAGTAAACACGGCCACCGCGAATGGCTTCGGGTTTTCCAGAATGTGTCACTAAGGGGTAAGTCGAAAGCGTTAAAACCTCATAAAAAACAAATAAAGACAATAGGTTGCCAGCATATGCAATGCCCACAGTGCTGGAAATGGCCAACGTGAAGCAAACATAAAAGCGCGTTTGGTTTTGTTCCTTGTTGCCGCGCATATAGCCAATRGAATAAATCGTATTGACRATCCACAGYCCACTGGCRATRAGCGCGAACAGTTGGCCTAAGGGTTCAACYGTCAGGGTCAAGGTCAACCCCGGCAGCATTTCAAACATGTCGACCGATGGTCKTGCCCCATCCARAACRTCGSMMGTMAGGCTGRCGACCAAGATAAATTCGRYCACAGARGTGATYAAGGATGCRGCTTCACGCAAATTGCGGTGRCGCTCACCAATCACCCACACCAACAGYCCGCCAATCAAGGGTAYGGCYAAGGTCAGTTGGATAATGGCGGCCTGAGAAAGGTATGCGGTCATGGCTTACATTCCCCCCATCAATTGGCGCGCTGCGGCGTGCGCGATATTTATGGTGAAGGTTGCATGGGYCCCGAAATAGAGGCTGGCTAAGGCYAAAGTCCAGGTGGGGATAAGCATGCTGAGGGGCAATTTTTTCAYYGGKGCAGGTTCGCCTTGAGGCTCRCGCAGRTAGGCAACTTCAAAAATACGCCACACGTAAATMACCGCCARYAAAGATGATAACAAGATCAGYGCGGCTAAGGGCCACATATCAGCCTCTAGGGCGGCGGTGACCAATTGCCACTTGCTGACAAAGCCCACCGTAAGGGGTACACCGACCAACCCTAATCCGGCAACAATGAACGCCGCCATCAAGAGCGGCATGCGTTTGCCAATGCCCTTCAAATCATTCAGCGTCACCGCCCCGGTACAATAAACTATCGCGCCGATGGCTAAGAAGGCGGTGGCTTTAATCAGGGCGTGGTTGAACATGTGAATGATGCCACCGGCCAGCCCGGCTTCGGTCGCCAGCGCCACGCCCAACACCATATAGCCAATTTGCGCAATGGATGAGTAGGCCATCATGCGTTTAAGGTTTTCTTGCCAAATGGCGGATAGGCTGGCCAAGAACATTGCGGCTAACGCCATGCCGATCAGTATGGGTTGAATGGGGGGGAAGGTGGCGAAGATATCGACTTCGCCAAACACCGTGAAGAAAATACGCAACAAGACGTACAAAGAGACCTTGGTCGCTGTGGCTGCTAGAAAGGCTGTGACGGCGCTGGGGGCAAACGTATAGGCATTGGGGAGCCACATATGCAATGGAAACAGCGCCAGCTTTAAACTGATGCCCACGGTTAAAAACGCCAACGCCGCTAAAACCGTTCGGGTATCGACAACGGCGGGYATAATGGTGGTSAGGTCGGCGATGTTAAGGGTGCCGGTCATCTGATACATCAAGCCAACGCCAATAATATAGAAAGTTGCTCCGATGGTGCCCATAACCAAATAACGATAGGCCGCCGTAAGCGCGCGACGATCACGGCCCAAACTGATCAGAACGTAAGAGGACAGCGAGGAAATTTCCAAAAAGACAAAGAGGTTGAAAGCATCGCCCGTGACCGTGATGCCCAGCAAGCCAGATAGGCACAGCAACAACATGGCGTAAAATATATAGATACGCTCCTTAGAGACTTCGCTTTCCACGCTCTTTTTCGCATAAGGCATGACCACCGCGCCGATGGTGGCGACGATGACAACGACAAAGGCCCCGATAATATCTAATTTGTATTCAATGCCCCACGGTGCATCCCAGCCGCCGATACGGTAAAAAACTTCACCTTGATCAAGGACTTGGAATAATAATTTCAGAGCAATGGCGAAAATAAACCATGAAACGGCTAGGGCCACCGCCCACGCCGCCGTAGCGTTGTGCAACAGAACGCACACGGGGGCCGCCATCAAAGGCACGACAACCAACAACAATAGCCAAGGGTCTGAGGTCAACACGCAACATCTTCCTCTTCGTGTTCAATGGCCTGTATTTCATCTTCTTCAATGGTTCCATAGGCAGAGTTGATGCGCACAACCAAAGCCAAGGCCAACGCGGTCGTCGCCACGCCCACGACAATAGCGGTGAGGATTAAGACATGGGGCAGGGGATTGGAATAGACGGTAATGGACKCATYCAAAATGGGYGCGGAACCGCCATCAAYTTTAGCCATGGAAATATAAAAGACAAACACCGACACCTGAAAAATATTCAAGCCGACGACTTTTTTAATCAAGTTGCCCTGCGCGATGACAACGTAAAATCCCGCCATCATCAACACGATGACAACCCAGTAATTCAACAAGCCAAAGAGGTCGGGTAGATCAATCATGGGGTTTGCCATTCTCATCAATGGGACATGTGGCACCGTTTACATGTCCAGAAAAGGCAAAGAAAATTGTGATCATTGCCCCAGATACCGTCATGCCAACGCCAAATTCGACTAAAAATATCCCTAAGTGTTGACCGCCCAATGGGGTGTTGGCCAGGAGCGAATAGTCCAAAAATTCTCCACCCAAAAGCATTGAAGCAAGTCCAGTGCCAGCATAAATTAAGAGACCCAAAGATAACATGACGCGTGTGGCCCCGGCGGGAATTGCTTTGCGTGCCACGGAAACCCCAAACACCAAACCGTAAAGAATGAAGGCCGTTGCAAGAATAACCCCCGCTTGAAAACCACCGCCAGGCCCAAAGTCACCGTGAAACTGGACATAGAGAGCAAACAGAATAATCGGGGGAATCACCACCTTGGAAATAACCCGAAGAATGGTTTTTTCAATCATCATGATTTGACCTCCTTATCTGAGGAAGTTTTGGCTGTTGTCACGTCTTCATCATTTTCATCATCATCATCTTTGCGGCGACGGGCGTAACGGGACACGGGCATACCTTTGCCTTTGGCCCGGCCAATAATCGCCAAGACACCGATGGCGGCGGTAAACACAACAGCCGTTTCGCCCAAGGTATCATACCCGCGATAGCTGGCAAGGATAGACGTGATGATGTTGGGGATGCCGATTTCCGCGCCCGAATTTTTAATGTAGTAATTGCCAACGTGTTGGTGAATAGGGGCGTTAGCATCCCCGTAACGGGGCATGTCAAAGGTGCCATAAACCAGAACGCCACCCGTAATCAAAACGAGGATAAGCGACATCGGCGACAGGCTTTTGTGGACTTTTTCGGTGGCGCGGGTGAGCGCCAAAGTGCCCAGCATAAGCACCGTCGATATCCCGGCTCCTACGGCGGCTTCGGTGAACGCAACGTCAACAGCATCCATAACCACATACAAGGCGGCCGCAAATAGCGAGAATATGCCAAAGAGCATCACCACGGCAAAAAGGTTTCTGAGCCGCACCAGCCAAAGTGCGGATGCCGTCATGAAGACTAACAAAACAATGACAATTACGTGTTCGATGGCTTCGCGTCCTTTTTGTCAGACGCGTTATGCTTGGGGCCTGTATGTAGGCCGCCAAGAATCGCTGCGCGTGATAGGGCAAACGTGGTGGTGGGCGAAGTGAAGGCGATAAACATAATAATCAAGCCAAGTTTCACGATGACGATCCACTCATTGGTTTGAAACATAAGTCCGATCAGGATCAGCCAACAGCCCAAGGTATCAACCATTCCGGCACCGTGCATGCGGGAAAAAACATCGGGCAATCGCAAAATTCCAAGCGATCCGACGACGGCGAAAAAGGCCCCGCTGACGATGCAGGCCCAACTGATCCAGTCAAAAACACTCAGTTCAGGCATCACAGGTCTCCATCATCGGGTCCGTCTGTTTGAATGCCTAAGGTTTCGGATTTGACGTACTTGGTGACGGCGACCGTGCCGATGAAATTGATCAAGGCATAGAGCAGGGCAATGTCCAAAAAATCGGGTCGCCCATCCAAAAAACCGTAAACGGCGATCAACACCACGGTTAGGGTTCCCGTTGTGTTAACGGCCAAAATACGATCAAAAACAGTTGGACCGATAAAGGCCCTGACCAAAGCCAAGGCCATCGAAACCAACACAGCAACAGCGGCGGCGGCGAACATGCTCATGCTTGACCGGCCTTTGACTTTGCTTTGGCTTTGGCGTCCATGGCGCTGCACCGACGGTCCATTTCTAATGTTTCGATGCCTTCGCGAGCATTGGTGCTCAGCACATGGACTTCAAACATACCTGCCGAGCGTATGTCGATGGTTACGGAACCCGGCGTCAGTGTGATTGAATTTGCATACAAGGTTAAGCCGACCTCTGTTGATTGTGTGGCCTTGGTGTCAAAGGTATGAGGGGTGATGTTAAGCTTAGGCGATAAAATGATCTTGGCGATATCCCAGTTAGACTTAACAATTTGCCAGGCCAGCCACGGCCAATAAACGAGCAGGGCGTGGACGGCAAGATGAATAGGGTGGCCTTCGTGATCGACCACATCCATGCGATGGGCAATCCACAGGGTAATAATGACTGAAATGACCCCAAACCCCAGCATAAGGGGGTCAAAGTATCCAGAAAGAAGCATCCATAGCACCGCCATGACGGTGCCAAGAGATATGGTATGCATCACGTTCGGGAGCCTCCGTAATTTGTAAAGTGATTCGCACCCAGAGAATACGGGGCTTGACCGGGAGTCGCAATAGAAGGAAACCTTCGACGTTAAGTTTGAAGCTTTTCTTATAACACACGGCTCAAAAGGAGGGGGACAAATGCAGGTTAAGTTGCTATGACTACAGTATGAGTACTTTTTTAGCCCGATTTTTTGTCGTTTTCGCCCTCGTCTTTGGGACGCTTTTTCTGTTGGTTTGGTTCTACCTTTCGGTAACGTCCCCAGCACAAGCCGCTGAACGTGCACCTGAAACTCAAACCGTCACCTTCGAGGTCAGGTCTTTGCGGGTGTTGATGCAATATGGCGGTGCACACGATTTCACCGTAGAGGTCGCCTCAACGCCGGACCAGTTGCGTCAAGGTTTGATGCACCGCACCGAACTTGCACCCAACAAAGGGATGTTGTTTGTCTATAAACCACCTAGAACCGTTGGTATGTGGATGAAGAACACGTTAATTTCACTGGATATGCTGTTTGCTGACCGATTGGGGCGTATTATTTTTATCGCTGAAAATACCCAGCCTATGAGCGAAGATATCATTCAAGCCCCCGGTCGGACGGCCTATGTTTTGGAAGTGCCCGCCGGAACGGTGAAACAGTTGTCAATCGGCCTTGGTCAACGGCTGACTTTTTAAGCATACTCCTCTTCTTTTCACACTCTCCACAGGTAAATTTTTTATATTAAGCTCACGTTGTTCATTTCGCGTGGGTTTTTTATGACATGTGATTTTACACCATAATTTTATGGCTATTGATTTTAACCTTAAAATCTAGCATATTTGTGTTACACAAAATCATTTATGTTTTGTATCTTGGGGGGGGAACCATGATGAGCCTTAAATTGGAAACAGCTGCTAAAGTCTTGGTCCGGCTATAAAAGCATTTGAACTCCCCCTTTTCCATAGATACTCTTGACGGCTTTGATCCGCGCAGGTGCAAACCGAATGTGCGTCCATTTATTGTAACAACATTACGGGAAACATAGAGCCATGGCCTCTTCACCAGTACATTTAACAGGTGTAGAACGATTTTTTGATGAAGATGAATTGATTGCGAGCAAAACGGACGCACAAGGTCGCTTAACATATGCTAACAGCGTTTTTTTACGCCTTGCTGGGTATGCCCAATCCGAAATTATAGGGAAGCAGCACAACATCATTCGTCATCCGGATATGCCTAGATGCGTATTTAAGCTCCTGTGGGATAACATTTCCCAGGGCACCGAAATTTTTGCTTACGTGCTTAACCGTTCAAAGAATGGTGATCATTACTGGGTGCTGGCCCACGTTACTCCAACATATAATGCTGGGGGAAAAACCATCATTGGTTATCATTCCAGTCGGCGCGTGCCCAATCGTGTGGCCTTAGATACGATTATACCGCTCTATGCCAAGCTCAAAGCAGAAGAGGGACGTCATGCCAAAGGTAAAGATGGTATGGCCGCCGGAACTCAGATGTTGCTGGATACTCTGAGTGGTATGGGGYTTGGTTATGCCGAGCTGATCTTTACCCTTGAAGCTGCTGGCTAAAAGCAATTAACTTATTCCTTGGTTGTTAGGTTTTCCTATGAATTTTCACTCATTGAGATTTAAATCTATTGTTTCCACGATTTTAACTATGCTRGCCGTCATTTTATTGTCCGGCCTTGGGACGTGGATGGCCCTACATGATGCAAAGTCATTTAATAATTTACGAGATGCGATCAGCCTTGAAAGCGATCATGTCACGCCCTTATTACAGACGACCAAAGATATTCAAAATGATGTCACTCAAGTTCAGCAATGGCTGACGGATATTTCGGCTACGCGTGGCCTGAATGGTTTGAATGACGGTTTTGACGTTGCTGATGAATTTGCCGTTAAATTTGCCACTGACCTTAAACTTGCCAATGCACACGCAGAAGCTCTTGGTCTAACAGATGTTGCAAGTAGCTTGAAGTCTGTTAGCGCCGCGTTCCCGCCATACTATCAGATGGGGCAGCGGATGGCTAAGACCTATGTTGATGAAGGTCCTGCGGGCGGCAACGCGCTTATGAATGATTTTGATGGATTTGCCGAGAGTATCAATAACGAGGTCAAAAAACTGGCAAAAGCCGTCGACATCGTGCGTATGGATAAAACAAAAAATTTACGGTCAATGATTGATCTAAATGTCGAGCGGGGTGAAAATACACTGGTGTCATTGATCGTCCTGGTCGTTATCGCCATCTCTATTTTGGCCGTTGTATCTTATGCGACCATCAACACGGTTAATGATATTGCGCGTATTTCTAAAACGGTATCGACGGCGGCTCGGGGTGACTTGGATGTTCGGATCGTGGGAATCGAACGAAAAGACGAACTCGCAAGCTTTCTCGACAGCGTTAATCATCTGTTGGATATGACGGAAGTCTTCACSCGTGAGGCGGGYAGYGCGCTRTCKGCYGCGTCWGARAAAAAATATTACCGTAAAATCCTACTTAAAGGCTTTGTCGCAGATTTTAAATACCGCGCTCAACGCGTTAATGATGGCCTGAATGCGATGGATGAAAGTACCAAAGAATTTTCCAGAACGGCGCTGTCAATGGGGAAAAATATTAAATTAGTGGTTGATTCTGTTAAGAAATCTGCTGGTGGAATAGAAACATCATCTAATGATATGACGACCATTTCTGTAAGTACCCGTGATCAATCAGCAAAGGTAGCTAAGGCCGCGGAAACGGCCGCACAGAATGTTCAATCGGTTGCGTCGGCGACGGAAGAACTTTCAGCGACGAGTACCCAAATGGCAGCTCAAGTGACAAGGTCATCCGAAATTGGATCTGTTGCCGTTGAACGCTTGCACAAAGCGGATAAAACTATTCAAAGTTTGGCCGTCGCGGGCCTTAAAATTGGCGAGGTGGTATCATTGATTACAGACATTGCCGATCAAACCAACCTGCTGGCTCTTAACGCCACGATAGAAGCCGCCCGCGCGGGTGAGGCTGGTAAAGGCTTTGCCGTGGTCGCCAGCGAGGTTAAAAACCTTGCCAATCAAACCGCGAAAGCGACGGAACAAATCACCTTGCAGATTGACACCGTGCAATCTGCAACAAAAGAAGCCGTTGATGCTATTCAAGGCATTGGCGATACCATCGAAGAAATTGATGAAGCAAACACGACCATCGCCGACATGGTGAATGAGCAACGTACAGTTATGGATGAAATCACCAGAAACATTCATCAGGTGACAGACGGCGTGCAAACCGTGGCACGGACCATCGGTGAAGTGGCAAATGGTGCTGAAAAAATCAGTGGTTCTATCGGGGCGATCAACAGTTCCGCTACTGATTTGGAAAAACAAGCCATGGGGCTGGGTAAAGATATCGATTCCTTTGTAGATAAATTCAAATAAACCAAGCTCACGGCGCAGAACATGAATCCAAAGTTGATAAGGCCCTAAGCCACCACAAGGTAAACCCGGCTATCGAGGAATTCTTGCGGCGTTGATGAGCTTGGTCGGGTGATCTTTTTTAAAAGATCGAATATCTCGAGGGTTAGATTATATGTTTTACGCCATACTTTACATCTTGGAGGTCGATGACAATGCCTTAATGGTTAGAGGATTAGCCAGGGAACGTTTGCCCCCGACCTTTCCACTATCTTCTGAAAGTGACTTTGATGGTCCGTGTGAAYATCTTCGTTTGACGTCGCAGAAGAAGGTTTGAAAATCTTATTTCCGCGCGTCCTTGCTTCAATGGTGGCGGGGATATTCCGCCTTGTATTTGTTTATGTTATGTGAAATTGTTTCACATTTATGTGTTGTTCTGGATATGATCAAGGCGAAGATCAGCTAACGTTTAGCGCGCCATGTTTTGGGGCTGATAAACACCTTCACCTCTCGAACAGGTCGCCAATGGCTGCTTGTAATATCCCCGGGTGGTTCCGTGCACGCCTTGGGTTGTACAATCATTTGCTTTAAGGCGTTGCTTGCCGCCTTGCAGCGCTCCATCCACCCCGTAAGCCGTGCCAGAAAAACCGCGTCCTCCGCAAATGCGGGCAGGGCGGGCAGGGTGAAAAGTAGGGTGGAGGTGATGGCACAGTATCTGATTATAGCTTGATCCTATGGTCCAATGAAGCATATAAAATCGTTGTGGGTGATTTTGTGAGGACGCTATGTTCAATTTCTTCCACAAATTTCCACTTTTGTTTTTTTTAGGGGTTGCGCATCTCAAAATTAAACCTTAGAAGAACCTCACTAATTCGGTGGTTTATAAGCCGATTAAAAATGTCGGGGAGTGGCGCAGCCTGGTAGCGCATCTGGTTTGGGACCAGAGGGTCGCAGGTTCGAATCCTGTCTCCCCGACCATTTTTAAATTGAGGCTTGCAACGTAGCCAAAAACACCGAAAATGGTCAGGTTACTTAAAGTCATCTGGGGGCTCCAAACATGGCGAACGCACGCATTTACCGTCCGACGAATAACATCATGCAATCAGGCAAAGCCAATGCAGATAGATGGTTCTTAGAATTTGAACCGGCAGAATCTACAATGCCCGACCCGCTTATGGGATGGAGTGGTTCCGGCGATACCCCACAGCAACTTAAATTAAGCTTTTCCAGTTGCGATGAAGCTAAGGCTTACGCCAAACGTGAAGGTATAGACGTTGAAGTCATCATGCCGAACACACCAAAGAAAACGTTCAAGAACTACGCTGACCGCTTTGCCTTTGGTCGTGTCAGATAAAACGTCATCAAATTCATCGGCACCTTTCCCCGATACCATATTGGCCCCGTAGCTCAGTCGGATAGAGCATCAGATTTCTAATCTGGCGGTCGCATGTTCGAATCATGCCGGGGTCACCATCTAAAAGTTAAGCATTTGATATTGCTTGTATTTTCGGGGCTTTCCCCAAACTTTTTAGCAAGGTTTGGGGAAAATGTTCATGTTTTATCCCCGTCGATCCTCTTTCTTACGCTTTCTGCCAGTTGTTTTTGTTGGGCTGATTTTGTGTAGCGTTCGATTCGCGACAAGGTGTTGCCGTCGGTGATCGACATGACTGTGCATTCAATTTCGGCAAGGCGAGCGGGGGGCGCTTTGTCGCGCTGTGGGTAGAATATTGCAGCAATCTGGCTTCATCACAAAATATTTAGGACCAAATTTTCAACGCTGGCGACGGTGTAGGGCCGTTTTTCGTTACGATGTAATATTATAAAGCAGGTCTCCTGTCTTTGTGGCATCTATGATGCTCTGGAGGTCCTATAATATGGAGGTTGCAAGAGCTTTAGCTTTCCCTATTTTTTTGGGGGGGTATTTTGATTCACGTTCGCATTGACGTTACGAAACGTTCTCGGATTATAGATGAAAAAACATGCTCACCAAGCTTGTGATGTTGGATAGACCGACTTCGAAAGCCGCAAAGCCCGAAGGTATATGCACTTACGTTACCTTCAAATAACGGCAAAGCATTTGCGGGCTGCTGGGAAATTTATGTCTGTTATGGGAATGTATGAACAGCTATAGTCCGCTCGTGGCTCACGGTCAGCCTAGGGTCGCAAGCTAGAATATCTATTTGCCGACACTTAAAAGGTCTAGTGTAAAAATGGCCCTTAGAAGGTGATTTCGAGTCAAGGTACTTGGACCTTGGCGGCGGCACCGAAAACTTCTGTGATGAGATGTTTCGCGTGGTTAATCAATTTCTGGCTTTCAATAGGGCTTATGATAAAGTCATGTTCTTGACCAGATTGTGAGTGCGTCACAAAGTTTTGCAAACCATAGTAATTAAAAAATTTAGGGCTGTCCTAGATAACGCATAAAAGGTGTTATCATGGGTGCTATGAGGAAAAGTCGTTTAAGTGTCTACAAACAAAATCGTTTGATTGAACATTTTGTGTCTGGGTCGACAGCCCGAATTGCGGCTGCGCTGGTTGGAGTTAATAAAACAACGTCAGCATATTTTTTCCATCGTTTGCGTGAAATTATTGTGTTTGAGATTGAACAAGAAAGCCATGAGGTCTTTGATGGTGAAATCGAAGTTGATGAACGTTACTTTGGAGAGCGTCGTAAAGGGAAGCGTGGTCGTGGTGCTGGCGGCAAAACCCCTGTGTTTGGCCTTTTAAAGCGTGGCAGAAGGGTCTACACGAAGATTACCCGATGTATCAAGCAACGACAGCATCGTTTATACTGACTGCTGGCGGGACTACAACGTACTAGATGTCTTTGACTTCAAACATTTTCGTATCAACCACTCGGTAATTTTTGCAGACAAGAGAAACCATATCAACGGTATTGAGAACTTTTGGAACCAGGCCAAGCGGCATATGCGCAAATTCAACGGGGTTCCAAAGGTGCATCACGGCATAGCCGGGCACGTCATGAGCTTGGTGTGTAAGATTAATATCCGAGAAGCCGGACCCAAAGGTCCCTTGGCTTAGTCTTCAGACGGTCACGCTAGGGCGTAATCACTCGGTTGGTGTTGTTTGGTCTTCGGTGTCAAGTTGTTCGGATTGTTTAGCGGTATTTTCAGCAGCTTCACTTTTAAGAGCAGCACGCTTTGCCTTTTTTTCGGCCTTAAGTCGGTCGCGTTCTTTACGTTCAAAACCGTAGTTCGGTTTTCTTGCCATTTATTGTTCCCTSGTATCGTTTGGAAATTAGGGTTAAGCTTTTTTATCGGCAGATTCTTTAGCCAGTCGTAGGGCCTTTAGTTTCGCCATTTTTGCGGCTTTAGCCTGGAGCATTGTCTCGCGTTCTTCTTGAACGCGGGTGGCTTTTCTCTGAGATGTCGAAAGTTGGGTATCTGCTCTTGATTTATCAAATACAAACAAATTGAAAAACTCCTCTTCGGTTAAGATTTTAGGAGAGTAATATGCTGATAAAAATCCAAATAAAAACGGATTGTTAGAAGCAAGAGCAGCCGCCCTCAACGCAGTTGAAGGCGGCTGCAAAGCTTATTTTTAGTCGATGATCTTCAAATCTTCAGCAGAAGACTTTCCGTTTTGACCAGGTTGGACTTCATAGGAAACTTTTTGCCCTTCGTTGAGCGTGCTCAATCCGGCACGTTCAACAGCCGAAATGTGAACAAAAGCGTCATTTGAACCGTCTTCAGGCTCGATGAAACCAAAACCTTTTGTTGGGTTGAACCATTTTACTGTACCCGTAGCCATAATTATCTTCCTTCTAACAGGTGTAACGATTTCACACACCACATCATGTGATGTGTGATCTATTTTAACGATCACAATGTCAGGGGATAACTAAGCTAAACAGCGTACCGATTATTTAGGTAAGCCAGACCATATGTAAAACGTTTGTGCATATGTGGTCTAAATCCGATAAAAGTCAAGGGTTATCTCCTCACACTGATTGTTTGGTGTGTCCCTTAAGGCTTATGAGTATTTATAATGTATCTGTCTTAAAAGTTAATCGTTATATAAAACAAATAGATATATCGATAGTGAGGTGTTCAAACTTCAGTTTTGAAAATTACGGCATGTGAAAATTATTTTGGTTAGGTTATTTTACAGGTGCGGATGATATTCTTAATTGATTTCAACCTGAACTAAACACTAGGGGTGAAATGTCAAAAATTCTTAAATTTGATACAAAAATATGGGGCTGTACCAGATAGCACATACAAGGTGTTATCGCTGGATTGAAAGGGGTTTGATTGACATGATATTTGAACATTTTTAGATAAATGCCGACATGGAATGGCTGATGATTGAGGACACAATTATTCGAGCTCACCAACACGCCGCTGGAGCACGGCGAAAAAAAGGGGCGCGCATGCCCAAGGTCTGGGGCGCTCTCGGGGAGGATTAAGCACCAAATTCATGCTGCCAGCAATGGTTTGGGCAACCCTGTACGCTTGATTGCGGGGCCAGGGCAAGAAAATGATATTGTTCAGGCCGAAAATTTGATCAAGGGTTTTGCACCCGCGCATGTTCTTGCCGACAAAGCCTATGATGCCGATACTTTCTTTGCCACTCTACAAATCGTTGGGGCAAAACCCGTCATTCCGCCAAGGCGGGACCGAAAAGTACAAAGAAACGACGACAGAACACTCTACAAAGAACGTAATCTCGTTGAGCGTTTTTTCAATAAACTCAATCATTTACGCCGTGTTTCTACGCGTTATGACAAACTGCTCGTCAATTTTCTTGGTTTCGTTAAAATCGCAGCCATTGCTATTTTGATGAGATCGTTAAATTGTCACTACGACCTAGGGCAGCCCCTAATTTATAATTCAGTTTTCTGTCGAATCAWRTSRKTTYNCCNTTTACGGAGGACATCACATGAGTGATTATTTCTGRTTAAGCCCTGAGCAATGACAACGTATTGCGCCTCATTTTCCTTTGTCTCCCGGGGTGCCTCGTGTTGATGACCTTCGGGGTATATCCGGGATCATTCATGTCTTGAAGCGTGGATTACAGTGGCGTGATGCRCCTTCTGAATACGGTCTGCACAAAACACTTTATAACCGCTTTATGAGAGGGAGCCGAAGGAGCGTATTTGACCGTATATTTTCTGGACTTGCCGAGGCAAAAGGTGTTCCCGATCAGCTCAAAATTGATGCGACACACCTTAAAGCTCACCGTACAGCAGCCAGCCTGCTGTTCTTTGGGTAAATTCATTACCCAAACTCAAGCGCTAAGGCGTCAAAAAGGGGATGTTCCCCGTCGTATTGGGCAACCAGAAGGCGGCTTAAACTCAAAACGTCATGCGGTGCGTGATGGTCAGGGTCGCCCCGTTGTTATGCTTTTATCAGAAGGGCAGATGATGGAGGTTATCTCCACATCCGGTAATTAGGGCGCCAACTGTAAGCAAAGCAAGAATACGTCCTGTTGTTCGTATGGTTTTTGGGAAAAAAAGACCATCCAGTTCAGGTGTTACGGTACGTGGCTGTGATATTCTACTTTTCATTAATGTCAAAACTCCCTCAAAATGAGGTCAGAGCTTACGGTGCGCCCCCGTAAGGTGAACTCAAATGATCTCTGGTGATCGGGGAGTTAGTAAACCAACACTAGCTGGTCCCTGTGGCCTTTAGTTCGGAGAACCTGGACATACGCCACAGGCTCCCCGACCGCTGAGGTCAGGGATATCATTACGGTCGATATCAACCGCTAGTGTTGGGGTTACTACGCCCCAGAGCTGTGCGTACCAGCTCCAATAACACTTTAAATCAGCTCGTTAGAGGAAGTGAAGTGTTATTTTGAGTTTTTTTGGGAATGGGGCCGGAGAAATTAAGTTGTTTGTCTTTAGCATCCATAATCGGCTTATGTTTGACGGAACATCTTAAGGTCAATTTTTTCAGAAATATTTCGTTTGTGAAACTCGACAGTCTTAATTGACACATCTAACGGATGAGCAATTTCTTTGTTGGGCGTGTTTTGTTCTATGAAAGAGATTAATTCACGCTCCCTTGATGTTAGTTTTGAAAGGGCGTCGGCTTTCCAAGTAAGGTCAATACTACGTTCAACGGCATTGCGTACAGTTGCGACCAGTATGTCGTTGTCTATTGGTTTTTCTAAGAAATCCATAGCACCGCGTTTGATGGCTTCAACGGCCGTGTGTATTTTTCCATGGCCAGTGAGAAAAAGAATTGGCAAGTGAATGCTGCGCTCCACTATAGCGGCCTGAATTTCCATACCACTCATATCGGGTAAACGTAGGTCTAAAATTATGCAACCCGGTTTTAAAAGTAGCTCCTTTTCGAGAAAGGCCTCTGCACTTTCATAAAGCTCAACTTGGAAACCTTCAGTCTGAAACAGCTCACCTAATGAACGACGAAGTGGTTCATCATCATCTACAATATGGATGACAGCATCATTTTTCATGATGCTTGCCTCGACATAGGTATTGATGTTATGAAACGCGCTCCCGTCGGTGTATTTTCTGCCTTAATATGCCCACCTATTCCTTCAAGAGTCGTTTTGCAAATAGCGATTCCTAACCCTAAGCCTTCTTCTTGGGTGGTGTAAAAGCTATCAAAAACACACTTTTCTTCTCCGTTGGTAAGGCCCGTTCCATTGTCCTCAACGCTAACTTGAATGCCGTTATCATGGGTGGAAATGGTAATGTTAATCTTGCCACCGCCAGCCCCATTCGTTTCAATGGCAACAATGTGAGCTACTCCCCATTGATCGGACAGATCATTCACTAATTTAAGCTATAATCATGTCCTCTGGTTGTTGCTCCATATTGATGTTTACAACGCTTGCATCTGCCTCGAGGAGGGGGGGGGGGCGTAAGCCCGGCCCGGATCGAGACAGATGCCCATAATAATATTCTTTGGGCGTATGTCCACCATATGCTGTGTGGGGGCGGTCCCGGTTATAAAAGTTAACCCATTTTCCGATGCCTGCCCGCGTTTCAGCGCCACCCTCAAAGGCGTGTAGATAAATGCATTCGTATTTCAGGCTGCGCCATAGCCGCTCAATAAATATATTGTCCACGCCTTAGCGCGCCTTCGGAAATATTATTTCCAGGGGCTATGAATCGCCCCTTGCCATCCATCGAGATGCGAACACCAGCTTCTTTCAATCGGTCTGTCCAGGCCCAAGAGGTGAATTGGCTGCCTTGATCGGTGTTGAAGATTTCCGGCGTGCCGTGTTCGGCCAGGGCTTCTTTCAAAGCCTCCACACAAAAGTCGGCATCCATACTATTGGATAGCCGCCAAACCAGCACCTTGCGGCTGTACCAATCCATGA
>JAESSB010000047.1 GCA_016764335.1 Magnetovibrio sp.
ACGTCAAATTGTAAACTCAGCCGTTGATGGCATCATTACGATTAATAAGGAAGGAATCGTTGAAACTTTTAATACAGCAGCAGAAAAAATATTTGGATATTCCCTTGTCGAAGTGATTGGCCAAAATGTATCCATGTTAATGCCTTCACATGATGGACGTCATCATGATCAATATCTTGAAGATTATCATCAGACTGGACATCGGAAAATTATCGGCATTGGTCGAGAAGTTAAAGGGCAAAGAAAGGATGGATCAACTTTCGACATGGAGTTGTCGGTCAGTGAATTTGCCTTTGGCAGTGATCAAACCTTTGTTGGGATCGTCAGGGACATTACCGAACGCAAGGAATCTGAAACACACTTAAAGGCAACATTGGAACAACTTCAAAACACTCAAGAAGGATTRGTTGAAGCTGAAAARATGGCTTCGTTAGGGGGCTTGGTCGCCGGAGTTGCTCATGAAATCAATACCCCCGTCGGTGTTGGCTTAACGGCAGCCACTCATCTTCAGGAACTAACAGATTCGTTTGCCAAAAAATTTGAATGTGGGCAGATGAAAAAATCTGACCTGCTATCCTTTATTGCGACGGCAACAGAATCCTCTAGGCTCGTTGAGGCCAACCTCCGTCGCGCTTCCGATCTTATTAAGAGCTTTAAACAAGTCGCCGTTGATCAAACCAGTGAAGCGTTCCGGCAGATTAACGTACTTGAGTATGTTGACGAAATCTTGCTAAGCCTTCGCCCAAAACTCAAAAAATATAAACATAACGTTATCGTTAAGGGTGATCGTGAGATTGTAATCGACACCCGCCCTGGAGCGTTATCTCAAATTATTACGAACTTGGTCATGAATTCAGTCGTTCATGCTTATGACGAMGGCGAAACGGGAAATTTTGTTATTGAAGCTTCAAGACATAAMGATACAATTTCTTTGACGTACAGTGATGATGGCAAAGGCATGCCCGAAGAGATTAGAGCTAAAGTTTTTGAGCCGTTCTTCACCACAAAACGTGGATCAGGGGGGAGCGGCCTCGGCATGCATATTCTTTACAATCAAGTTACACAGACTCTTAGGGGGGATGTAAAGTGCCTAAGCACACCGGGACAAGGGACCACTTTTGTGATCTCGATTCCTATTTATTTAGATAACCCCGAGTTGGGAGAAAAATAATGAGCAATTCACTCCTAAATGAAGATAAATTGATATTTGCCGATGAAATTGATGAGGTTCCAGAACCGACCAATGCGCCAAAGTGGAAGGTGATGCTGGTTGATGACGAACCCGCCATTCACGATGTAACCAAAATGGCCCTTGGTGATTTTAAGTTTGATGACCGTGGCCTTGAATTCATCAGCGTGATGAGTGGGGCTGAGGCCAAACAGGCTATTGTTGATCACCCCGACACCGCCTTAATGCTGTTGGATGTGGTGATGGAAACGGATCATGCGGGGCTGGATGTTGCTAAATTTGTACGTGAAGAAGCAAACAACAAAGCCGTGCGCATTGTCTTGCGGACCGGACAACCGGGACAGGCTCCGGAACGACAAGTCATTACGGAATATGACATCAATGATTACAAAGAGAAGACTGAGTTAACCGCTTCAAAGTTGTTCACCTTGTTGTATGCCTCTTTGCGTTCTTATCGCGATATCATTGCGTTAGAAGCGAATAAGAAAGGGCTGGAACAAGTCATCGAAGCTTCCAACAATATCTTTGAGCTACAAAACCTCGGAAACTTCACCCAAGGTGTGCTGGAACAAATCACTTCCCTTTTACACCTAGAACATGATGCTGCATATATTAAGGTGGATGGCTTAGCCGCATCGCATGAAGAAGGTGGTTATAAAATTATTGCCGGCATCGGTGCCTTTAAAGGTGTTGCAGGTGTTGCAGGTGCTGAAGCATCAAAGCACCTGACACCTGAAATTATTCATGACCTGCAAGAAGCCGTCAAGGATGGGCAAAACCATTATGTGGATAATCATTTTACAGGGTTCTTTAAAAGCTCTTCTGGAACCGAGAACTTAGTCCACCTCAGTGGGTTAGGCAATATGAGTGAATTGGACCGCTCCTTGATGGAGGTTTTCGCCAAAAATATTGGTGTTGCTTATGAAAACATTGAACTCCATGAGGACCTAGAAGAAACCCAACGCGAGATTGTTTGTATATTGGGCGAGGCTGTTGAAACAAGGTCAAAAGAAACAGGAAACCACGTTAAACGGGTCGCCGAAATTTCAAAAATTCTGGCCTTAGATTACGGCCTAGACGATGAGGAAGCTGAGATCATCCGCCTTGCTTCCCCCATGCATGACGTGGGGAAGATTGGCATTCCAGATGCCATTCTAAATAAGCCGGGACGCCATACGCCTGAAGAGTTCGATATCATGAAGTCGCATGCTATTATCGGTTATGAGATGTTGAAAAGTTCTAATCGGCGTATCTTAAATGCTGGTGCTGTGATCGCCCGGGATCATCATGAAAAATGGGCGGGTGGTGGATACCCATACAACATTAAAGGTGAGGACATCCATGTCTTTGGACGCATCACGGCTGTCGCGGATGTGTTTGATGCCTTGGGCTCTGACCGTTGTTATAAGAAAGCTTGGGACATGGACAAGATTGTTGATCTGTTTAATGCAGAACGTGGACAACAATTTGAACCGCGCCTTGTCGATTGCCTCTTGAATAAACTAGACCAGGTGATTGCGATCAGAGATAATTTTTCTGATTAAGACTTTAGCAATAGGGCGGTGGGGGAAAGGATTTACATGATTGAAATCATAGGAATTCGGGCAGCCGATATCGAACCCTTTACGTACCCAGGCATGAAGAATATCGCCAGTTTTAAAAGGAAGTAAGAGCCTGTCTGCTTGTAGCCTATTTTGTCGATTTTCATCGATTCTAGTTGTTTAGTCCCGGCCTGTAATGTTGTTGGTTATACAGACCAATCATCACGGGAAGACTTATGGGACAGGTCTTACACGGATGCGCCAAGACGACGTACGCGATCAGAGCAGAAATACAGTGATCACAAGCTTCGCTCAAAGAATTGAGCAAGCGCTATGGGCTTGATCTAAGAACCGTTAAGAAGTGGAAAGATCGGGACTTTGTTGAAGGTGCTCCCATGGGGACAAAGGTCATCCGCTCGACAGTTTTATCACCGGAAGAAGAAACGATTATTGTGCTGTTTCGCAAGCATACGCTGTTCGCTTGACGATTGCCTGTATGCCCGACAAATCACGATCCCTCACCTGATAAGATCTTCATGACATCGGGAGCTCCTGGAAACGATGTTTCCCTCCCTTGGGGCTTTGCCCCAGAAGAGGCCCTGAGAGACGAAGGCGCGCTAAGGCGTGTCTATTTTCATATTGATGTCGCCGAAGTCCGCACGGAATAGGACAAGCTGTATCTATGTGTTGCCATTGACCGGACATCAAAGTTCACCTTTGTCCAACGGGTGGAAAAAGCTGAAAAAATGGCGGCGGCGGCATTTCTGCGCGACCTGATCAAGGTCGTGCCTTATACAATCCACATCATCCTGACAGACAACGCCATCCAGTGCACCAACCTTGCCCGTCACAAAGATGCGGGCATTCATATCTTTGATCGTGTCTGTGCTGAGCACAACATTGATCACCGGCTGACAAAAATCAAACACCCATGGACAAATGGACAGGTCGAACGTATGAACCGCACGATCAGGGAAGCTACGGTCAAACGGTATCATTACGACAATCATAATCAACTGAAGCAGCACCTCGATGACTTCATTAATGCCTACAATTACGCGGGGAGACTGAAGGGGCTGACGCCATACGAGTTTATCTGTAAGTGATCGACAAATGAACCCAATAGATTCACAATCAACCCGATCTATCAAAGTCCGGGACTAAACACCTAGGGCCTGTTGACAATCATCTGGCGGCGATTATGCCCGCTGCTAGGTTCCAATTTGCAATATAGCTGACATCCGTTTTGTCATATCGCGTAGCAATGCCCCTAAATTCCTTGATTTTAGCAAAATAGTTTTCAACCAAATGCCGCCATTTATAGACTTCTTTGTCGTGTGGAATTTGTAGCGTTCTGTTGCTCTTTGAGAGGATAACAACACTGGCTTTGCGTTCTGCCCGTTCGTCACGTAACCAATTTTCATCAAAGGCTTTGTCACCGAGAAAGGCCGTAAATTCTATAGCCTTGATCACAGTCTAAACCTCAAGCAGATCAAGGCGTTGACCAGGAAGAAGCGTAAATCGAATTAGAGTCCCCAAGGCATCAACAAGAGCTACGATTTTGGTGGTCAGACCCCCCCTTGAACGTCCTATGGCCTGATTTTGAGGCCCCCTTTTGCGCCGCTGGCCTTCTGGTGAACGCTTACGATGGTGCCGTCAACCATAACATATTCAAAATCGGACTCGCTGGACAGGCTCTCAAATATTCGATCAAAAACGCCACGCCGTGCCCAACGTCGAAACCGTATGAAGGTGCTGTTCCAATKTCCAAACCCAGAAGGCAAATCACGCCAAGGGGAGCCTGTCCGCACACGCCACAACACAGCCTCCAGACATAAACGGGTATTTTKGGCCGTTACGCCACAATCCGTAGATTTCCCTGATAAAACGGGGGAAATCTGTGTCCAAACCTTATCGGTGATAATAAAACGTTCTGGGTTCATCGTTACTTTCTCTTAAAAGAAAGCTTGAATCACATTTTAGCCCCGTTGGGAATCCCCTAATTGTCAACGGGCCCTAGCTTGAATTGTTCAGGGTAAGGATATTCCTTTGCTTAAAGGGCAAGTACATGCCCAACCAAATAGAGTGACCCRCAAATCARGATACGGCCACCCTTGGGTGTCATRATATYGTYAATKGCCGYKMTAACTGARTCYGCTKTTTGTGCGGGKATGCYTAAAGMKYGYGCRGCYTGYKTRCCYTGTTCGGSGYTTAGGGCRTTGGCTTCGCCRGGAATCGTCACCGCGCGCAGGCCAGCCAGCTTGTGTTGAAAGGGCGCTAGAAATTCAACGGGATCGCGTTGGTTCAGGCCGCCAAACACCATCCATRTRTCTTGGTCARYCCAGCCTTCCATGTGTTCGGCCACGGCGCGTGCCGCGTCACGATTATGTCCCCCATCCAGCCACAGTTCCCAGCCCTCTTGCAGTATATCCGCCAAGGGGCCAGAGGTGATGTGGTGCAGGCGACCCGGCCATTCAACCGTCCGAATACCCTGTTCAAGGGCCAATTTTGGGATGATGAAGTCGGGGGTCAAGGCCTTGGCACAGGCGACGGCGAGGGCTGCATTGTGTTCTTGATGACGGCCAGGCAGGCGCGGGGATGGGATTTGGTCGTTGATGAAGTGCAAAGGGGATCTGATGGTTTTTGCTTTGTTCGTAAGCACGTCGGTCAACACCTGAACACTTTGTTTTGCAGCGATACACGGCACGCCGGGTTTTAAAATACCGGCCTTTTCACCCATGATGGCGGCTAAGTCKTCACCTAAAAAATGCTGGTGATCCAGCGATACCGGGGTGATGCAGGTGAGCCGTGGCTGATGAATTACATTGGTGGCATCTAAACGCCCCCCCAGCCCGGTTTCTAAAATAACGATGTCGGCGGGAGTTCGGGAAAAGGCCAAAAAAGCGGCGGCGGTGGTGATTTCAAAAAAGGTGATGGGCAGGCCTTGGTTGGCCTCTTCGCAGTCTTGCAAAATGTCATCTAACGCTTGATCTGAAATCAATTGCCCTGCGACGCGAATGCGTTCGTTAAAGGTCACCAGATGAGGCGAGGTATAGACGTGAGCGGTGTAGCCCGCAGCTTCAACAATAGCGCGTAAAAACGCGACGGTGGAACCTTTGCCATTGGTCCCCGCGACATGCACAACGGGGGGCAGTTTGTGGTGGGGGTTACCTAACGCGCCCAGCAAGCGTTCAATCCGGTCCAACACCAAATCAATAGACTTRGGATGTAAGGCRTTTAACCGGGCGAGGATYGTYTYGGTGYTAATTATTTAGGACCTGCACCATGAGGAATNNGGGGGNNSCAACCGGATTTTCSACCACATCGGCTTTACTGGGCTTCAACGTCACCACATCAGCCGGAGCACCSGTGTTGCGCAACAACGACAAAATGCGGATCAAGGTGGATCGTAAGGCCTTGCGTTCCACAACCATGTCAATCATGCCATGGTCCAACAGGTATTCGGCACTTTGAAAATCATCGGGCAATTGTTCGCGAATGGTTTGTTCAATCACGCGCCGCCCAGCAAAGCCAATAGTGCAGCCTGGTTCGGCAATTTGAATATCGCCCAACATGGCAAATGAAGCCGATACGCCACCCGTGGTGGGATCGGTCAGCAAGACGATGTACGGCAAGCCCTTTTCTTTAACTTCATCAACGGCAATGGTGGTGCGGGCCATTTGCATCAAAGACAAGATGCCTTCTTGCATGCGCGCGCCGCCAGAGGCAGGGATCATAATCAAGGCTGCGTCTTGAACCTGGGCCAGCCTKGMYGCSGYAACGATKCCTTCGCCAACGGCGGTGCCCATGGACCCGCCCATATAGGCAAAGTTAAAGGCGGCGATCACAACGTTTTGGCCACCCATTTTGCCGTGCGCTACGACTAAGGCATCGTCAACGCCGGTCTTGGCTTGGTGTTCTTTGATGCGGTCGGTGTATTTTTTAAGGTCTCTAAACTTGAGCGGATCGGTGACGTTGGATTTGTATTCGACGGTTTTGTATTCAGATCCGTCGAATAACATTTCCAGACGGCGGGTAACGGTGATGCGCATGTGATGCCCACAGTGCTGACACACATGATCGTTTGTTTCCAAATCGCGATGAAAGATCATTTKTTCGCAACGGGTACATTGATGCCACATGTTGTCGGGRATRTCTTTGATACCACTGACCAGTTGCTTCAAYTTGGGCCGGACAAAATCTTTCAGCCAATTCATAGCGGGCTTCCTTTAAATTTTTGTTTGGCGTACAGCGTCGCCCAATTGTTGCGCAAAGGCTAGGACTTTGTGTACAAGTCYTGACGTGGCTTTGCCATTTTTATCTAAGTTATTACAAATAATCTTGATCAGGGCCGAACCCACAACCGCAGCATTGGCAACATTTGCCACTTTGGCTGCGCTATCTGGTGTGTTGATGCCAAAGCCAACGGCCACCGGCAAATCCGTGTGACGGCGAATACGCGCYACGGCGGYTTCGATGTCAAAAACGGTGGCMGAAGCGGCCCCCGTSACCCCRGTAATYGACACATAATACACAAAACCAGAGGCATTTTTAACCACCAACGGCAGGCGDTCATCATCGGTCGTCGGTGCGGTCAAGTAAATGAAGTTGATTTCAGATTTTAAGGCTGGCAAGCACAATTCGGTTTCTTCTTCGGGGGGCAGATCGACAATAATCAAGCCGTCGACGCCCGCAGCCTTGGCATCTTTAACAAATTTGGTGACGCCATAGTGATGGACAGGATTGAAATACCCCATCAACACGATCGGGGTTTGGTCATCATCTTTGCGAAATTCTTGCACCTGAGCCAGCGTTTTGGTGACCGTCATGCCGGCCTTCAAAGCGCGTTGGGAACTGGCCTGAATAGCTGGGCCGTCCGCCATTGGGTCGGAAAAGGGCATGCCCAATTCGATGATGTCGGCCCCGGCGCCGGGCAGACCTTTCAAAATTGCCAAGGCTGTATCGCCATCGGGATCACCCGCCGTCAGGAACGTGATCAAGCCACCACGCCCTTCGGCCTTTAGAGCCGCAAAACGGCGATCTAGGCGTGTTTCAAAGGTGACGCTCATAAGTTCACCCCCATATCAATGCCCATATGCGCGGCCACGGTGTTTAAGTCTTTATCGCCGCGCCCCGAAAGGTTCACCACCAAAATATTGTCTTTGTCTAATGTCGGCGCCAATTTTTTAACGTAAGCTAGGGCATGAGCCGATTCCAAGGCGGGGATGATGCCTTCTTTGCGGGTCAATAAATGGAACGCCGCCAAGGCTTCATCGTCGGTGATCGGCACGTATTCAACGCGGCCAATATCGTGCAGCCAGCAATGTTCAGGGCCGATTCCRGGGTAATCAAGGCCCGCRGAAATGCTGTCGGCTTCTAACACTTGKCCRTCTTTGTCTTGTAACAGRTACATGCGRTTGCCGTGYAACACGCCRGGGGAACCYGCGKTGATGCTTGCGGCRTGCTTACCGGTTTCAATTCCGCGYCCGGCGGCTTCGGTGCCGATGATGCGRATGTCAGGRTCGTCTAAGAACGGATGAAATAAGCCGATCGCGTTGGAGCCACCGCCAATGCACGCGACCAAGGTATCGGGCAAACGACCTTCGGCTTCCAGGCACTGCACGCGGACTTCATCGCCGATGACGCATTGAAAATCACGCACCATCATGGGAAAGGGGTGCATTCCGGCTGCGGTACCGATTAAGAAATAAGTATCGGCAACGTTGGTCACCCAATCGCGGATGGCTTCGTTCATGGCGTCTTTTAAGGAACATGACCCAACCGTTACGGGCCTGACTTCGGCCCCCAGCATTTTCATGCGAAACACATTGGGAGCTTGGCGTTCGATGTCTTTGGTGCCCATATAAATGGTGCATGGAATGTCGAACAAGGCACAGACGGTTGCCGTCGCTACGCCGTGCTGACCCGCGCCTGTTTCGGCGATAATCCGGGTTTTACCCATGCGCTTGGCCAATAAAATTTGGCCGATGGTGTTGTTTACCTTGTGCGCGCCCGTGTGGTTCAAATCTTCGCGCTTTAGATATATTTTTGCGCCGCCAAATTCTTTGGTCAGCCGTTCAGCAAAGAACAAAGGGCTGGGGCGACCGATATAATGGGTCAGGTAATAGGCCTTTTCGCGGGCGAATTCTGGATCTATTTTTGCAGCTTCGTAAGCCTTTGCCACTTCATGCACCAAGGGCATCAGGGTTTCGGCAACAAATTGCCCCCCAAAATTGCCAAAGTGGCCGTTTTGGTCGGGGCCTTCACGATAGGTATTAAGCTTAGTCATTTATGTGTTCACCGGATTGATTTTGTGGGCGAACCATAGCAAGGCTAGGTCCCAAAAGCTACCGCTTTGAGCACTTTTACAAGGATGCGGCCCGGCGCAGAAAGTCTTGTATTTTTTTTACGCTTTTATGGCCCGGCGCGTCTTCAACGCCGCTGGAGGTRTCGACRGCAYGGGCCCCGCTGATTTTYACCGCTTCGGCTAAATTATCAACATTCAGCCCACCCGCCAACATCCACGGTTTGGCCCATGATTCGGTTGCGATTAAACGCCAATCAAAGCTGACCGCATTGCCGCCCGGAAGCCGAGCTTCCTTGGGAGCCTTGGCGTCCAGAAGAATCCGCTGGCAAATGCGGGCATAGGCATGAGCTTGTTTAATATCGTCGGCCCCGGCGATGCCCACCGCCTTCATGATGGGCAATCCGGTGATGGCCTGAATATCGGCGGTGCGGTTCAAGCTTTCGGTGCCATGCAGTTGGATGAGGTCAATGGGCAATTGGCGGCACACGGCCTCTACGTCATAATCATTGGGATTGACCATCAAGGCTACTTTTTGCACGCCGTCGGGAACTTGTGCCATCAAAGCCGCTGCTTCATCCAGCGTCACGGCGCGGGGGGAAGGGGGAAAAAACACGAACCCCAGCATGGACGCTCCACCTTGTACGGCGGCGTCTAAGGCTTCGCGGGAATGAATGCCGCAAATTTTCACGTCGAGGCTCATGTTTCTCTTGTACGCGTTCCCGCCGCCAACGCCAAGCCCACCAAAGTGGTCATGATGAATTCAGGCAGCATGGCCGTGGGGATAAACGCCCACCAACCGCCCCGGCCTGCGGCGATGGCTTCAAGACCTTGGGTGACCGGGTGCAACGCAAAAGCCACGGGCAGACCGATCAAACCCACGGCGAAGGTGGCCAAGACCAGTGGTCTTATGCCCGGCCAACGTGGTTTGGGGACCGCAAGGCCAAACTTCGCCCAGCCCTGAAATGCCATACCCACCACGGCGGTTAAATACGACAGCACAAACAACCCATGAACAAGATCAAGGCCCAAACGTATCGGCATGCCGATATGACGAGCCTGCATCACCACCAAATGAGAACAAATGAAGGGAATAAGGGCCGCAAGGAGCATGGCCCCGCCGTTTATCCGCAACAACCGCCACATGGTTTGCATTTGGATTAAGCCGGACCGAACAAATAATGGCATTAAGGTTCCGATAGTTCTTCTGCGATCAAGCGAGCTGCGGCTATGGGGTCTTTGTGGCGGGTAATGGGGCGACCGATGACCAGATAGTCCGCACCAAGATCAATGGCATTCTTGGGCGTGACCACGCGGCGTTGATCGTCGGCAGAGGCCCAAGCGGGACGGATACCGGGCACCACAAGTTTGAAATCTGGCCCAACGGCCCTGCGCAAGGCCGACACTTCTTTGGCCGAACACACCACACCGCCCAGGCCGCTGGCCTTAGCCAACTTGGCAAGCCGCAGAACGTGTTCTATCGGTTCGTCATTGATGCCGACTTCGGCCAAGTCTTCGCGGTCCATGGAGGTCAGAACGGTAACCCCCAATACAATGGGGCGCTGATTCGGTGCGGCTTCGTTGGCGGCTTTGCTGGCGGCCATCATCATGCGCCGCCCGCCGCCAGCATGGACGTTGACCATAAACGGCTTCAAAGCCAGGGACGCACGGATTGCACTGGCGACCGTGTTGGGAATGTCGTGGTACTTCAAATCTAAAAATAACGGCATCCCACACTCGGTAATACGGTGTACGCCTTCGGGACCATTCGCGGTAAAAAATTCTTTACCGATTTTAACGCCACCAACAGACCCTTTAAGGTTATCAGCTAGGGCGACCGCATGCCCGATATCGGTGGTGTCGAGGGCAACAAATATGCGCTGCCAGGGATGCGTAATTTTGGCCATAGGATCAACCTAAACGTTGTAAAGAGGCTGTTGTTTCATGTGCGATGACGACATCGGACTTTGGTGCAGGGCTTGCTGTGGCCTTTAGGGTCTTGAGCTCACGGTCCAAAGCCACGACCTTTTCTCGTTCGGCTTTCAATTCGCGGCGCGCAACTTCTCCGTCATAAGCTTGATCGCGTAACGATGATCGTACCCGTCCCTGCCCCAGCCAAGCCGCTGTGCCGCCAACGACGACACCAACAATCATGGCCGCGAACAGGGCYAAATAAATSGGCAATTCGATAACGAKWCCAAAGGGCCAYAGGTYGAKGCCCATGGGCARTTTATTATGAAGGGMAAATGTCRCCACCGCKGCCAAAATGGGCAGKACAATCAGYCMGGAAATCCAAGATAAAATACGCCGCACCAGGCTATACTCCCGCTTAAGGGACTGAGACTTACGCCCAGCCCATTGCTAATATCAGCCGTYAGCATTCAGTTTTTCACGAAGCTGCTTTCCGGTCTTGAAATACGGAATATACTTTGAGGGAACGTCCACSGCTTCGCCCGTACGCGGGTTRCGTCCGGTRCGCGCCCCGCGTTCTTTGACAGAAAATGCGCCAAAGCCKCGCARYTCAACACGATCACCTTGGGCGAGCGCATTTGTGATCTCATCAAAAATTGTGGTYACAATYCGCTCAACATCACGCAAATAGAGGTGCGGATTMGCTTCAGMAAGTTTTTGAATCAACTCAGATTTTGTCATAATGAATACCTCTTTTGCCAGCATATTCTCACATTRAAGAGGTGAGAAATACCAAAAAAATACGCTTTTATTTTAAGTCGTTCTTTTCATAAATCATTTCATAACCAGACGCTACATCGTAGGGTGCCAAACCGAGAGCAAACCGTCAAGGGTAAGTCGTTCAGATGCCAAAGCTTTTCCTGTAGCCCGGAACAGGCGTTTGATGAACGCGACCTTCGGATATACGGGCGTTACCTCCACAATGGGCAGGTTTGGAACAAGTCCTTTTTCGACTTCCATCCATTTTATGGCTTCTTTTTGTCCACCGATGGCATCGACCAATCCATTTGCGAGCGCCTGACGTCCCGTGAAAATTCGCCCATCGGCCAGTTTCAAAACGTGTTCACGAGTCATATGGCGACTGCTGACAACCATATCCACAAACATATCGTACATGTCCATGACCACGGCCTTAATGGCGGCGCGTCCGGCGGGGCTAAAGGGTTCTAGGGGGTTGGGCTGGGCCTTTAAGGGGGCACTTTTGACCAATTCTGCCTTCACGCCAATTTTGGCCAACAGGCCGGTAACTTCGGTCGCTTCAAACAACACACCGATCGAACCGGTTAAGGTGCTTTCCCGGGCATAAATGCGTTCGGCGGCGATCGCCGTCATATAGCCCGCTGATGCGGCCAACGATCCCATCACCGCGACCACTGGCTTGACCTGYGCTAAGKTGTGTAGATTGCGATATAGGTTTTCGCCCCCCAACACGGCCCCGCCGGGGCTGTTGATGTAGACCACCACGCCTTGCACTTGGGGGTCGTCTTTTAATTCGTTGATTAAGGTATCGCGCCAACGGTCTTCTAAAATAATGCCTTCGATATTGAGCCGAGCGATATGATCAGAATCGATATTTTCGGCCCTGCCGGTTATCGTGCCCAAGTTTGTCGGAGCACCGGAGACCAATAAAGCCACGACAGTGGTTACGGAAACAGCGGCGATCACCTTCCATAGCAAGCTTTGTCGYCGTGCTCGACGCCGTTCAATCAAAAGGTCTGTATCCGTCGACATGGTATTGGGGGCCCCCACGTTCATTGCTGATGAAAGAGTCTAACACATTATGACGAAAAAATGCCCCCAGCTTTTGACTGGGGGCATTTTTTTTGTAAGCGAAGGTGCGAGACGTTTTATTTCGCGTTGGCTTACGTTTTGGTTTTAGCGTTTTTAGCCGCAGCTTTTGTCTTAGGAGCTTTAGCTTCGTCGCCGCTGCTTTTTTCTTTCAAAGCCGCGCCCAAGATGTCACCCAAGGAAGCACCCGAATCGGATGAACCATATTCGTTCATCGCTGCTTTTTCTTCTTGAACTTCAAGAGCTTTAACCGACAAGGTCAGTTTTCGGTTGGAGGCATCAATTTGCATGATCTTCGCGTCAATCTTTTCGCCAACGGCAAAACGATCTGGGCGTTGTTCGGAACGATCACGAGACAATTCAGCCTTGCGGATGAAGCCAGGTACGCCGTCACCGGCCGTCACTTCGATGCCACCATCGGTGATCGCGGTGATTTCACACGTGACAATGGTGCCGCGTTTCAGGCCAGCCATGCCTTCTGCGAAGGGATCTTTGATCAGTTGTTTGATGCCAAGAGAAATACGTTCTTTGGCAACGTCAACATCAAGAACCTTGGCTTTCACAACATCGCCCTTGGAGAATTCTTTGATGGCGTCTTCGCCAGAAAGATCCCAAGACAGATCGGACAAGTGAACCATACCATCGATTTCGTCGGTCAGGCCAATGAACAGACCGAATTCGGTGATGTTCTTGATTTCGCCTTCGACTTCGGTGCCTGCAGTGTGCGTGACCAGGAACGAATCCCAAGGATTGTCGCCACACTGTTTCAAGCCCAATGAGATACGACGTTTGTCGGAATCCACATCCAAAACCATAACTTCGACTTCTTGAGAGGTCGAAACGATTTTTCCGGGGTGGACGTTTTTCTTGGTCCAAGACATTTCGGACACATGAACCAAACCTTCGACACCGGCTTCCAATTCGACGAATGCGCCATAATCGGTAATGTTGGTGACGCGACCTTTAAGCTTAGTACCGATGGGGTACTGAGCTTCAACGCCGGTCCAAGGATCAGCTTCCAATTGCTTCATACCAAGCGAGATACGCTGGGTTTCAGCATTGAAGCGAATAACTTGAACGTTGACGGTTTGGCCAACTTGCAGAGCTTCGGAGGGGTGGTTGATGCGTTTCCAAGCAATATCGGTAACGTGCAGCAAACCATCGACGCCACCCAAATCGACAAATGCGCCGTAATCGGTGATGTTTTTGACAACGCCTTCGAGGACGTCGCCTTCTTTGAGTTGAGCAATCAACTCGGMACGGGCTTCGGCACGCGCTTCTTCCAAAACGGCGCGACGCGASACAACAATGTTGTTGCGGGCACGATCCATYTTCAAGATTTGGAAAGGTTGCGGCATGTTCATCAGTGGGGTCACATCGCGTACAGGACGGATGTCAACTTGTGARCCYGGCAAGAAGGCCACGGCRCCATTMAGRTCAACAATAAAGCCACCTTTGACACGGCCAAAGATAGARCCGGTAACACGGTTGCCGGCTTCAAATTCTTTTTCAAGATTGATCCAGGCTTCTTCACGACGCGCTTTTTCACGGCTCAATTTAATCAGGCCGTCACGATCTTCGTAGCGTTCGACAAAGACGTCGATTTTGTCGCCAACGGCAATCTTGTCGGCATCGGCGCCAGCGCCAAATTCTTTAAGGGGGATACGACCTTCGGACTTCAGTCCGACGTCTACAAGTACAGCGTCGTCATCAATATGAAGCACGGTGCCATTCAGCACGCTGCCTTCAAATCCATTGCGTCCGCCAAAGGACTCGTCTAATAGGTCTGCAAAATTTTCTGTCGTCATTTTGTTTCGTGTTCCTTGTGTTTTACTTTCTGGCCAATCGGTTGGTTCCGATGGTCTTCACCATAACAAATACTGCGGNCCCTCRTTGGGGRWGCAGCGCTCAATACACTTCTGTGAACGGGTGTTCAAAATCAGAAGAGGTTCTTCGTGGACATAAATTCAACGGCCTTTGCAAAGGCTTGATCGGCATCCAATGCACTGGTGTCTAATATGCAAGCATCGTCTGCTGCCGCCAGTGGTGATGCGCTGCGACCAGAATCGCGAGCATCACGTTCCATCATATCCTCAAGAACGCGAGCATATATAGCCTTATGACCGCGATACTGCAACTCTTTAAAGCGCCGCTTGGCGCGGACTTCGGTGCGCGCATTGATGAATATCTTCACGTGTGCCTGCGGGCAAACTGTTGTGCCGATATCACGACCATCTAAAACAGCTCCCTGAGCCGGGGTGCCGTCGTCTAAAGGAGGGGGGTGCGCGGCAAAATTACGTTGAAAATCAAGCAATGCGGCACGCACACCGGGAATCGCCGAAACCTTGCTGGCCGCTTGTGCCGCGGCGTCGGTGCGCAGCGCCTCATTGGTCAGTTCATCTGGGTCTAAGGCGCGCGCGGTGGCCTCGGCCTCTTTGGGGTCTTCTGGGTCGCCCCCGTGGCTAATCACTTTAAAGCCTACGGCGCGGTATAATAAGCCGGTATCGAGCTTGGCTAGGTCATATTTCTCTGCCAAGCGCTTGGCCAAGGTTCCTTTGCCCGCGGCTGCCGGTCCATCAATCGCAATAACGATACTCATAAATAGTCCCTCAATTCAATAATCTCTCAATCCGTCTTAAATTTTGCCCCAAGTCCTGTCATCACCCTACAGAATCCGGGAAAGCTGGTGTCTATGGGGCTGGCATCGTCGATTGTCACGGGGTGCTTTGAAGCCATACCCAAGACCAAGAACGACATAGCGATACGGTGATCAAGGCTTGAGGCCACAGTGGCCCCGCCCGGTATGCCAACATCAGTGCCGCCAATGCCGTGCACGACCAGCCAGTCTTCGCCTTGTTCAACGACCACGCCACAAGCGGTCAATCCCTTGGCCATCACGCTCAGGCGGTCACTTTCTTTAACGCGCAGTTCTTCAAGGCCTTCAAAACGCGTTTGCCCCTGCGCATAGGCGGCAGCGACAAACAATACCGGGTATTCATCAATCTGAGCCGGAGCACGAGAGGCCGGCACGGTACAGCCCTTAAGCCCGCAAAACCGAACCCGAACATCGCCAACGTCTTCGCCCGCCGAGGTTGTTTGGCCGATCATTTCGATGTCTGCACCCATATCTTTCAAGGTGTTGATCACCCCAGCGCGCAGCGGGTTAAGACCGACGTTGGTCACCGTAACATCGGACCCCGGGATAATGCTGGCCGCGACCAAGGCAAAGGCCGCCGAAGAAATGTCTGCGGGCACAATCACATCGCGGCCTTGAAGGTCTGGACGGCCCTTTAAGGTGATGCGCCGTGCACCACCGGGAAGTTCATCGACTCGAACATCTCCCCCAAAATGATTGAGCATTTTTTCCGAATGGTCACGGGTGGGTTTGGGTTCTATCACCACCGTCTCGCCGGGGGCATTTAGACCGGCGAATAACACAGCGGATTTCACTTGGGCCGAAGCCACGGGTAATTCATACGTAATCGGCATGGGCATTTGGGCACCGGTTTCGGTCAAGGGTAAGCGTCCACCTTCGGCGGCATCAAACCGTGCACCGACTTGTGTGAGGGGCTCAATCACGCGCATCATAGGCCGCGAAGATAACGATGCATCGCCTTTGAACGTGACCGTAATATTATGTCCCGCGACCAAGCCCATCAGCAATCGTGCGGCGGTTCCGGAATTGCCCATATCGATATCGTTATGAGGCTGCAATAATCCGCCTACACCAAGACCATTGATCCGCCATTCGCCATTGTCTTCCCGGACTATTTTGGCGCCCATCGCCCGCATGGCATCGGCTGTCGCCAGAACGTCTTCGCCTTCCAAAAGCCCCGTAATTCGCGTTTCGCCAAGGGCCACCGCACCCAACATCAACGCCCGATGAGAAATAGACTTGTCTCCCGGCACCTGGACGTGGCCCGTTAAGGGATCAGCTCTTAAAACAGTCAATTTCGTCACGGGTGATCCTCACTTTAATTAAGCTGCGAGATAAAATAATTGTTGCTATGTTTTCTCTATCATAGTTTTCTTTTTGAAAGAACCCAATGAGCGTGCAATTTATAGACGGATGTAACGATTGTTGAAAAAAGTTTAACAGCGAGAGACTAGCCCATGGACATGCTCAACAAAGGCAACAAACACACGTGTTCCAATTGCGAAGCTCGATTTTTYGAYCTTCWCAAGCCCACCGCGACGTGCCCCAAATGTGGCACTGTTGATCAAACGGAGACCGGGCGAATCGCAGCCCTAAAATTGGTCGTCGAAACTGTCCCCGTCAAATCGAAAGATCCTGAAGAACATATTCTTGATCTAGACGATGATGATGCCGACGATGACGCCGATGAAGATGAAGATAGCTTGATGGAAGATACTTCAGACCTGGGCTTTGCTGAAGACGATGTCACGGAGGTGCTTGATAACCTTGAGCGCCCAGAGCCCTCAGACGGTTAAGTTTTACTGACGAATATGACGCTTTAACCTTTTTAATACGGCGCACGGCCATTTTCCCCTTGCCATAAACACCACAGCCCCTTAAATTCCGCCCGCATACGCTCCCACCCCCTATAGAGGGCCAACGGGACGTAAGCATTGGGGCCATAGCTCAGTTGGGAGAGCGCTACAATGGCATTGTAGAGGTCAGCGGTTCGATCCCGCTTGGCTCCACCATCAAAACCTCTTGGGAAACCAAGGGGTTTTGTGCTTTCTAACCTTTTTTCCATATAAGGTTCTAGGGCGCTGACATACACAATACAAGCCAGTATTACACACTGGACTTGTTTACGTCAGGTTGCCACCCTCATCATATTGTTCTCCAGTATCCAAGGCTGCAAGCCCAACGGTAGACAGGTTACCCCGCTTTGAGGTTGAACAAACTTTATTGTGATGTATGACGGGCAAATGTCGGGTCACTTTTGGCTTGCGAAGAAGGCTGTGGATTTTTTAAGAGATCACGCTCCTCACGCAATATTTAATTTTCTTTGCGCGGCAAAAAACGACATGATTTCGGTGTCGGCACCCAATTTCAGGACCTTGCCGCCATCGGGCACTCGCAATTGAAGTGCCGCTTTAAAACTCGATATCCGAGCCTCATCTGGCAGCATTTGATAATGATAATGCAGGGTAATATACTAGGGCCTGTTGACAATCATCTAGCGGCGATTATGCCCGCTGCTAGGTTCCAATTTGCAATATAGCTGACATCAGTTTTGTCATATCGCGTAGCA
>JAESSB010000048.1 GCA_016764335.1 Magnetovibrio sp.
AACCCAGACCTTGGCGAATCTTTCTTATGAGACCATTTATGATTGGGTATTCTCTCTAAAAGACGAACACCTTTATCTCTACCTGCCGAGTAAAAGAGGGCCGATAGGGCTTCTACCCATGACAGACCCGTAGAAATTAACGGGCGGGAACACGTTGACATTGTGGCTAATTTGATCATTTGCTACCGTACACGGCCGATTTTAGTCTTAAAAGAACGCAAAACCCGTGGGCGGATTCAGGTGCGAAGTGCAACACCTGCTCTAAATTGGATTTTGACATCGATGCCGAGTTCTTTCAATAGGGCTTAAACTGGGGTTTTAAATCCGATGCATTTTCTGGGCGTCAGGTTGTGGCTGAGGATGATGTCTTGAAGTTCGTCCTCGCTCATTTTGTCGATGTTTCGTTTTCTCGGCAGGTCTCGTCGCAAGCGACCATTATAGCCCCTTGAAACGCTGTTTCAGAAGGCGCGCTAGAGCGTGTTTTCAACCGCCCCTTTTTGCCAAGACGCATAGGCATCACAGAACCAAGTCGACATTTTGCAAGCCTCTCTAATCAGCTTGTGTTTTGCAAATTCGCCGCCATTGTCAAACGTGATGGATTTGCGAATTTTAGGGTTCAGGCGGCGGAAGATATCGATGATGGCCCCCGCTGTTTCTGCGGYTGTTTTTCCGCTTAACTTCGCCGCGATCACATAACGGCTTTTGCGTTCTTTCAAAACCAAAATCGGTCGTGTACGGTGGMAAATGATCAAATCGCCTTCCCAAYGSCCAACGTGTTCCCGCCCGTTGATTTCTGCGGGTCTGTCATGAATAGACGCGCGGTCTGCAATCGAAGACCGTGTTTTTCGACGAACGCGACGGCCTCGTTTTGAGCCTCTTTTGCTCGGCAGGTAGAGATAAAGTTTTTCGTTTTTTCGCGAGAAAATCCAGTCATAAATGGTTTCACAAGAAAGGCTTGGCAAAGCCTCGTTTCCCGCTCGCAACCAGCCCAAAATTTGTTCCGGCGTCCAACCTTCTTGCAAACGTTCGCGCACGAATACGGCAAGGTCTGGGTTTTGATCCAAAAGGCGATCTCGCTGACGGCGGTAAAAATATCGGCCTTCCGCAGAGCCAGGTCGATAACTTCCATCTTGGTTGGAGTTGCGTTTAAGTTCCCGGCTGATCGTTGAGGCCGGGCGCTCCAGTTCTCGGGCAATCTGGCAAGGACCAAATCCTTGCACCCGAAAAATGGCGATTTGTTCTCTTTCATCAAGCGTTATATGTCCATTCCTAAGAATTGTTAAGTCTTAGGGGAAGCGCTATGGTGCGTATTCTGTCATGGCAACACCTCATTGGTTTCGTCACCCCAACGCTATCATAGTGTTGGGAGGTGTTGCACTTCACTCCTGAATCCGCTGGCGATCTTAGGCGATCAAATATCCAATGCTTATGTGGATGCTCAACGTACATTGGGCAATTTTTCTCCCGAACCGGTTAGCGTTGGGGATTTGTTTGCAGGTGCCTTATTGCCGGGACTACTTTTGGTCGGCATGTACATCGCCTATCAAGTTTTTGTCGCGTTCGTCTACCCGGAAAGTTCGCCCGCACTTGTTCGCGATGAAGCCCAAGAAAAGCCTACACTTTCTGACATTCTTCACGCGCTAGCCCCGCCAATTATCCTGATCATTGCGGTATTGGGATCCATCTTGGCGGGCATAGCCACGCCGACCGAAGCCGCATCTGTTGGTGCGGTTGGCGCCCTTATGTTGGCCGGAGCACGCATCAACAAGCAAGGTGCTCTGCCCCTTTATTTGAGCTTATTCAGCGTGATCTTCTTACTGGTTTTGGCCAATACTTTTGATTTACGGATGGCCCGCACCGCCATCAATACATCCGACCAAATGGCCATTTATGCAGCAATTCTGGCTTGCCTTGCCCTGGTCTGCGGTCTTTATGTGGCCTTAAAACGCGTCTACACCGCGCGCATCGATGGCGCGAATCATTCTGTGTTGTTTGATGTGACGCGATCAACCATGGAAATCACCGCCATGGTGTTTGTAATTTTGATCGGTGCTTCAATTTTCTCACTGGTTTTTAGAGGTCTTGGTGGGGATGATTTGGTCCACCGCATGCTGTCCGATCTGCCCGGCGGTAAATGGGGTKMWAYMTTYATSGTCATGTTCTTCATGTTCTTTTTGGGGTTCATCTTGGACTTCATCGAAATCACGTTTGTTGTCGTCCCGATTGTTGCTCCGGTTTTGTTGATGATGGACGTCAACCCGATCTGGTTAGGCGTCATGATGGCGATGAACCTGCAAACATCATTTTTAACGCCACCATTTGGATTTGCTCTGTTTTATTTACGCGGTGTAGCCCCCGCATCAGTGTCCACCAGTGATATTTACAAAGGTGTCATGCCGTTTGTTTTGATTCAGATGATCGGTTTACTGGTTGTGGCAACGTTCCCAGCCTTAGCCACATGGTTTCCCAGTCTTGTCTTTGGTTAGGGATGCAAATATTGTATGAGAACGTCTTTGAGGCTCTCAAAAAATATGGGCTTGGTCAGGTAGTCATCAAATCCCGCCTYYARCGCCTCATCAATAYCTTCGCTCACCGCATCRGCACTTAGGGCGATRTAGGGRATATCMACAAGACSKCCRCCRATTTTTTTCATGGCGWGCATSGTTTCGACACCATTCATGCCGGRAAGRCYAATATCCATCAACACAAGRTCCGGYAYGTTTTGTTTRGCCAATTCGATAGCRTCTTCACCTGAARCGGAAATCAARATACWAAYGCCGTCTATGTGGTTGAYATAYTCAACGACAAGRGCCGCATTCACRGGGCTGTCTTCGACATATAGAACCTGTTTAGGGCTATTTTTTATATTCATGCGTGTAACTCAAAATTTCAAAGGACTTAAGGTTCGTGTCTACCTTATTTAGCGATAGTATGAAAATCGGTTCGACGTTGGGAATCCACGCGGGGCCATGGCTCCCGTTTGTGCGCGCTTACCTAACCAGCGAAACAAATCTTTTTCAACACGCCAACCACTACCGAATGGGAATGCCAATCCTTCTGCTATTTTAAAGGCTTTAACATCCTTAAGAACGGCACCTCCACCTTTTTTGAAACGTTGCAAAAGAACGCCCTTGCCGCGCGTCATTTCAGGCATTTCATCAATGGGGAAGATCATGATTTTACGGTTGGACCCAATGGCCGCAATGTGATCGGCGCCATCTTCTACAAAAACGCAGGTCGCAGCCTTTTCACCTTCACTCACGTTAAGCACTTGCTTTCCGTTTTTAGTCTGCGCCAAGACATTGTCTTCAGGCACAATAAATCCACGTCCGACATCGGATGCGACCAGCAATTTTCGCCCGGCGACATGTGTAAACATAATGGTTATATCGGCATCGTTGGGCATATCGACCATCAACCGTAAGGGTTCACCATGGCTGCGCCCGCCGGGAAGCTTGTCACACGGCAATGTGTAAAAGCGCCCATTCGTGGAAAATACCAATAGTTTGTCGGTGGTTTGCGCATGCAAGACAAAGCGGCCTTTATCGCCTTCCTTAAACTTAAGGTCTTTGATTTGCGGGTCAGAAAGRTGRCCTTTTACGGCTTTGATCCAGCCTTTGTCAGAACACACGAGGGTGATGGGTTCGCGTTCAATCATCGCTTCCCAAGGCACCACGATGGCGGTCGGAACATCGCCAATAATGGTGCGCCGCTTGCCCAATTTCGTTTTATGGCCAAAGGCCGCTTTGATTTCCGTCACCTCGTTCGAAATGGTTTTCCAACGAAGGCCTTCGTCACCCAAAAGAACGTTTAAGTTGACCATTTCAGCRTTTAAGGCGTCATTTTCRGTCTTRATTTCCATTTCTTCTAGTTTACGCAATTGGCGCAACCGCATATTGAGRATGGCTTCAACCTGGACATCATTTAACTTAAAGGTCGAGATCAAGCACGCCTTGGCTTCATCTTCTTCACGAATGATGCGAATGACCTCATCAAGATTTAAAAATGCGATCAGCATCGCGCCCAACACTTCAAGGCGGCGCTCAATTTGGCAGATACGGTGTTTTGATCGGCGTTCCAAAACGACCATACGGTGCTCTAAAAACGCCCACAAAACCTCACGTAAGTTCATAACACCCGGCGTATTTTCCGCATTCAASACRTTCATATTTAAYGAAAAACGGCTTTCGAAATCGGTCATGCGAAACAGTTGTTCCATCAGCATCACGGCTTCAACCTTGCCCGATCTTGGTTCCAGAACAATGCGGACGTCTTCGGCACTTTCATCGCGAATATCGGTCAAGATGGGCAGTCTTTTGTTGTTAATCAGGTCCGCCACTTTTTCGATTAACTTTGATTTTTGCACCTGGTAGGGAATTTCTGTGACGACAATTTGATAGGTGCCACGGCCTAAGTCTTCCGTTTCCCACTTGGCCCGCATCCGAAAACCGCCGCGTCCGGTTCTATAGGCTTCGACAATTGCATCACGGTTTTCCACCAAGGTGCCGCCCGTGGGAAAGTCCGGTCCAGGGATGAAGTCCACCAATTTATCGATGGACGCGTTGGGAAACTTGATCAGGTGCTTAAGTGCATCGCACAGTTCCGATACGTTATGCGGCGGAATTGACGTCGCCATGCCCACCGCAATACCCGCCGAACCGTTCGCCAATAAATTGGGGAACTTAGAGGGCAGAACAATCGGTTCTTCTTCTTCACCGTCATAGGTCGGACGAAAGTCAACAGTATCAAGATCAATACCGTCCAAAAGCGCCATCGCAACCGCCGTCATCCGAGCCTCAGTATAGCGCATCGCGGCTGCGTTATCGCCGTCAATATTGCCAAAATTACCCTGACCATCCACCAAAGGATAACGCACGGCAAAGTCTTGGGCGAGCCGAACCATCGCGTCATACACCGACGTATCGCCGTGCGGGTGATATTTACCAATCACATCGCCAACAACCCGAGCGCATTTTTTAAAGCCCAGTTTCGGGTCCAACTTTAGCTGACGCATTGCAAACAGCAATCGGCGGTGCACGGGCTTTAGCCCATCGCGCACGTCCGGAAGCGACCGCGACATAATCGTCGACAGCGCATAATTTAAATAGCGTTCACCAAGAGCATCAGCGAGACGCGTGTCGCGAATAATGCCCATACTTACGGGTTTGGCAGATTTAGCCATAACTCTAAAAAGTCCTCATAGAACGGAAAGAGAGAATCGATGATTTAGAAGGATTATAGACGAATTTCATCGTTTAAAATCCTAGCGATCCAATAAATGCGTCATACGCTCGACTAGTCGTGATCTGGCGCTGGGCATCCTCTTATCATGCACGACAAGGAGATGGCGATTAATAAAGTAACCCATTAGTTTCAATCCATTATAAATATCAAAGAGATTTTCCGCGACGGCTCCGTTGTTTCGCAAAAATTGTGGCAAGGGGAGAAGCTGGTGCTGATAAGGCTCGCCAGCCTGTTTTGAGACCGCGCGCGCGGACTTTGGCGACACCCAAATCAGGTCATCAGTGCCCCCCGTGGCGGCACAGTGACTTAAGTCCAATTGAAAGCCCAATTCACTGAGAACACCCATTTCCCATTTGATATAAAGGCTCCCCCAAGCTAAGACGTTATTGCTAAATTCATCATTTTCCATCCCGCCAAGAAGGACCAGCAAAGCCTCAAACGTAGCCCTGTGCGGTTCGCGTTCCGGCAGAACGGTTTCGACCAATGTCATGGCCGACGCCAATGCCGCCAGCCGATTGGGATCTTCCATCAATTGTGCCCCATGGGCATGGACGGTTTCAAGGGTATAAGCCCCCAACTGTTCAGACAAACGTCCCCGCCATTTTGCATGAACACGGTTACCTGGTTCGATGTTTGCCCTTTGTCGTTTGGAATAGCCGCCACGGACYAACCCCGCGTGAACGCCGTGATCAGCCGTAAGAACRCGRACCACGGCCGAAGTTTCGCCATGTCGCCGTGCACTTAAAACAATCCCGTCGTCTTGCCAATCCATGGRTGCCTTACATCAAGCGTTGAAATCCAGCCCWAGGTCRCGGTAWCGTTCAGGGTCATCGCCCCAWTTTTCACGAACCTTTACGAACAGAAAAAGGTGAACCCGGYGATCTARRATYTCTTCAAGTTCCAACCGAGATTGRCTRCCAAGCTTTTTGATCTGCTGACCGCCCTTGCCCAAGATGATTGATTTTTGGCTTTCACGTTCGACATAGATCACCTGTTCGATTTTGGTGCTACCGTCTTCGCGATCTTCCCAGGTTTCAGTTTCAACCGTCGTCGCATACGGCAATTCTTGGCGCAATTGAAGATACAGCTTTTCCCGTGTGATTTCCGCCGCCAACAGGCGTTCCGTCATATCGGAAACTTGGTCTTCGGGAAAATGCCATGGACCTTCGGGCATGCATGTGGCCAAAAAGTTGACCAAGTCATCCACGCCTTTGCCTTTTAAGGCTGAAATCATGAACACTTCATCAAAAATGCCTTCTTCCGACAGCGTCTTTGCCATTCCCAGCAGGGTTTCTTTGGCGACTCTATCAATTTTATTAAGCACCAAGTGCGCCCGTTTGCCTTCGGTCTTCATGCGTTTAATGATGGCTTTGGTATCGCGTCTGATCCCGCCTTCGACATCGACCAACAGCAAGTTCATATCGGAACCAGAGGCCCCACCCCATGCAGCGGCCACCATGGCACGATCCAAACGACGACGTGGCTCAAAAATGCCGGGCGTGTCGATAAAGACCAACTGCACATCGTCTTTAATAACAATCCCCATGACGCGCATCCGCGTGGTTTGGACCTTGGGCGATACGATGGAAACTTTGGTTCCGACCATACGGTTAACCAAAGTGGATTTGCCGGCATTGGGCGCACCCAGAACGGCTATAAACCCACATTTTGGGTGTTCGACGGTCATTGTGAATTCTCCAATATAGAAAGCAGGGTTTGTGCTGCGGTTTGTTCTGCAATGCGCCTTGACTTGCCCTGCCCCGTTTGGGGTTTATAACCTGGTACGGTCACTTTGATCGTAAAGGTTGGGGCATGGTCTGGGCCAGTGCGATTTTCGATTTTATACAGCGGCAGTCCTAAGTTACGGGCTTGAGCCCATTCTTGCAAAGCCGTTTTAGCGTCTATGGGGGCCCTTAGGTCTTCACCAATCAAGCCTTCCCAATGTTGGGCGATAAAGGCACGCGGAGGGTCTAGGCCGCCATCTAAGTACATTGCCCCCAGTACAGCCTCTAGGGTATCGGCGGTAATAGATGAATGAGAACGTTCTTTGGTTTCCGCATCCACCACTTGGGTCCGGGTAAATTTACTCAGCCCAATGCTGTCGGCCACACGGGTCAAGGCATCGCGCGATGTCAGACCTGCAAAACGGCGAGCCAACGGGCCTTCTTCTTCATCTGGAAAGCGTTCGTAAAGAATTTGGGCAATCGTCAATCCCAACACACGATCACCCAAAAACTCAAGGCGTTCATTGGATTGGGTGCGTTCGGTGGTGGTCGAAGCATGGCGCAGCGAACGGGTCAAAAGTTCRGCATCTTTAAACRRATAGCCAAGAATKCCWTGCAGTTTKYTCGCCTCTATCGCCATCAATTAATACCGGTGAAAAAACGTTCAATGCGCAGGGACTTCGKCCAGTTCCAAAAGGTCCAAAATGAACCATCATTGGAAAAGAACAGAAACTCGGCGCGGCCCACTAAGTTTTCTTTGGGGATGTAACCGACATCCATGAGATATCGAGAATCCCTGGAATTGTCTCTGTTATCGCCCATAGCAAAGTAATGRTCTGCGGGCACATGATATTCGGGTGTGTTATCGGCGCGACCATTATCTGTTTCTTCGAAAATAAAGTGCTTTTTACCACCCGGAAGCGTTTCGTTATACTTCATGGCCGTGTGAAAAATGCCGCGGGTGTCTTGATAGACGACTTCACCCAAKCTTTCTCTGATCACCGCTTTGCCATTTATGTGCAAAATGCCGYCTTTGACCTGAATKGTATCACCGGGCAAGCCAACAATACGCTTAATGTAATCKGTGCGGCCATCSSTKGGCAGCTTAAACACAACAACGTCGCCACGGGTRACTTCTGTGTACATCAACCGGTTTGGAAGTAACGGCARGCTAAACGGCAAGGAATGTCGGCTRTAACCGTATGATGACTTTGAAACAAAAAGGTAATCRCCAACCAACARCGTYGGRATCATAGACCCCGARGGAATGGAAAATGGCTCATAAGCAAAGGTTCGCACRCCCAGTGCAATCAGTACTGCAAATGCTATGGTYTTCACCGTRTCCAAAAATTCGCTCATCTTTAATCCGTATCCGTTTGGGCCTGTTTTAGGCTTTGGGAACCGCCGAAATGATCACCATAGCGTGAGCCATCGGGTATTCATCAGTTAATGAAACGTCAATCTTAGGCCTGAAGCCCTGTGGTGTTAGGGTTTGTAGCCTGTCTAAGGCCCCATTGGAAAGGGTCATGATGGGCTGGCCGCTGGATAGATTGTCCACCGCCAAATCTCGCCAGAAGACGTTTTCCCGAAACCCCGTCCCCAAGGCCTTTGCGCAAGCTTCTTTTGCTGCGTAAAACATCGCGTAACGATTAGCTCGATTTGGTCCCCGATTTTCAGCTTTGGACTGTTCCTTGGCTGTGTAAATACGGGCCGTAAAGCGTTTTTCAAAGCGCAATAAAGTTTTTTCAATGCGGCGAATGTCGCAAAGATCGGTACCAACGCCTAAAATCATGACCGCGCAACCTCATCCATCAGGCGACGCATTTCCTTGATTGAACTTTCAAGGCCGACAAATATACCCTCGCCAACCAAGAAGTGGCCGATATTGAGTTCCTGCACGTTGGCAATGGCTGCAATCGGCTGCACCGTGTCAAACGTTAAACCATGCCCAGCATGACATTCTAGGCCTAACGTCTCTGCATGGTCCGCTGCGGCCTTAATGCGCTTTAATATAGCGGCGCGTTTTGCTCCGGTTGGGGCATCGCAATAGGCCCCGGTGTGCAATTCCACCACAGGGACATTCAAGGCCTTAGCGGCTTCTATGGCTTCAATATTCGGTTCAATAAACAGGGATACCCGTATATTGGCATCCGATAATCGTGCGACAAAAGGCTTTAGGTGTTCAAAGCCACCGATGACGTTTAAGCCCCCTTCTGTGGTGCGTTCTTCTCGCTTTTCTGGAACGATGCACGCCGCATGTGGGGCGTGTTTCAAGGCAACGGACAGCATTTCATCGGTCGCCGCAATTTCTAGATTGAGCGGTAGATCAATTTCATCACAAAGCCGTTGAATATCCGTATCGGTAATATGGCGACGATCTTCCCGCAAATGAGCGGTAATACCATCGGCCCCAGCAGCAGCGGCCAGTTTCGCCGCACGCACGGGATCGGGATAACCGCAGCCGCGTGCATTGCGTATGGTGGCCACGTGATCAATGTTGACGCCCAAGCGCAGTCTTCTGTGGCTCATTTTAAAATCTCGCTCTGATCACGCAATTTCTGCGTTCTTTTGTGATAACGCGCCGTTTGATATTTGGAAATCATTGGTTTAAGCGGTACGAAGAAAATGATCCAGACCAAAATCGCCACAGGAACGCACCCCACCAACATCGGCCAGACCACGGGGGCTGATGTTTCGAAAAGGTAGTTAAAGTCCAATCTATGCATGGCGGCCACACTTTCAGTGAGGACATGCAAGAAATCTATGTTCTTGGCCACGACAGCCCCTGACCCACTGGAATTTAAGATAAAATTGCCAACATTAAACACGCCCACCCAAATAAAAGGGAACGTCCATGGGTTTCCGRCCACGGTGCCAATGGCGCTGGCGATGATGTTAGCCCGCAGAACATAAGCCAACAAAGCAGACAGGATAAAGTGCAGACCGATAAACGGTGTAAACGAAATTGCGGCGCCACAGGCGAAACCGGCCGCTAATGAATAAGCAGAACCAGGAATCCGGGCCACCCGATGAAATATATATTTGGTCGAACGGGACCATCCAGCAGACGGCCAGAAAAACTGGCGTATGCGGTAAATGATCGATATTTTTTGGCGTCTTTGAAACATGAGCGCACTATAGGGCAAATAGGTTTAACGAAGGAACAAAAAAATAAGACACTTTAACCACGCGCCCGTTCAATCGTGTTTATAACGGGATTAGCCCGCAACGCAGCAATAATTTCGGCCAAATGTTTTACATCTCGCACTTCAATATCCACGAGCATACTAAAAAATTCGGTGGACCGCGTGACGGTTTTGAAATCAAAGATATTGCCTTCACTACGCGCAATGATATTTGACAGCTCACCAAAGGCACCAGGGACATTGAGCAGAGTCAGTTGAACCCGGCTCACATGCTTTTCAGGATGCAGAGAATTGCTTTCCCAAGACACATCAATCCAGCGTTCTGGATGATCTTCATATTGATGTAAATTTTCGCAATCAATGGTATGGATGGTGACMCCCTTCCCCGTGGTAATRATGCCCACGATACGATCACCGGGCAAAGGATGACAACAGCCCGCGTAATGCATGGCCATGCCAGGAATAAGCCCCCGAATGGGAATACYTGAAAATTCACTKTTGTTGGATTTAGCRCGCGAGCGTGACGTTRTTGGMAASRGYTGYRYWCCGCCAACCRGAGGCTTTTTCTTTGYGCCCGGATAKACCGCTTCTAAAACATCGCGTGCGGTAACATGGTATATACCGACTGCGGCAATCAGATCATCAACGGTGTCCTTTTGAAAAATTTTCAAAACGCCCTTCAGACCTTTTTCGGTCATTGGGTATTTTTCTTCGGCAAAAACACGATTCACCATGGCTTGGCCCAATTCGATGTATTGATCGCGTTTTTTCAAGCGAATAAATAAGCGAATTCTTGCTCGCGCCTTCCCCGTGACCACAAAGTTTTGCCATGTTGGGGACGGCTTATTGATTTTTGAGGTGACAATATCGACCTGATCGCCGTTTCTGAGGCGGGTCCGTAACGGCATTMTACGGCCATTAATCTTTGAACCTACGCAACGATCTCCGATTTCAGTGTGCACGGCATAGGCAAAATCAACCGGCGTCGCATTATACGGAAGGTTGATAAGGTCGCCTTTGGGCGTAAAACAGAACACTTGGTCTTGAAACATTTCAAGTTTAGTGTGTTCCAAAAACTCTTCTGGTCCGGAGGCATTTTCCAAAATTTCCAACAATTCTCGAAGCCAACGATATTGTTTGCCGTCTATTGGCTTGCCTGATTGGCCTTTGCCACCTTGCTTGTATTGCCAGTGTGCGGCAACACCATTTTCAGCCACGTCATGCATTGACCTGGTGCGAATTTGAATTTCAACACGGTGTTTTCCTGGTCCAATAACACACGTATGCAAGGACTGATAACCATTGGGCTTTGGAATAGAGATATAATCTTTAAAGCGTTCCAGAACCACCCGATAAGCATTGTGCATAAYGCCCAGAGTTTTATAACATTCCTCAACATTGTCGACCTCTATGCGAAAGGCTATAATGTCTGACATGGCTTCGAACGGAACGTCTTTAACTTGCATTTTACGCCAAATGGAATACGGCGTTTTTTCACGGCCCGTCACTGTCGCGATAACATCATGTTGTTTAAGGGTTTCGGTCAGATCTTTAATGATGCTCGGAACCAGTTTTTCGCCTTCGGCGCGCAAGTAGTCGAGCCTTTTGATAATCGAATCTCTAGCTTCTTTGTTGATTTCAGCGAAGGCTAGGTTATCAAGTTCGTTTTTCATCTCTTGCATACCGATCCGTTCGGCAAGTGGAGAGAATATTTCCATGGTTTCAGTGGCGATGCGTTTACGTTTGTCCGGGCTTTTAATATAATGCAAAGTGCGCATGTTGTGCAGACGATCCGCTAATTTCACCAACAACACACGAATATCTTCCGACATCGCCAGCAACAATTTACGAAAATTTTCAGCCTGTTTCGCGTGATCCGATTGCAGTTCAATTTGGGTCAGTTTGGTCACGCCGTCGACCAGTTTACCGACTTCAGCACCGAACAATTTCGTCACGTCTTCAAGTGTTGCATGCGTGTCTTCAACAGTGTCGTGCAACAATGCGGTCACGATGGTTGCCGAATCTAGCCTATACCCAGTCAAAATACCCGCAACTTCAAGCGGATGAGAAAAATATGGATCACCGGAGGCGCGGGTCTGTCCGCCGTGCGCCTTCATTGCAAAAACATAGGCGCGATTAATCAGGTCTTCATCTGCTTGCTTGTCATAACTCTTTACGCGTTCAACAAGTTCAACTTGACGAATCATGTAAAAGCCCTCCGCTTTTGACGAGCGAAGGGCTTTAAATGGGTGTTCAGCGTCAGAACCAAGGGCATACTATGATTCCTTAGGTTCGGCGCCTTCCATCATAGCTTCAGCTTCAATGATGGCGGCTTCAACTTCTTCGGCTGCAACATCGTGTACGGTTAGGTCGTCTTCAGCGACTTCTTCCGCTTCGTTGGGTTCGCCGTTGACGTCTTGTTGCAACGCCCGAATGTCCATTTCGTCTTCAACCACATCGTCGTTTTCGATGTAMCGCTGCAAACCTCTGATCAAGGTTTCCTCAAGCTCWGCAAARTCGAYATTTCCTTCCGCGATTTCGCGCAGGGCGACAACCGGRTTTTTGTCTTCRTCGCGCACCAAAGTCAGTTCRGCACCRGCGGAWACATCACGAGCCCGTTGGGCCGCGGTCATCACCAGTTCAAAACGGTTGGGGATTTTTCTAACGCAGTCTTCGACCGTGACGCGGGCCATGAACAATCTCTCCAATACATTATTATGAATATCCGCAGTATATATGGTCTAGCACCTCACAACGCAAGATAATTAGCCATTTATTTCATATTTTTTTGTTTAAAGGTCGACAAACCTGATCTTTAGGCAGTTTTGCGATCATTTTCGACACACTTTCCCCCGTCACAGGGTGCACCCAATTGGGGGCGATTTGCGCCAATGGTCTTAAAACAAAGGCCCGCTCCACCAGCCGTGGATGAGGAATTTCAGGGCCGGAGCCCACAATAAGGGTCTCATTGTAAGCAAGAAGGTCCAAATCTAAAATCCTTGGCGCATTGCGCTCTGTGCGGACCCGACCAAAATCGGCTTCAATCGCGTGCATGGCTTGCAATAAATTGCGGGGCGTTAGGTCCGTTTCCACCTTGACGACGCCGTTGATATACCAAGGCTGGTCCGACAATGGCACAGGCGCACTTTCAAACCACTCAGAACATGCAACCACGCGCACACCTGTAATACGGTCCAAAGCCACACGGGCAGCATCGCAGGTGGCTTGAGGCTTGCCAAAGCGATCTGAAGGCAGATTGGCCCCGATGCCGATAAAAATCATGATACCTGCCGTTCGATTACAGAATTAAGGGTTACCCTTGCGAACAATGGGCTGAATACCTAACTATAAAGGTATCTGAATTATTTTAAATTTATATGTTCTATTTTGAATCAGCTTATTTTAAAAGGGATTTCATTATGATCTTTTATCCGCAGGAGCGTATTGGCCTTTTCATTGATGGCTCTAATCTTTACGCAGCGGCCCGCGCCCTTAATTTTGACATCGATTATAAACGGCTCCTGAAATACTTTGCCTCTGAAGGCCGATTAATTCGCGCAATGTACTATACGGCCCTTATTGATGAGGCTGACTATTCGCCCCTGCGTCCTCTTGTTGATTGGCTGGATTACAATGGTTACACCATGGTTACCAAACCGGTCAAAGAATTCACCGATGCCCAGGGTCGCCGAAAAATCAAAGGCAATATGGACATTGAATTGGCCATTGACGTCATGGAAATGGCCCCTGCCCTAGATCACATTGTTTTATTTTCCGGTGATGGCGATTTTCGCCGCCTGTTGGAAGCCGTTCAACGCATGGGGCTACGGTGTTCCGTCGTTAGCACGGTTAAATCACAACCGCCCATGGTTGCCGATGAACTTCGACGCCAGGCCGATAACTTTATTGAACTTGTCGACCTGCAAAATTTAATTGGCCGGTCCAATGATCGGACACAGCGTCCACCCCGCGATGATCAGCCTTCTGATATTGATGAAACTGACGATGATAATGATGATGACATCACGCAAAATTACAAAGCACCCGGCGACTTTGCCTAATTGTGAGTATGCATGAACTCAACTAGTCTTGAACCAGATGTAGACTGCGCTTTATGTCCAAGGCTGGTGGATTTTCGCGTTCGAAATCAAGCCAAATTCCCTGGCTTTCACAACGGTCCGGTCAAAAGCTTTGGACCCTTAAACGCCAAAACCTTGATCGTCGGATTGGCCCCCGGGCTTAAAGGAGCCAATTGCACAGGGCGCCCCTTTACCGGCGATGGGGCGGGCGAATTGCTGTACCCCACTTTGATCAAGTTCAACTTGGCTAAAGGCCATTACAAAGCCGCCGCGGACGATGGCCTTACGCTGACCACGTGTCGCATCACCAATGCCGTGCGCTGTGTGCCGCCAGAAAACAAAGTGATTGGGGCGGAAACAACGGCCTGTAGCTCATTTTTAGTGGCGGAAATAACCGCGATGAAGAACCTCACAACCATTGTATCTTTGGGTTTGGTCAGTCACAACGCCGTCCTCAAAGCTTTCGGATACAAGTTGTCAGCCTACAAGTTCGTTCATGGCGCTCAACACGACCTGGACAATGGCTTGGTGTTGGCCGACAGTTATCATTGCACGCGTTATAACACCAATACCGGACGCCTAACCCCGCAGATGTTTGAAGATGTATTCAAAGCATTGATTTGATCCCCAGCTTTGCTAGGATCGTCGCTCATATATTTTAGATTCTAAGGATCATTGAAAATGCGTGTTGTTTGTTTAGATATGGAAGGCGTTCTTGTCCCTGAAATTTGGCTGGGCGTTGCTGATAAAACCGGGATCGACGAATTGCGGCTCACCACCAGAGACATCAAAGATTATGACGAATTGATGCGCCATCGCCTCAAAATATTGGACCAACACGATATCAAAATGGACCTAATCCAAGACGTAATCGGTAAAATGGGGCCAATGGAAGGTGCCAAAAATTTCGTAACTGGGCTGCGTCGCCATGCCCAGGTGATTATCTTATCCGACACCTTTTACGGCTTTGCCAAACCCTTGATGGAACAGTTAGATTGGCCGACCTTGTTTTGCCATTACCTTGACGTTGCCGACAACGGGCACATCACCGGCTATCGTTTACGTACGCAAGATCACAAAACGAAGTCTGTTCATGCATTGAAAAAACTAAACTTTTTAACCGTTGCCATGGGCGACAGCTATAACGATACGGGCATGATCCAAGCCGCAAACCTCGGTGCCTTTTTCCGCAGTCCACAAAGCGTACTTGACGACTTTCCCGCTTATCCGCACTTCACCGATTACGCCGAAGCGACGGACTTTTTACTCACCTCTGAACCAACGCAATAAATGGCAAATATCATTAACCTCAATCAGTTTCGCAAAGCCAAAGCCCGCACGGATAAGGCCAAAACTGCTGAGAACAACCGCGTCATTTTTGGCCAACCCAAAACAGAAAAAAACCAAAACCAGCGCGAACGCAGAGCCCATGACCGCGACCTTGATGGCAAAAAAATAACGGATACAACAGAAGACTAAAGATTAATCCTGATGTTCTGGATCATCTAGAAGGCGGTGCATATGAACCACAACGTATTTCATATATGCATCGTCCACATTTAACTGGGATTTTTGACGCCATGCAGATAAAGCCTCTGCATTGTTGGGAAAGACACCAACGATATCTATATGACTTAGATCGTCAAATTCAACCCCTTGAGGGTCTTTGACGCGACCGCCAAAAACGATGTGGAGGAGTTGTTTCGGTTGGTCTGTCATTGTGGTGCTCCGATGGTTTGTTTGAAAATCAAGAATGGGACCATTGCACATCAGGTATAGATCATAGAGGTTTGTGCCGCTATATTATTATCATGTGTGAATTACTGGGCATGAGTGCCAACGTCCCGACCGATATTTGTTTTAGCTTCTCCGGCCTGATGCGCCGTGGCGGTCATACCAGCCACCATACCGATGGCTGGGGTATTGCCTTTTATGAAGGTTCCGGTTGTCGTACATTTCATGATCCAAAACCCAGTGCCACATCTGAAATTGCAAAGCTAATCTCCAATTATTCAATCAAAAGTAAAACCGTAATCAGCCATATCCGCAAAGCCACTCATGGCAAGGTGAACCTCGTTAACACTCACCCTTTTGTCCGTGAAATGTGGGGGCAAAACTGGGTTTTTGCACACAACGGCAAGCTTCCTGGCATCAAAAAACGCAAACTTGAATTTTTTCACCCGGTTGGAAATACCGACAGCGAGCATGCCTTTTGTTGGATGTTAGACCAAATCCGCACGCGTTATCCAAAGCCCCCCCGTGGTCGTAAGGCGTTGAGCCAACTGCTTCAACACTTGACCGATGACCTTGCAGGTGGGGGCGGCATCTTCAACATGTTGTTGAGCGATTCCCATAACCTTTATGCCTATAACACCACCAAACTTTTCGTCCTCACCCGCCGTGCACCGTTTGGTGAGGCACATCTCATAGATGACGACCTGGCCATAGATTTTTGCGAAGAAACCAACACCACTGACGTCGTCACGGTCATTGCCACCACACCCCTGACGAATAACGAGGCATGGATGGCACTTGCCCACAATCGACTATATACATTTCAAGACGGTGTGATTGCATAAGCTGAAGACCCCAATCTTGCAAACACCAAAGCAATGCCCGTAAAGACGAAAAATTCACCCCAACCATCCGCTTCACCATAAGCGTTAGAGCGTATAAGAACAAAAAAACCGTAGAAACAGTCGCCCATCCAGAAATTCCAAAAAATAGCAGCCTTGTTATGATGTGTGGCGGTCGTGCTATTCTCAACATCTCCTTGAACAACTCCCTAGATGCGTATGCAACATCATGTTTTATTTTCTAAAAGTGAGAATAGTTAGGGCCTGTTGACAATTAGAGGGTTCCCAATCTGCTCAAAATGTGATTCAAGCTTTCTTTTAGGAGAAAGTACTGATGAACCCAGATCGTTTTGTT
>JAESSB010000049.1 GCA_016764335.1 Magnetovibrio sp.
TTCTGGGACGAAGGCGCGCTAAGGCGCGCTAAGGCGCGCTAAGGCGCGTTTGAGAGCCCATTGTCTGGCATGACCTGCCAGATGTTTTCGACAGGGTTGAGTTCTGGTGAACGGGCTGGGAGAGGTCGCAAGGTGATGTTTTTTGGAACGTCCAACGCCTTTGAGAAGAGCCACCCCGCCGGATCAACAATGACGATGGCATGAGCGCCGGGTTTGATGGCTTGGGATATTTCTTGGAGGTGCAGATTCATGCCAAAGGTATTGCAATACGGAAGAACCAAGGCGGCACCAACACCCCTGTGGGAGCAAATTGCACCGTAAATCCAAGCCGAACGCGGGCGTTGATCCTGGGGGGCTGTTGGGCCTGTCCCTCGTTGCGCCCAACGGCGTGTGATCTTGGTTTTTTGCCCGGTACGGGCTTCGTCTTGGAACCAGATTTCGATCGGTGTTCCTATAGGTCGGAGGTCTTGCACTTCTGCCACTCGGCTTGGGACGTTTTTTTGAACGTCTCTCCGGCTTCAAGGTCTTGGGCATGATGACGGGGTCGTGGTGAAAGTTTTCGATAGCCCATATCATGCAGGATACGACTGAGCGTGGAATCACTGGCCGTGCCCCGGTATTTGACATAAAGCCAATGGATTAAATCACATAATCGCCAACGGGCGACCCCATCCAGATAGGGCGTAGGGCCATCCTCGATGACACGGGCCAGAGCCATTTTTTGTGCGGCATCAAGACGAGGTGGTGTGCCTGTCGATTTCCGATCAATCAGTCCATCTGGGCCTTTCGCATTAAACCGTAAAACCCAGTCTCGAATACTCTGCACACTCACATTGGCATGACGACTGGCCTTCAAAACGTGAAAACCATCATAAATCAAGGCCAGAGAAAGAAGTCGGCGGGTTTGCTTGCTATCTGATGCGTTGCGAGAAAGGCAACGCAGAGTATCTGCATTAAAATCTGTACGTAAAGGGATCGGACGTGCCATCGAAAACGCCTATGTTTTGATACTTGAATCACATCCGACCTAAGAAGCCATTAATGAGTCAAACTTTTGGGAATTGGTCTAAAATGCGGTCATGTTGGTCGTTTGAAATACAGATACGGTTATCAATCACTTGCCGTTTATCAACCACGTTACCGTGCGCCCGACGTCCGATAGGGCTTATATGGATGGTTGGAAATTTGTTGGGCAACGCCACAAGGTTTGGATCCAAGGTCGAGGTCGAACTTGTATAAATGCACAGCAATGTGCACTTGACCGTGCGCGATGATGGATCAGGAATGCCCACAAACAGGATGAAACGCGTGGGAGGTGCAGGTCCTGTAATACAGGCGGTGTCGGTTTAAGTGCCTTTGCCGCCATGGGCTTTTGACCAACCAATCGGATCGGCCAAGAAATCTTTGACGCCTTGAATCGCTTCGGGAGAAAAGGCTTCGCGCTGTTCAGCGACGTCTAAAATATCTTGCCAAGTGGCGAGGTAGTGCATTTTTACGCCTTCTTTTTCCAGGGTGTCTAAGGCTCCTGGGAAAACGCCGTAGAAAAATACGACAAATACGTCAGAAACGGTGGCCCCCGCTTTGCGTAGGGCATTGATAAAGGTGATTTTAGAGCCGCCATCGGTGGTTAAGTCTTCGACCAACAGAACATGGGTGCCTTCAGGCATATGACCTTCAATTTGCGCGTTGCGGCCAAAGCCTTTGGCTTGTTTGCGGACGTACAACATGGATTTGTTCATGGCATGGGCAATCCATGCAGAATAGGGAATACCAGCCGTTTCGCCACCGGCAATGGCATCCATTCCTGCGACATCGGCATCACGTTCCAAGGTCTCAACGGCCAGTTCCATCATGCGCGTACGTTCAGCGGGAAATGAAATCAGTTTGCGGCAATCGATATACACCGGACTGGCCCATCCTGCGGTCAGGATGTACGGCTCTTGGGGACGAAAATTAACCGCTTCGATATCAAGAAGGATTTTGGCGGCTTCGAGTCCGGCTGGATTGCGTGCAACGCTCACGGAAGGTCTCCATAAAATGAGTAAAATTCATTTTATTTATGGCGGCAGTCAGCAGGCTTGTAAAGGGGGGGGGCTAGTTAATTTTGTGCGGATGATGGACATAACCGTGATCGGTTTGTTCTTCAAAATAGTCAATAACATCGGGATGATCAACGGGAGCCCCTTCGATGTCGGGTTCTAAATTTTGTTCCGACACGTAGGTCCGGTCAGCTGTTCCATCCACCAAAACATGATACCACGGGTGGGTGGTTTCACGATTGGGCCGTGGGCGATGTTCTGGGGCGTTCAGTTGGGCCCCGATGCGAAACTCAGCATCAACGTCAATAATCACGCCCCGGTAATCAAACAGGGTGTGGTGAATAACTTGTCCAACGTGATATTTTGCTGTTTCCGTAGCCATGTGTGGCGGCCTTGATCTTCATTACGTTCAATTAACCCGATATACTTCTCGCAATTCGTAAACTTGGTCAAGCTTAGGCTTGCTGAGACAGAAAATTAGGGGCATTTTTTGATTATAATGTGTCCTAGGTGATATACTTATGAATTATCGATAATGATGGATCGAATGTTTTATGAACACCGCTGACCAAACACCTGAAAATCATATCCGCGTGTGGGTGTTGATCGACGATCGCGCGGGTAATAAAAGCCAGGTTTTGGGTGTTGCTCATGCGTTGGGGCTGCCATTTGAACTTAAATCCATCGTCTACAACAAGGCTGCGGCTTTGCCCAATGTCGTGTTGGGGGCATCCTTTAAAACACTCACCCCTTCTGCGCGGGAACAATTGAGCGCACCGTGGCCTGATTTGGTGATTGCGGCCGGGCGGCGCACGGCCCCAGTGGCCCGAAAGATTAAAAAGATGTCRGGKGGTMAAGCGTTYTTGGCCCAGGTCATGTATCCGGGGGCAAATGGCGAGGCCGATTTTTCTTTGATTGCTGTGCCTGGCCACGATGGTCTGTCGGCGGGGCCTGATCGTTTTGAAATCATCGGCGCACCTCATAGGGTAACGCCACAGGCACTCAGTGAAGCCCGAGGCTTATGGGCTGACAAGTTCGATCACTTGCCCAAACCACACATTGCTTTAATCGTCGGCGGCTCCACTAAGCGCAAAACCTTTACCCCCGAAATGGCTAAAAAATTAGGCACCCAGGCCGCCGCATTGGCGAAGGGCGCCGAGGGGTCGTTACTCATCACCACCTCCAGAAGATCAACACCCAGTGCCACTCAAGCCTTGTTAACCGCCACCAAAGAAACACCGGCTAATGTCTTTAAATGGGGTGATGAAGGTGATAATCCGTACATGGGCTATCTGGCCCTGGCGGACCATGTCATCGTCACAGGTGATAGTGTTTCCATGTGTAGTGAGGCCTGTGCCACATCAAAGCCCGTCTATATATTTACGCCAAAGGCTTTGATTTCGCCTAAACACGCTCGGCTGCACACGGCCTTGTATGCCAATGGTTTCGCCGAACCGTTCGATCAGGTGAAGGCGTTGGATGATTGGACCCATGCCCCGCTGAATGCTGCGGCGGATATCGCGGATGAGATTAAAAAACGTCTAGCGCGTTCGTCTTGATCCTTGTCGTTATGGGTTCCCGTTACGACAAGGGGCAGCGATCACTTAAAACCACACCGAAGGTTCTAAACGGCCCGTGAATGTCGGCCCACGCCACTGCCAAGGTATTCATCAAACGCGCTTGCGACCAGCCTTACGAAGGGGCGGCCGAGTTCGGTTACGGTGATGGTGTTGCTTTCAATGGTGCAGATTTTGTCTTCAAGCAAAGGGGTYAGTTTTTTGACGTCTTCGGCAAGCGTTGCGACGTCGACGTCATGGGCTTGGCAGATTGCTTTAAGGTCGACCGTCAAGTTGCACATGATGTCTTCGATAATGGCGCGGTGCAAGATGTCGGACGGGCTGATTGAGATGCCTTTGATGGCGGGGAGTACGCCGGAATCAATGGCTTGGCGATAGGCTTTGAGGGGCTGTTCATTTTGGACGTAACCCTGCGGAAGATAGCCAATCGACGACGCGCCAAAGCCCAACATGACGGGCGAGGTATCGGTGGTATAGCCTTGAAAATTGCGATGCACATCGCCTGTTTCCAGAGCTTTGGCCATGGAATCGTCAGGGTGGGCAAAGTGGTCAAAGCCGACTTGAATGTAGCCGACGTTTTTAAGACGTTCGACGGCCAACGTGAACTGTTCCCAACGCTGACTCGCATCGGGCAAGGTTTCATCTTTAATCAATTTTTGATGTGACTTCATCCACGGCACATGGGCATAGCCAAACAGGGCGATGCGGTTKGGYTGCAAGGCCACGGTCAGRTCGACCATGGTTTCGATTTCCTGAGTGTCTTGGAACGGCAAGCCGTACATCAAATCCATGTTGATGYGRTTGATCGAATGTTTGCGCAGCCAGCCGATGACTTCYTTSGTCATTTCATAYGGTTGAATGCGRTTGATGGCCTTTTGTACTTTGTCTTCATAAGACTGCACGCCGATCGAGGTGCGGTTCACGCCAGCCTTAGCCAATTCAATGATATAATCTTCGGTGGAGGTTCTAGGGTCAAGCTCAACGGCGATTTCGGCATCTTCGGTGACGTCAAAACGTTCGCGCAGCTTGGTCATGATGGCCATCCAATCCGGACCTTTCAACATGGTTGGCGAACCGCCGCCCCAATGCAGGTGGCGGGCTTTGAACCGGCTGGGAAGGGCATCGGCAACCAAATCAATCTCAGCCAACAACGAGGATAAGTACTCTTGAACGGGCTCATAGCGTTTAACGATTTTGGTGTAACAGCCGCAAAACCAGCACATTTCATCACAAAACGGAATGTGGAAATACAGGGATAATTCAGTCTTCGGGTCCAGTTCTGAAAGCCAACCTTTATAGACCTCGCCATTCACTTCATCGTTAAAGTGTGGAGCCGTGGGATAGCTCGTATAACGCGGCACGCGCAGATCATATTTGTCGATTAGGTCGGTTTGCATGGAGGAACGTGACTTTCAGGATCATTATCAAAGGTGTTCCTAAAGTAAGCTCGTCTTCCTCGTCTGTCCAGGGGGGCACAATTTATTTAGGGGCTGTACCAGATAACAAGTTCAAATTACCCTTAACCCATTGCTTTAATTTTGATAATTTGTCTGATGGGTCACTGTTGTTAAAACGCCACTTACATTTCTTTTAAAATACACTAAAATGCACCTTTGGAACACCATTGAATTTCCGCATATGGCGCTTAGCTTGAGTCCAAAAATTCTCGATTCCATTGATATGATTTTTTTGGTCTGAAAAAAGTTCAGAGTGATTAATGCGGAAATGGATGAAATCAGATACGTCCAGCGCATTATAACCTCGCCAGCAGTCAGAATAAACGATTCTATCTGGGACAACCTTGCGGGCAATAATCGGATACAGCGTCGCAAACGATGCATCGGGAATAACTTTGGGGTAGGCCTTAGCCCACTCCCAAAGGATTAATGATCCTTTGGGGTAGACCTTAGCCCACCCCCAAAGGATTAATGATCCTTTGGGGTAGACCTTGCCACCTCGATTTAAAAGGCCAAATACCGGGATTTTTCCCGCAGCCCCACGACCACGTTTGCCTTTGCCGCTAAAGTCCGCCCTAGCGCGCCTTCGTCCCAGAGGACCTCTTCTGGGGCAAAGCCCCTAGGGAGGGAAGCATCGTTTTCAGGGGCTGCTTTCATCAACTTCAATCTCACCGCTCAAAACCGTATCGACCTCAAGCTCTAAATGATAGGCGATGATTGCGCGCAACCTGTGGAAATAAGAGGCACTTGTTTTGAAATTGACGTTCACAAGTGAGGCGGCACATCTCGCTGTTGTGCTGGCAACAAAATGTTCAAGCAAAAGATCCTGTTTATGCTGACTCAATCGGCTCTTTCTCATATAGGCCATGATAACACCTTTCATGTGTTATCTGGTACAGCCCCTTTATTTAAGACGTAGGTGGGTTCACAGGCACGCGGGACCTTGCCGTTAAAGGGATGTTGCTTAAGTTGATGATGGGAATGTAGTAATYAAAATTGTAATTSGCTGWAATGGTCCGATAGTAAACACCGCCCACCACATCGGTSCCGGGRACATCRGCCGTAAAGGTGATGCCGCTAAACATGGTGCCGGCTGAATTATCGGCATAGGTCTCAAGCGTTGTTTGGGATACGGATGGATTGACCATGGCATGTCGGGCCGATTGCTGGACCGCGTATTGCATAATGTTTTTAACCCAAAACAACCGCGCCAAATCGAAGGTACCAATCATCAAAATTAAGAAAAAAGGTGCAGTGATGGCGAATTCTACCATAAGCGCGCCCCGTTCATCGTGGACGGCGTTACGGGCTTTCAACACGCCTTTAAGGAGCCATTTAGCTTGCATATTCATGAGCCTCACTGGGTGCGGATGGTGCTGTTTGCGGTAATCGAAATCGTGCCTGGATAAAAAAGCCAGGTGTGGGTGTAGTCAGCTGAAATCTGCGTGTAATGTTGTGTGCGCCCCGTGGTTTCCCCAGCACAGGTGTTTGTTCCACAGCTAAAGAGCGTACCCCCGTCGGAACATCCACACATTGTATCGTTCACCGTGACATTCACATTGAGGAGGTTAGAAGAGTCTTGGACCACGGCGGTGATCAGGGCAGGGGTTGAGTTTTGCGTGTCGACCAATGCGTATTGGGTTCCTGCGCGCACCGCCGAGGTAATGTCCATCTTGTGAAACATGAAAATAGCGATGTCAACGATGTTGAGCAAGATGATGGCCAAAATTGACGAAATCATCGCGAGCTCAATCGCGCTGGACCCTCGTTCGTTGCGGCGAAAAACGTTTAAAAAATGCGAAATGGGGCGGCGTTTCTGTTTCATTATCATTCTACCAATTTTGCATAATATGAGCTGGGAACTTCGATCGAATCCACGCCCGCTGCGTCACAGTCGTTATCGATCTCCACGTTGGCGTTGCCCGAAAACGAGACTCGAGAGGCAACGATCTGCAAACACGCGTGGTCAGCAGAGCTATTGCCGCCGGTAAATTCAACGGTCTGATTTGGGAAATAGACCACACCTTCAAACGACGTGGCCGTATTGCCATTAAGCGTGCTGGTGCAGGTTGGTCCTGTGCAGCTTGGGGTGGTTACGCGATCTTGGTAAAATAAGATACCTTCCCAAGCCCCCCCAACGCCTGCTGGCGGCGCCGTAAGGTTCACTGTTGACGTGCCATTGATGTTGTTGATCCGTCCACCATCTTTCAAAACGATGGTGGACCCGTTGATTCCGGAATTAATTGATCCCGTGCCGTTGCTTTTCAAGTCCCCCTTAATCACGATCAGTCCGTCAATCGTAAGCGTGCCACTTTTTGCCCACAAATTCCCGCAAATGACATAAGGGTCGGCCTCGGTTCCGGTGAGGGTTGTGTTCGAAGTGATGGTGAGATTTCCTGAATTATCGCAAACGCCATTATCGGGGTCCGTTAAGGTTGCGTATGGGTCAGCGAGGGGGGGCGCCCCCGTGGCCCCCGTGCACTCGGCTGTCGTGATCAGCCCTGCCGTGGCCGAAATATCGCCGACCACAGAATAACAATCGACGGTTAATCCGCCACTTCCCGATACAGATAAAGCGTTAGATGCTGTTGAATTTGAAGCCACTTCGCAGTCATCCAAAATAACGCTGCCATTGCCACTAACGGAAAGTGCGGGCCCCGTGGTGTCCAACGCTAAGATACAAGCCTCGCCCGTTGAAAGGGAGCCCGTGGTGGCCACAGCGCGTACGGTGGTGGAAGGGTTAAAGTTGTGGAAAACCTGACTTAAGACAGTAGATAGCTGACGCGACATCGTGACTTCTATATAAGAGGTGTCACCCAAATAAGCGCCCGAAGTCGGCGTGCCAACATATGTTATGACATCGGTTGTCGCTTTTAGTCCATTGTTATTGGCTTCTAAAGTGGCCGCAGCGGTAATGGTTGCACTGTTCGCACCATAAGAATTTTCAATGGCAGCGGAAACCACAGCGGCATCGGCAATCGTTTGTAATTCCCGGCGTTGATTAAACCACATGCCCGCCTCAAGGCCCAAGCCAACCATGCCGAACAGAATAGGCAGGATTAATGCGAACATCACGGCAATGGTGCCGCATTCGGCGCGTCCGAATCGTTTGCCAAGCGCCCGCTCATGAGGTAAAATTTTATGCAAAATTAAGGTCAATGTACTTTCCATTGCGGATACCATCATAATCTCAAAACTAAGGCCATATTATTTCAGCCAATATTATGGTTGAAAACAACCCCTGTGTGAAACGTATTGTAACATAAGAAAACGAGGCCGTGGTGTGATGATCATCACGCGCGTATGAAAGGCAATCAATTATGTTACATATGTTCATAGAGGATGCGCAGCCCCTTGAAATACGATAAACNTTTAAGGGATAGNAYTCTGACGGAAAGCASATAGGGACGTTTTAATGATAATYGTCGGRTTTWYRAGGGTARGTAAGGGKKTTATAAGCTTTGCYCGACCGTCAAYATTGACCAARMTCATGGCCTGCGCGCTTTTTGCGACATTGAGTGCGTGCCAGACGATAAATTTCGGCGGTACCGCCAATTCCCAGGACTTTCAAGGCCAACACCAAAAAATAACAGATGGTCGCCGAACGTTGCTTCAAGCGGGCCAAGAGGCTGAGGTTGAACACAAATACGATGTCGCCGCCAATGCCTATGGGCGTTTGTTCGAACGTATGACAAATGACCCAGAAGTCTTGACCGCATTTATCCGTACAATGCGCTACAGTGATCGGGCGGCTGAAATTGCCAACTACGTTGAAACAAAAACCAAACACCTGAYGAATAACCCACGGGTTAAGTTTGAATATGGCAAGGCGTTGTTAGCTGCGGGTCGTAAGTCGGAAGCCTTAACAAGCTTGCGCGATGTGGCGTTGCTCATGCCGGACAATTGGGAAGTTGATTCCGCCATCGGCATAACGTTCGATGCCTTAGGTGACTTTCCCCACGCGTCCACCGCGTATTCAGATGCGTTGAAAAAATCTCCGAACAATGTGGTGGTGTTGAATAACATGGCCATGTCACAAGCTATAGCGGGGCAGCTTGACGTGGCGATATCCACTTTGGAAAATGCCGCGAATATAARYCGCAGTAATACGCACRTTCGACAAAACYTKGCGTTGCTTTATGCTGTGAAGGGGGATGTGGGAAAGGCCCGAACTTTGGCTGCAATGGACCTTTCAACCGGAGACTTGGAAACCAACCTGTCTTTTTATCGGCGCTTTGAGAGGCCGGGGCATGAGTGACGGAACACGGGCAAAAGACTCGCCAGAAGAAAATACCTCTAAACGCCACAACGTGCGTTTGACAACCGTATTTGGCGGGCGTATTTGCCAATATGGCCGGGCTTACGAATGCATTATTTCCGATGTGTCGATCGGCGGTGCTAAAATTAGGCTTAAAAACCCTGATGATTTTAGCAAGTTTACAACTTCAACGCCCGCACAATTGATTTTTGAAAGACTTTCTGATTACAAATCTTTAAATGCTGATGTGGCGTGGTTGAAGCTTGCAGAACACGTCGTTGGCCTGAAATTTTCAGATTCTGAATTGCGTCGTCGTGTGGTGCTTAAAAGATTGATGCCCAATCGTTGGCGCATTGCCAATGAAGGAAATAAGGCAAATGAAGAGGACATTGAAACCGTGTAAGCCGCCCTTATGGTCAAGGCTTTAAAACGCATTGAACATAGAAGGTTTCTTTGACAGTATGGAGTTCGTATAATGAATCGCTTAAACGCATTCGAACCTTAGGCAATGATGGAATGAGCAAGAGCGAAGCAGTGACCGTCGAGGCAAGTGAGCGCACGCTGACCGGCATTGATATGCTGAGTGAAGCGCCGCCGGATGTTGTCCGCAAACTTGAAGGCCTGTGCCGTTGGCTGACGTGTGAAAGCAATGAAGTCATTGTYGATCGCGACGATGATACAACCGARGTTTTCTTTATTATTAAAGGCAAAGTGAAGGTCATGGACCTTTTGGGCAAGGACCAAGAGATCGCGTTGGCCGAATTGGACGCGGGCAGTACCTTTGGCGAACTGTCAGCAATTGACTCATCTCGGCGTTCCGCTCGTGTTAGCGCGCTTGAAGACACGACTCTGGCCGCCCTCCCCAGCAAACTTTTTCGTTCGCTTTTGATGGATTGCCCGGGGATATCGTTAATGCTGCTGAAGCGTTTCGCGGGTTTGATCCGGACTCTAAATAACCGGGTGACTTCGCTCAGTACGCTCAGTCCACACCAGCGTGTGTATTATGAATTATTACGCATGAGCGAACCAAATCCTCAAGGCGATGGATCATGGATGATCCACCTGTTGCCAAAACACGAAGAAATTGCCAGTTGGAGCGGAACATCACGCAATGATGTGGCTATGGCGATCGGTCATCTAGCCCGTGAAGGCATCGTTGGTCGGAAACACAAATCGTTGGTGGTCAAGGATTACAACCGTTTGCAAATGTTGGTTAACCTGTGACGGCCGTCATATGTAAATTTATATTTTGTGGTAAAATTAGCACTTGAAGATTATGAAGAGGCCGCTTTGAATTTACATGTAAGAAAGGTTCATACAAAAGGATTAGTCACTTGGTTTTAGATGTTACACTGGTGCGTAAACCTTGACTTCTTAATTGTGTTGAGCCAATCTTCGTATAAATATGAATTGAGTCCTTTCGTTGAATTTGTAGACAAATAATCGAGGAGTTTTAAAGATGGCAAAATTTTCGCAATTGATGTCCCGTTTTAAGAATGATGAGTCCGGTGCTACCGCTATTGAGTACGGCCTTATTGCCGCTCTTATTGCTGTGGTCCTGATTGGTGCATTGACGTTTATGGGCTCTAGCCTAGAAAACAAATTTAACACCATTAATTCGGGTTTGAATCAATAATTCGCACTTGGTTATTTTTGTGTGATCCCAAAAAAAACCGCCTTTGACAGATTTGTCAGAGGCGGTTTTTATTTAGCTCAACCTCTAAAGATGCAAAGGGTCTGTTTTGGCGATATTGAACGTCCTGCTTATGACCACTTATATCGCCTTGGTTTTGTACAGTGCATGGAGTGACGCGCGTACTTTGCGTATCCCAAATTGGACGTCTTTGACTTTGATGGTTGCGTTTGTACCTTCGGTCATCGCTGTGGCCATGCCTTTAGAAAACATCGGGTTCCATGTTGCCGCCGGAGCCATGACCCTTGTCATTGGGTTCACTTTGTTTGCCTTTGGCTATTTTGGCGGTGGCGATGCAAAACTTTTGGCGGCCTGCGCGCTTTGGGTTGGCTGGGATAATCTTTTAGCCTTTGTTTTAGCCGTCGTGTTAGTCGGTGGTGTGTTATCCATATTTGTTGTGTTGCTGCGCAAGGGATWGGGGTTGTGGCCCGACTGGCTGGTTAAAAGCGCTGAAGGTCTATTTACGCCCGACAAGGCGGTCCCATATGGTATCGCTATTGCCAGTGGTGCCATGATCGTTTTACCGGGTATGGATATGTTGCCCAAAGACTGGCCTCAGTACCTCAATTGGCTCATCGGTTGAAACGGTGGGGCGGTTTTTTAGGGCAGGGCCTCAAAACGGGTCGCTGGATAACGATTGAGCGCATCCGTGTTTATTCATGGATGTTGCTGGCCTTTTGGTTGATTGGCATCACTGCGGTGGTTTTGACAGCCCATGGGGGCTTGGATTTTTTAGGGCGGCCTTTAGGCACGGATTTTTCCAATGTGTGGTCTGCTGGGCGCTTGGTCTTGGATGGGCGACCATGGGCAGCATATGATACGCACGTACATCACTTGGTTCAACAAACAGCCTTTAATTCACTCGACATTCCCTATTATGGATGGCATTACCCCCCGTTTTTCCTGTTTATTGCAGGTGCGTTGGCAGCGTTACCCTATGGTTGGGCTTTGGGRGTGTGGTTAGGCRYAACGTTCCCCCTTTACCTGACTGTCATTCGCCGGATATCGCATTTTCCATTGACGGCATTGGTGGGGGCGGCGTACCCCGCCGTTGCCGTGAATATTATTCATGGGCAAAATGGTTTTTTGAGCGTGGCCCTGTTGGGGGTTGGGTTGCTTTTGCTTGATCGGCGCCCGGTTTTATCAGGAATCGCGATTGGGCTGTTGGCGTACAAACCTCAATTTGGAGTTTTAATTCCTTTGGTTCTGATCGCTACGGCACGCTGGAAAGTATTCGCAGTGGCAAGTTTGACGGTTGCGGCATGGATGGTCCTAACAACCATCGCCTTTGGCCCAGAAATTTGGCAAGCCTTTATTGCAAGCACCGAGTTTACGCGCAAGGTGGTGATGGAAGCAGGGGCTTTAAGCCCAGAAAAGGTGCTTAGCCTTTTTGCGGCAATGCGGATGTGGGGGCTGTCGATACCCTATGCCTATGTTGGGCAAGGCTTCTTGGCGACGATCGTTTGTATCGCGACCATCTGGCTTTGGCGTATGCCCGTGGCCCAAGTCTTAAAATCTGCGGGCCTTGTCGGGGGCGCCCTTTTGGTGACGCCATATGCCTTGGACTACGATCTGATGATATTAGGCCTGGGGTTGGCGTGGTTTACCGTTCATGGGCTGAAGAACGGGTTTTTGGCCTGGGAAAAAAGTGCCCTATTTTTTGTGTGGTGCTTGCCGCTGATCAGCCGGCTGGCCGCAATACTCCTTTCTGTTCCACTTGGTCTGATCGGCCTGCTTTTGTTTTTTGCCCTGGTGATGCGTCGCGCATGGACAGACGGTGTCATCGCGCAGCGAAAGCTTGAGGTTAGCGGTTCATAATTTGGATGGCGGCGGGGCCGATGACAACCATAAACAGCGGCGGCAAAAAGAATACAATCATCGGCACGGTTAATTTAGCCGGCAACGAGGCCCCTTTTTTCTCGGCCATGGCCATGCGCTCTTGACGGCGTTCTTGTGATAAAACCTTCAAGGCTTGGCCCACAGGCGTGCCGTATTTTTCTGACTGCATAAGGGTCGTCGTTAACGATTTAATGGCCGGAAGACCCGTGCGATCCGCGAAGTTCGCATAGGCCTTATGACGGTCGCCCAAGTAGGCAAGTTCTGCTGAAGTGATGCCAAATTCTTGCGCTAAGGTCGGGGATTTGTCGATAATTTCTGCGGTGACGCGGGAAAAGGCGGCTTCAACGCTTAACCCACCTTCAACGCAGATCACCATCAGATCCAAGGCATCGGCAAAGCCTGAGTTCAGCTCTTGCTGGCGTTTTTGGGCCGCGTTGGTGACAAAGGCTTTTGGCAACGAAAATCCAACAAATGCGGCGATCCCCATAAACAAAAATTTGACAGGCTCTGGATACGGAAATTCCTTCATGTTTGCGATATAAATAAAGCAAATGACAAACGCAACGATCGCCAAGATGATGCGGGTAAAGGTAAACGTTATCAAGGCATTTGTGCGCCGGTAGCCCGCCTGAGCAAGGCTGGCTTTTAGATCTTGAGAATTTAAGGCCTTGTCCAGCCTTAAACCCACTAGAATTTTTTTCATGACATCAATGCGGCCTTGGCCTTTRCGTTGGCGAATRGCAGACCCTTTGGGTTGAAGGTCCTCAACTTGTTGTCTGGCCAGATCTYTGCGACGTGTGGWCACGGCCTTGAGACGCTTGGATTTCCCATGTCCAGAGATGAAGGGTAGAACCAAAGCAACAATGGTAACGATGGTGGCAAGGCTAGCCATCCATATAATCAGCGTTGGGGTATCCATGCCAGCCTCCTAAATATCAAAGTTGATCATTTGGTTCATGACCGCAACACCCGCGCCCATCATGCCCAACCCGGTGTAAACCAAATGAATACCATCGGTGAACAAAAGCCCGACATAGGCAGGGTTCACCAACGATAGCATGCCCAGCACAAAGAACGGCAAGCAAGCAATGATGGCTGCCGATGACTTCGCCTCGGAACTCAAGGCCTGAACCTTATCCTTCATGCGCTTGCGATCACGGAGTACGTCTGACAAGTTATCCAACGTATCGGCCAAGTTACCGCCCGTTTGCCGTTGAATTTGCAACACGATGGCGAAAAATTTAAAGTCTGCTGTGGGTATACGTTTTAGGGCGCGCGATAAGATGTCATCCAAGGTTAAGCCAAGCCGTTGGCCTTCGACGATAAGGTGGAATTCTTCCCCCAGCGGCCCTTCAAATTCACGGGCGATGATCGACAGACATTCGCCTACGGGTAGCCCTGACCGGATGCCGCGTGTGATCACGTCAATGGCTTCTGCAAAGTGTGACGTAAAGTGATTTTGCCGCCGACGGGCCATGATTCCTAAGACAACTTTGGGTAAACCAGCACCTCCGACGATGCCAGACCCGATTATGACAACGATTCCATAGCCAATGTATGTGGCCAGCAACATTGTGGCTATGCCAGACCCAACACAAATCATCAAAAACACATTGGTTTCGACGTTCAAACCAGCTTGAAGAATTTTGCTGGTGATACGGTCGATAATGCTTTCTTCGGTTTCTTCTTCGGAAATGCCYTTGACGCGGTCTTGAATACGTTTTTGGCGACGGCCATCGGATTTTGATGAAAGATTTCCGGCTGTCGCAATCGTACCAATGGAATCGATGCGTTTTTTAAGGCGCATTTTGGGGCGCATGGCAGCGGTCACCAAGGCCCCGACGAGGACCAAGAGAAAGATGCTCGCACCCGCAGCAATCATGATGTAAAGGACGGTTTGATCATTCATTGCATGACACTGACACTATGTTGAAAACTGCATGGCTTCGGCAAGTTTTCGCTCCATGTTATAGTATTTGGCTTTTTCCCAAAAATTAGGGCGCAAGCCGGTGAATTTATGACGYCCGATAATGTTACCGTTGGAATCTTCGCCTTCAATTTCATAAACGCAGATATCTTGCAACGTGACCACGTCGCCTTCCATGCCGATCACTTCGGTCAAGTGGGTGATCTTGCGTGATCCATCGCGCAGCCGTGCCGCTTGGATGATGATATTCACGGCGCCCGATATTTGTTCGCGCATAGCCTTAGTCGGCAGGTTGTAACCGCCCATCATAATCATGTTTTCAACCCGTGACAGGGCTTCACGTGGGTTGTTGGCGTGTATCGTGCCCATTGATCCATCGTGTCCCGTGTTCATGGCTTGCAAAAGGTCGAACGCTTCTGGCCCACGAACCTCACCGACGATGATGCGTTCTGGGCGCATCCGCAGGCAATTCTTGACCAAGTCGCGCATGGAAACTTCACCCTTGCCTTCTAGGTTGGCCGGGCGCGTTTCAAGACGGACCACATGGGGCTGTTGTAATTGCARTTCWGCGGAATCTTCACATGTGATGATGCGTTCAGCGGGATCAATGTGCCCCGTCATACAGTTCAGCAGAGTGGTTTTCCCCGAACCTGTACCGCCTGAAATCAAGGTGTTCAGGCGAATGGCAGAGACCACTTCCATGACCTGTTTTAATTCCGGTGAGATCGAGCCAAATTGCAGCAGGTTTTCAAGGGTCAGCTTATCCTTTTTGAATTTTCGAATGGTAAGGGCCGTGCCATCAATAGCCAAAGGTGGGGCAATAACATTCACGCGTGATCCATCGGCCAAACGTGCATCGCAAATGGGGCTGGCTTCATCAACACGGCGACCCACGGCGGACACGATACGTTGACAAATATTCATCAACTGTGCCTGGTCCCTGAATTTAACGTTGGTCTTTTGCATTTTGCCATTGACTTCAATGTAAACTACATCTGGGCCATTGACCATTAAATCGGCGATATCATCGCGTTCAAGCAAGGGTTCCAAGGGACCTAAGCCCAAGATATCATTGCAGATATCTTGGATGACGACTTGCTGTTCTTGAAGGCTGAGGACCAGCCCCCGCATGGAGATGATTTCGCTCACCATGTCGTTGATTTCTTCGCGGACTTGTTCCGGTGTGAGCGCGCATAGTTCAGCAAGGTCAACGGCTTCCATCAGGTCGTTAAAGACTTTGATCTTAACGATATCAAGCTTTTCTTTTGCTTCTTGGCTGATGGGGGTGGTCCCTTCGGGGAGGACTTGGGTCGGCTTTTCCCCCGCCTCGGCGGCGGGATTGTCTTGAACCGGCTTGTCTTTATCCACGCCAGGCGCAACGCTGGTTCCCCCGAAAGGCTTCGGGGTGACAGTGTCAGATCCTGGTGTTCCTCGTCTTCCAAACATATCGGTGCTTCTATGTGCTCTGTTGCGGTTAACTTAAATGATATGGGGCTATTTTTTAAAAAAAGAAGCCAATAAACCACCTTCTTTCTTGGTGACTTTAGATAGAGTTTCCTTACCGCTCACCAACATGGCAAGGGATTCGATGCTTTGTCCAGCTTTCGAGCGCCCGGCAACCTTGTTGATCATTTCGCCATTGTTCATCGCAGAGGTGAAGGTATCTGAATCATAGGGGATAGAAATGGTAGGCTGAATATTGAGGACGTCTTTAAATTCTTTGGCATTCAGCTCCCCTTTTTTGGCTTGCCCGACTTTGTTCAAGATAAAGCGAGTCGGGGCCAAAACCCCACGGTTGGGGGCTAAAAACTCAATCATGTTTTTGCCGTTGCGCAGATTGTAAAGATCGGGAGTCCCGACAATCACCGTTTCATCGGCATCCACCAAAACGTCTTGAACCCAACTGTTCCAAACATGAGGGACGTCTAAGATGACATAGCTGGCCATTTGGCGCAGTGTCTTTAAAATTTTATCAAGAGCCTTGTCGGTGAGTTGAACCCCCGTATTTAGATTGCTTGGCGAACACAGCAAGGAGATATTCTTGCCCCCACTTTCCATAAAGCGCATAAGCAAGGCTTCGTCGATGTTTTCGATCTGTGCCATGGCATCCACGATTGACGCGTTGGGCTGAATATTAAAACTTAGGGCCGCT
>JAESSB010000050.1 GCA_016764335.1 Magnetovibrio sp.
ATCCAAGATGCTAAAAGCTTACCGCCACCTGACCCGAGACCAACGATGCCAGATTTACGCCCTTAAGAAAAGGGGTTTAACGCAAACGATCATTGCCGTAGATATCGGTGTCAGCCAAGGCACGGTCAGCCGTGAACTGACGCGAAACAAGGGCTTTCGTGGCTATCGTTTTTTACAAGCGCACCGCTTTGCGATGCAAAGAAGCTCGGCAAGGAGGGGCGAGGCACATGTGATGACACCTTGCCTGATCGTACGTGTAGAGATGATTTTGCGCAAATACCAGTGGAGCCCTGAACAAATCTGCGGAGCGCTCAACCTTGATGATGGGACAAAAGTCAGTCATGAGAGCCTCTATCGGCACATCTGGTCGGACAAGCGAGTGGGCGGAACGCTCTATTTACATTTGCGGCAACGGGGTAAAAAGCGCAATAAGCGCGGTTCCGCGACGGCGGGGCGTGGTCTGATCCCAGGCCGTATTGATATTGCGCAACGCCCAGCGATTGTTGACGAAAAATCGCGCCTCGGTGACTGGGAAGTTGATAGCATTATCGGCGCGAAACACAAAGGTGCCATCACCAGTATGGTCGAGCGCAAAACCAAGCTCACCAAGCTTGTGCTGCTGGATCGGCCAACCTCAAAAGCCACAAACACGGGCATAATTGCAGGGCTGGGGCCCCTTAAGAAATATGTGTTTATGCTGACTTCAGACAATGGAAAAGAATTTTCTGGTCATGGGGAAATCAGCGAAAACTGGGTTCAGGTTTTTATTTTTGCACACCCTATCACAGTTNGAAGCGCGGCTTGAACGAGAATACAAACGGGCTGGTGCGGCAGTACTTTGCCAAAGGCACGGACTTTGCTAAGCTGACCAAGACAGACGTGCCGCGCGGGGAAGATTTACTCAAGAACCGATCACTCATTACCACTCACCCAACGAGGTCTTCGACAAGCTCACTGACCCGCCCGAAAATATGCACTTGGTATGTGAACTTAGGTAGTATTTATGCGTATTATATAGGAAGTATAGGTAGATTATTATGTTTAAGATATTAATTTTAATTGTCGTTATGCTTGTTTCTGGAACTTCTTCGGCAAAAGCAATAAGTGTGCTCCAGAAGTCTAAAAGGAAGAGTTTAATAAAATATTACTTTCCCTGATAACGTGTCTCGCTCACTATGGGTTGCTCATAATAGCCCATGCGAACAATAAGAAAACTAAAACGCCTGAGTTTTCTAGGGTGCTTGAAAATGGGGGTGGAAAAATATAAGCCTAATAGTCCAGGTGCATTTGATAAGCTTTATTCCAATCAACTTAAAAAAAGGGATAAAACCTGTGAAAATATCATTAGAGAAACGCGTAAAATATTAGGGCTACAATAACAAGTTTTTAGTTTTTAGGATTAAATGGGATTACATATTAAATGCCTTGGATATCAATATTATTAGCCCTTTCCGTTCTTGTGATAATCGTAGGTGGCTTGATAACTCGAGTACAAGGAACGAACTCTAAAGGCATTGGGTGGCAGTTTATTCGTTACACAGTAATCGGAACTGCAATGCCCATTGTTGCATTACTATCCCTTAATAATAGCCTTTCAGGAGAAGCTGTGGCCCTTATCGGTTCGGCAGTTGGTTTTGCTTTTGGTAAAACTGGTGAAAAGGTTGAAAACTAAAATGATTTCATACATTAATAAATTACCAATCATAATATTCTTTACCGTGGCACCACTTCAAGCGTTTGGTGATACCTCTTCTGATAATGAAGGTGTGCCATTTAACCTTTATGCAACATGCCAAAATGAACCTGCTTCAGTATGGGGACCATGTTCTGGTTATATACGGTGGGTATCAGAAAATCTTAAACRAGACGGGGGTTTTTGCATTCCTGACAAAGTTATAAAATAAGAAAAAGTAAGTGTTGTTAAAACATGGATGAACCGAAATCCGCAACATAGAGACTATGCAGAAGGTCTCATCGTCATGACAGCACTTTCAGAAAAGTGGTCTTGCGAATAAGCAATATTGAACACATTTTCACAATTTAAATTTAAGTGATTCATCCGTTCTGATGAAGAAAAAAGCCGAGGTGTTGTCGGTATTTCAACTGGGAACCACGGTCGCGGTCTTACCTCCGACGCCCAAAAATCCGCTGTTCTCTGCGCTATATGCATGTTGTCCGTGGTCCCTAAACATAAGGTCGACGGCATAAAGGCTTTGGGCGGTGAGATACTTGAGCAATGCCCAAGTGCCGCAAAATGTGTTAAAAGGGATTTTCATATGCTGGAACTTGGTCAAATCATCACAGAAACAACACCAGGCCGCAGGCCAACAATCAACAACGCCCTAAATGTGTTTGGAAATTACCATACCCGATATTGAACTCAATTTTTCCCGTGAAGAGTACGCAGACCGTCTGACCAAGGTTCACAAGGCCATGGTGAAAGCCGAAATTGACTGCCTTATTGTGACCGACCCGTCTAACATGGCGTGGCTGACCGGATACGATGGMTGGTCCTTTTACGTCCATCAGTGCGTCGTTGTTCCCCTTGGCCAAGTGCCTATTTGGTACGGAAGAATYCAAGAYTCACGCGGTGCCGMACGCACCGTATATATGGACCAGGACCGTATTATCTATTACCCGGATCAKTACGTGATGTCGACCGAACGCCACCCCATGGATCATCTGTCCAAAACGCTTGAAGACCGTAGTCTATCTGGTGGCACCATCGGCGTGGAAAAAGACAATTACTATTTTACCGCAGCCGCATTTGAATCTCTTSWGCGTCATTTRCCCAATGCRACGTTCAAGGATGCCACYGCTTTGGTCAACTGGCAACGGGCCGTTAAGTCCGAACGTGAACTTGACTATATGCGCATCGCTGGGCGGATCGTCGAAACCATGCACGCACGGATTGCAGAAAAAATTGAACCGGGTCTGCATAAGTCTGATTTGGTCGCCGAAATATACGATGCTGGCCTACGTGGCGTTGACGGGTTTGGCGGCGACTATCCGGCAATCGTCCCCTTGCTGCCCTCTGGTTCAGATGCTGCGGCTCCCCACCTGACCTGGGATGATAAGCCGCTTAAACTCAATGAAGGGACGTTCTTTGAAGTTGCGGGCTGTTACAAACGGTATCATTGCCCGCTTTCGCGCACAATTTTCCTTGGAAAACCGCCGCCCTATTTTCTAGAGGCTGAAAAAGCCATACTTGAAGGCATGAATGCCGGGTTAGAGGCAGCAAAATCGGGCAACACGTGCGAAGACATTGCTAACCGGTTTTTTGCGGTCTTAAAAAAATATGATATCATAAARGAYAAYCGAACCGGATACCCAATAGGWCTTTCCTATCCRCCCGATTGGGGCGAAAGAACGATGAGCCTRCGSCCCGGCGATCAAACCGAACTCAAAGATAATATGACTTTTCACTTTATGACGGGKATCTGGCAAGATGACTGGGGTATCGAAATTACCGAAAGTATYGTSATYACYAAAAACGGCCCCGAAYTGCTGGCAAACRTYCCMCGGAATATGCTTGTAAAGGARTAGMCATCATGCCGTTACCTKCAAAYCCTATTGTGCCAACCGTYGAYTTTTACGCYGATGGGRTYAGYCATGGGCAYCTAAAACTTCCCTATTCTCACGATCGTTCGGCGTGGGGGGCTATTATGATTCCGATTACGGTSATCAAAAATGGCGATGGCCCAACGGCCCTTYTRACCGGGGCRAAYCATGGTGACGAATACGAAGGCCCGGTTGCCTTRCTWAACCTCGCMAACTCGATAAARKCCRAAGAYATCAARGGCCGMATCATCATTATTCCGATGATGAATTAYCCTGCTTTTGTCGTCCAAACRAGAACCTCKCCAATWGANCAAAANAAACCTCAATAGGRYRTTTCCKGGMAAACCGAATGGCACGATTACCCAAAAAATWGCCGATTACTTYCAACGGACMCTAYTGCCAATGGCTGACGTGGTGGTCGATATTCATGCSGGGGGYAAGACYCTCGATTTTRTCCCTTTTGCAGCCGTCCACGTCCTTGARAATGTGGCWCTTCAAGAACAATGCATTCAGGTYATGRAGGCTTTTAACGCCCCRTATTCRATGATGTTAARAGAAATCGWTTCCACKGGYATGTAYGATTCAGCAGCCGAATATATGGGRAAAGTTTTTATCWCKACCGAGTTGGGRGGCGGKGGAAGYGYAACCGCCCGAACCGCCCATATCGCYAAACGGGGCATWCTCAATGTCYTGAAACATGCTAAAATTTTGCAGGGCGACTGCGATGTTGAACCAACGATAAACCTGATTATGCCCTCAGATCATTGCTTCATCACATCACAAACATCGGGCTTGCTTGAAATGTGTGTAGATTTGGACGAGGTCCTGAAAATCGGGCAAACGGTGGCTCTGGTTCACAATATTGAACATACAGGTAAAAGTCCGGTCAAACATCTTGCCATGATGGATGGGATCCTCACCGGACGCCATTTTCCGGGGTTAATCGGCACGGGTGATTGCCTTGCAGTCATATCCGTTCCAAAATAGAATACCGTCTAAAATCAAATCTATTTCAGGACCGTCCATGATCAAACTTGATGCCATTGACCTTAAAATTCTTGCCATTCTTCAAGGCGATGGGCGGATGACGAAGGTCAAGCTGGCCGAAGCCGTTCATCTTTCCGTCAGTCCGTGTTGGGAAAGACTGCGCCGTTTGGAACGCGAAGGCGTGATCAGCGGATACAAAACCGAAATAGACTTGAGCAAGTTGGCGCAAGCGGCAATGGTTTGGGTCGAAATCTCCCTTAGGCATCACAGCCAAGGTGATTTTATAAACTTTGAAAAGCACATTTCCACGATACCCGAAATTATTGAGTGTTGGGCCGTTGGCGGAACGATTGATTACCTGATGCGCATAGTCTCACCCAATATGGAAAAATACCAGGAGCTGATTGAAGCCCTGCTGGGTGCCGATATTGGCATTGACCACTATGTGACCTGTGTCGTCACAAAAATAGTGAAAAAACCAGGCCCACTGCCGCTGGACTCGCTCATTTCACGCTCTCCTAAAAGGAAATGATTATAATACGTTCCTTATATCAACAGAAATTCTTTCTGAAAAAGGAAGCCAATTCAAACGATCATTCTTAAATCTGGTCAATGTTCAAAAACACCTCCTGCTGATTTTACGCTACCTTTGTAGATATAATATCCAACAGGAGAACAATCATCATGCTGATCGGTGTCCCAAAAGAAATCAAAAATAACGAACGACGTGTTGGGCTGGTCCCTGAAAGTGTGGCTGAAATCGTGGCCCATGGTCATAAAGTTTTGGTTGAGACGATGGCCGGGTCAGGCATCGGCATGGATGATGCCGCTTACATCGCGGCGGGCGCTTCGATCGCCCTTGATGCAAAAGAAGTCTTCACCAAAGCTGATATGATCGTCAAGGTGAAAGAACCCCAAGCCGTTGAGTGTGCAATGTTAAAACCCGAACAAATCTTGTTCACCTACCTTCACCTTGCACCAGACCCCATACAAACCAAAGCATTGATCGATTCTGGGTGTATCGCGGTGGCTTATGAAACGATCACTCAATCGAGTGGCGGACTTCCCCTTTTAGCACCAATGAGTGAAGTTGCTGGGCGTATGGCAATACAGGTTGGCGCAGCGGCGCTTGAAGGTTTCCACGGCGGACGCGGCATCTTATTGGGTGGCGTTCCTGGTGTGGAGCCTGGAAAAGTCACCATATTGGGCGGTGGCGTAGCCGGAACCAACGCCATGGCTATGGCTGTCGGTTTAGGGGCGCAAGTCGTGGTTATTGATCGCGACCCGAACAAGCTAAAACACATAGATGAAATTTACAAAGGGCGCGTACAAACGGTTTATTCCACAAGTGCCACCGTTAAACATCATGTTTTGTCGGCCGACCTCGTCATTGGTACAGTCCTTATTCCCGGTGCCGCCGCACCCAAGCTGATTACCCGCGAATTGGTCAAGGGCATGAAAAAGGGGTCCGTCATTATTGATGTTGCCGTAGACCAGGGCGGTTGTGCTCAAACCACCCACGCGACGACCCACGAAGACCCAACTTATGTGGTTGACGGCGTTGTTCATTACTGCGTCGCCAACATGCCGGGAGGCGTGGCGCGCACGTCTACGTTGGCGCTCAATAACGCAACGCTTCCCTATGTTTTGCGTCTTGCGGATGGTCAATTGCAGGCTTTGTTGGCCGATCAACACTTTTTGAATGGGCTCAATATTTATTGTGGCGCGGTGACCCATCAAGCCGTCGCACGCGATTTAGGCCTGTCCTACGTTGATCCCACAAGTCTCCTTTCGATAAAGGCCGCTTAACAACCACAAGGATTTCTGTCATGAGCCCCGCAAAGATAAGTTTGTCATCAAAGTCCGGTGAAACAATTACCGATTATCTCAAAAATGCAGGGTTGTTGGTTGAGACCGCGTACATCAACGGACAATGGATTAAGACCCCTGCCGATCAGGTCATCACCGTCACCAATCCATTTGATGGCAGCGTCATTGGTACGGTGCCCAGTCTTGACCAGAAAGCCGTCACCGATGCCATAGATGGGGCCGAGGCCGCATTCGCAAAGTGGTCCCAACTTTTACCGCATCAACGCGCCCAAAAATTAAGAATTTGGGGCGAATTAATGCTCGCAGAACGGGAAGACTTGGGGCTTATCATGACCCTTGAACAAGGCAAGCCCCTAGCGGAATCCATGGGCGAAATTGATTATGCGGCTAGCTTTTTTGATTGGTTTGCGGGTGTCGCTGAACGTAACGCACTCGTGGGCATAACACCTCATCTTGCCAGAGCTTCGATGGTGACTGTGCGCGAACCTGTGGGCATATGCGCGCTTATTACCCCTTGGAACTTTCCGTCCGCAATGATCACCCGCAAGGCGGCAGCAGCGTTGGCCGTTGGCTGCACGGTTGTTGTAAAACCTGCTTCAGAAACTCCATTTTCAGCACTGGCCTTGGCTGTTTTGGCAGAAAAAGCTGGTATCCCCAAGGGGGTATTCAACGTCGTCACCGGGAAATCGGCCGTCATTGCAAAAACCATGTGTGACGACGTCAGGGTGCGCGCGCTTAGTTTTACAGGTTCGACCAAAGTGGGTCGATTGCTTTTAAAATGGGCGTCACCGTTGGTTAAAAAAGTGTCCATGGAACTGGGCGGTCATGCTCCCTTTATTGTATTTGAAGATGTCGATATTGACCACGCCGTCCAAGGCGCCATTGCGGCAAAATTTCAAACCTCAGGTCAAGATTGTCTTGCCGCAAACCGTATATATATTCATCATGATATTTTAGATGAGTTTATTAAGCGGTTTACCAAGGCTGTTGGTGAATTGAAGGTTGGTGATGGCATGGAACCGGGCACCGAAATTGGCCCGCTTATGAACGACGGCTCAGTCAATAAATGCATCGAACACGTTCAAGATGCCATCCGCAAAGGGGCGGTCCTTCACGTTGGTGGGAAAGTCCATTCATTGGGCAAATTATTTTTCCAACCCACTGTTCTGGCCCCGATGACACCCGATATGCTGATCGCAAACGAAGAAACTTTTGGCCCCGTTGCGGCCATTACCGGGTTTAGCCGCGAAGAAGACGTTATCAAACTTGCCAACGCCACTGAGTATGGCCTTGCGGCCTATGTTTACACCAAGAACGGTGCGCGCGCCGCGCGAATGGCTGGCGCACTTGAATTCGGTATGATCGCCATTAACCGCGTTAAGATGACGGGTGGTCCGGTCCCGTTTGGCGGTGTCAAGCAATCTGGGCTTGGACGTGAGGGTGGTGAATTTGGCATGGATGCCTTTAGTAACATTAAATTTATTTGCTCGTCACTTGAGTCTTAAACACAGGGAATTTTTATGAACCACGCAAAAAACAAGTCTGATCTTGAACGCATAGACCGCGAAAACTTCTTTCACCCGTCCACCCACTTGGGGCAATTTTCCCGTGGTGAAGCGCCATCGCGTATTATTGAGACCGCCAAAGGTATTTATATTACCGATATTGACGGCAACAAAAGCCTGGATGCTTTTGCCGGATTGTATTGCGTTAATGTTGGTTACGGACGTACCGAAATTTCCGATGCCATCGCTGAACAGGCTAAAAAGCTAGCCTACTATCACGCTTATGTTGGCCATGGTACCGAAGCCTCTATCCGCCTTGCAGGAATGATTACGGATCGCGCGCCTAAGGGTATGAGTAAGGTCTATTTTGGGCTTTCCGGTTCCGATGCCAATGAAACCAACATCAAGCTGATCTGGTTCTACAACAACATTTTGGGTCGGCCCGAAAAGAAGAAGATTATTTCGCGCTGGCGCGGCTATCACGGTTCCGGCATTATGACGGGCAGCCTGACCGGGCTTAAGCTCTTTCACAATGCATTTGACCTGCCCCGTCTACCAATCTTGCATACGGATGCACCCTATTATTTCCGGCGTGATGATCTTACCCAATCGGAAGACGATTTTACGCAACAGTGTGCGGACAACCTTGAAGCTATGATTATTGCACAAGGCCCAGAAACAATTGCCGCCTTTATCGGCGAACCCCTTTTGGGGACTGGCGGGATCGTTCCACCCCCAAAGGGGTACTGGGTAAAAATCCAGGCGGTCTTAAAAAAATACGATATCCTCTTGGTTGCCGATGAAGTCGTGACCGGATTTGGACGCTTAGGGTCTATGTTCGGCTCAGATCATTACGATATTAAGCCGGACCTGATTACCATTGCCAAAGGKTTGACCAGTGCATACGCCCCGTTGTCGGGTGTGATTGTTGGGGAAAAAATTTGGAARGTTCTTGAAMAAGGCACGGATGAACTTGGCCCAATCGGGCATGGCTGGACGTATTCCGCACATCCCATCGGAGCGGCAGCCGGCGTGGCAAACCTGAAACTGGTTGATGAACTGGATCTTGTGAACAACACGGCCAAAACGGGCGCTTACTTTAACGAACAACTTTCAAAAGCTTTTGCCGACCACGAAATGGTCGGTGATGTGCGCGGTGAAGGATTGATGGCAGCCCTTGAGTTCGTTGAAGATCGCTCCAAACGCACATTTTTTGATCCCGCTAAAAAAATCGGGCCGCGTGTTTCTGCGGCGTGCTTTGAACGCGGGCTGATTGCCCGTGCCATGCCAGAAGGGGACATCTTAGGCTTTGCTCCACCGCTTTGCTTGACCAAAAAAGAGGCCGACATTATCGTCAGCCGTGTCAAAGAAGCCGTAGATGCGGTTGCTCGCGAGCAATAAAGCCAAGACCATTACAGATGGGGTGCGCTCATGAGCCTTCGTGAAGCGCACCCTTTTGCAACGTCACCCATCGGCAGGGTTTTGCTTGCCATACGGTTTACGCTCAATATCGCCGTTGCCACCCCTCTTGCATTCGAAAACCAAAGACTGAAGGCCTCATTCCARCGGCTGAACGCTGGAAATTATTGGTCATWTCTATCGCGCTGATCCGACGCACCCATGGCATGATAAAGGCGCTTAATTGTTCCCCGTCCGTATGTCCACGCACAAGGCCCCCTATCTCCTTCACAATGGATGGGCATTTTCCTTATTGCCTTTAGCTGTGGTGGTATCGAATGGCGGCAACAACAAATTTTGCGCGCGCATTAAATTGATTTGGCTAAAAATATTCCCTGCATTTAAGGCTTCACGGGGGGCACTGACATCACAATAAGCACATTTTCAACCGCCAATCGTTCGGCCCACGCTAGAGTCCAGAACCAAGTGCAACACTCAGCTATGCTGGGGATGCAATGGAAAACCTTTACAGTCCCATCGAACTGAATGAGAGATGTGAGATATACCGTCTGCATGCAGACGGTATATCTCGTCGCCGGGTCGCCGCCTATTTGGACCGATCTCCGTCAACAATTAGCCGCGAACTTAAACGGAATACTCTGGGAGAGAAAAGCGATGACAAGCCCGCCACAGCCGACCGCATGGCGAGGGCTCGCAAGCGGCGATGTTCAAAGATTGAGCGCCTGAGCCAGCTTAAAACCTATACCTTGGACCGTCTTGCAATGGAACTGACCCTAGAACAAATTTCTGGCCGGCTCACGCCATAGCGCTCCTTCTCGGGATTGAATATCCCGAGGGGTTGGCTGGAACAATCAGAACACAAAGTGAGCGCGGACGCCTTAGCGCGCCGTCGCCCCAAAAGGACCTCTTCTGGAGCAAAGCCCCTAGGGAGGGAAACATCGTTTCCAGGGGCTACAATCGACGCTTTACGAGAATTACTCAACACCATGCCCAAAAAAGTTCTGAAAACGATGACGCTCGACAATGGTGGTGAGTTTTATCAACACCAAAGACGCCTTAGCGCTTTCGGAAATATCGTTTCCAGGAGCCATTACCGCTCCAAGCGTACTTTGTGACCCGCATTCACCGTGGCAACGATGATCAATTGAAAATGCCAATAGCGTCTTCAGAAGGTCATTGCCGCGCAAAACAAACATGAACCATTTTACAGACCAAGACATCAATGACATCATGTGGGCGTACAACGCAACACCGCGAAAGTGCCTCGGATTTTACACACCCTTGGAAGCCTTCGTTAAATCAATGGGTGTTGTACTTGAAATTTGAATCCAGAAAAGCACTTCCAAAGGATTAATTATCCTTTGGGCTAGACCTTCCCTCCACGCTTTAAAAGGCCAAAGACCGGTATTTTTCCTGCAGCCCCACGCCCACGTTTGCCTTTGCGCCGTCCTCCAAAGCACGCCCTAGCGCGCCTTCGAATTCTAAGGGATACGCGATGATTTCGCGCAATCTGTGAAAATAAGAGGCACTGGTTTTAAAATTGACGTTCACAACTGAGGCGGCACACCTTGCTGTCGTGCTTGTAACAAAATGTTCAAGCAGGTGATCCTGTTTATGCTGACTTAAGCGGCTCTTTCTCATGTAGGCCCAGATAACACCTTTTATGTATTATCTGGTACAGCCCCAAAGATTATTCACGAACAGAAGAGGCATATCGTGCCCCGAAATAAGAACCGATTAAAATAAGTGAAGCTCCAATAACTGACATAACGGTCATAGATTCTGACAATAAAATACTAGCAAAAATTGCGCCAAAAATAGGCTCAGTTCCCATCAAAAAACTAACTCTAGTTGGGTTAGTTAATCTCACAGCCGTATTTTGAATATAAAAGGCGGCCAATGTACAAAAACCAGATAAAAAGAACAATGCGACCCAAAACTCATAACTAGATGTCAAACTTAGTCCCTTTGAATCATTAAATATTAGGGCTAACGTGCCTGTAAAAGTCGTTACAGTTAATAACTGTACGCACGTCAAGCTTGCTGATGAAATTGTATTATCCCTCATCAAATGCTTCGTTGAAACAACCATAATGGCCCTCAAAAACGCTGCAATTAGGATCAGGATATCTCCAGAATTTAGAGATAAGCCCTCTGTCAGAACCATGAAAGCGGTGCCTAAACAAGATACGACGGCACAACAGATTATCGTAATTGACGGTTTTTTGCCGTGTACAATTGCATCAAGTATGGGGGTCATAACTATGCACAAGGAAATCAAAAAAGCTGCATTTGTAGCTGTCGTATAAAATACACCAAATGTCTCGGACATAAAAATAAAAGATAATATTAATCCTAATAGTATCCCAGAATAGATATCCTGTTTTCGACTTCTTCTTAGCTCGCGATAAGTTATTGGTGCAATTATGACAAGTGCTAATGTAAAACGAAGAGTAATCAAACTCAATACGGGAACAAAAGTGAGTACTTCTTTCGAAATAGCATAACTTGCTCCCCACACCATAGCGACAAAGATTAAGCTTAAATCAGCAATCAGTACCCATTTTTTATTAACATTCATCGTATTCGAAGTCGACAAAATAGAATCCTTTTTACATCTAAGCTATAGGCAGGTCATTTTAATGATCTGTGATGGTCATATCTTTGCAAACGCAACAACGAGCACGTCTCTGTACGCACATGGCTTGTCTGGATTAATTGCTGAAACCGAAGAAACTCCATGCATCGTTGCATTATCATTACCAACAACAATGTCACATGGATTTTCCATAGTTAAGCGAGTTATTGGGTTTTTCTGGTTATCCGTAATTACGGTTTCTCCACCTACTGCATTGCATTTTCGAATCATAAATGTACATACGAAATCGACCCCATCTCTATGAATCCCTTCAGGGCTTGGCTGCCCCTTCTCGATATCTGCGCGAATACGGTATGGATGTAGCTTTACATTCCACTGAGAGTGCCCTGTAACTTTTGAATACGCATTTCCCAACCATTCTATAAAACTAATAAAAAAATGATTTGATAAAAATTGCTCCTCAATTGGCTCATAATAGCGTTTAAAGCCACCATTTAGATAATTGGCCATTTGTGATTGTTGATAGGCTTCATGTTTTAACAGATTAACCGCCCGGGTGTCGTTATTATAATTAAATTGGCTGTAACGGCGATAGCGATAGCGGCCACCATCTCCCATATACTTATCAAGTAACAGATCATCCCAAAATGATGTAAATTTCAACCAAACCGTTTCGTCAAAAAAAATCCATTTATCTTTATTTTCTTTTCCCCTGGAGTGCCAATAGCCTTGGCTCGTTAAGCTCTTTACAAGTTCATTGCCTTTTTCGCAGTTAAGTTCATCATGCTGGCTAGAATTTATCATGCTGCTTTCCAATTAATTTTCTTATTAAGAAAATTCTGCTCAATCAGCTCATAATCACGTATTCCACGCGCACTCCGAACGAGGGCAGCTTCTAGTTCCCATTTGTCGCGATCTACTAGATACAGTGGCTTTGAAGATATTATAGAAATGGGAAGGCAGGATTGATGGTTAACTTGAAAAGTCACTTTACCGGAGATATTTTTGTTCAGCTGTTCAATCGCAGATTGAGATGCTGCTTTAAGCTGTGAGAACCAACGACCTTCTATCGCTTCATTGGTCCAGGCTTGTTCTAGGTGTTGTTTAAATGAAATTGTAGCGGCATCTAATGTAGCCGTTTCCAATAATCGTAGGGCATCCATTAATATCATTGCAGCGGGAGCCTCCCGTACTTCTAGAACCTTCTCTCCCGCCTCTAGATGTTCAAGTCCTACAAAACGCCCGTGACCAAACTGCCCAACATCCCAGTTAAGTATTTCGATTGATTGTCTCAGCGAAACATCTACGCCATCAAGAGCCTTGATCTCCCCTTTGTAAAACTCAATTTTAATATTTTTAGGTTTAACCTCTGGTAAATGGCGTGTCCAAGTAAAGGCACTTTCTGGCATCTCAAAAGATTCAGGATTATCAAGTTCTCCAGATTCAAACTCTCGACACCAGAGGTTGGCATCACCGCTTAAACTTCGTTCCGCATAAAAAGAAAGTCCAACGGATGTCAGTGTTTCGGCTTTTTCTTTTCTGCTCAAGGCACTGTACTCATACGGGCTACCATAAAAGCCTTTAAACTCGAGCATTTCTATTGATTGATTTAATCGGCGAAGGCTATTTTGCGATTGGTTCGCCGTATGCAAAATGGCAACAGCACCTATTTCTTTAGCATAATCAATCGCAATCTTTGCCATTATTGGTCTGCTCAATGATGAGCTTATAGGGTATGAGGATAAGTATTTAGCATGAGACTTTAAGGCAAACCTAACGGAGCTTTCTACAAATAGGTCTTGAGCATCTACAATTTTTAAATGAATATTAAATTTATCAGAAGTATTATGCAACACTTCTAAATCAATCATCTCCCCTAAATTAACGCAAACTCCATGCACGTTTGTATATCCAAGGGATTGAAGTTTATAGAGCAAATATGCGCTATCTAAACCACCACTAAACAGTGTTACTATTGGCGCATGAACATTACCAATAGCTTGAATATCATAAAAACTTTTAWCWYYCWKANATYTCANTAMWNTCSTAMTSYAWTKYMRRMAWRKRTTNNTGYARKARRTRMMYYWRKWTWMWKYTKWYWMYNATWSMMMATAMWANTARWCAANGMTKKYKRYKTSWNNTWCATRWWSKNCAMNGRTWARWWYRMCNAAYTMAKYRKMKMRWTMAKYKNTATRTTWSWTKKWWTMNTGWTYKYGRRRNNGTWGTYTKCATTTTTGCGACTTTTAGAAACAGGGCATGCTCAAGTATATTTTTTCGATCATTAGACCTGTTGCAAAAGTCTGGTGAATCTTTGTTAACTCAAGTGTGATTGAATAGACGAAAAGCAGAGGAGGCTCTTTCGTGGGCAAATTTTAACAGCTCTTGGTATATATCCAAACGATAACTTAAATCCATGACGGGTATTGAGGCGGCTACCTTCCGAGACTTGGTCGAGCGTCTACGGTCGCACTGGTAAGACTAAATTATCATCCCGAAGAACCGTTCCGGGCGTCCGTGGGGGTGTGGGTGGCCTTGCAGATCACCTGCTCGTTTTATTGATTTTTTACCGATGTGCGATCATGCAAGATTTTATGGACTGTTTATATCAGACAAACAAATCTAGCATTCGCCGATCTTTAAACCGTATTGAGCCGTTGCACGGGGTATCGGTGTCAAACGAAGCATTCGCGTTTCTCATGAAAAGACACACCCTCAAAACCGAAGCGGTCATTACAAAAAAAGGAAAGATCGCCAGCCTTTCGAAATCAGCCCCTGGGCGGGGTTATGAATTCAAAATTCGCAGGCGCGGCCCCCTGTGCCTGAAGATTGTTATATTTACGCTGCTCGCGGATATCAAAGTCTACAAGAAGACCAGAGCGCGGCCTCTGACAAAAGACGAACGTGCGTATAATCATGCTTTGAACAGGTCTTAGGTACGCGTTGAACAGAGCATCGCTCGTCTCAAACCTTTTCGTATTTTGTCAGAAAGATACCGTTATTCAAAAGACCGTTATGCTGCTAAAATCAGCATCGTGACAGGCCTCTTCAACATCCAAGCTGTGCTCTAAATCCAGAACGGACAGAAAGCGTTGCGCCTGTGCGATCGAGACGGTACTGTTTACAACAGATATAATACAACATCATTTTAGTGAGCCTTAATGCTTTTCCAATCCATTGAATTTATATATATATTCTTTCCAATTTTTTGCTGTACGTATGTTTATCTCAGATTAAATGATTTATATGTACATTCCAAAGTATGGGTGGTTTTTTCTTCTCTCGTTTTTTACACTTGGTGGTATCCGCCAAACCTCCTGGTAATCCTCGTTTCTATGGGCGTGAATTACGCGTTGGGTACGGTTGTCGGGACTCCAACGAAGGGGGCCCAAAGCGACCAATCTCAAAAAGTATTCCTAACCTTTGGCGTCGCCTTAAACCTTGCGGCTCTTGCGTACTATAAGTATTGGTTTTTTATTACAGAAAACATAACTCTTGCCAGTGGATACGAGTTTTCTACTTCAAATATCGTACTTCCTCTTGCTATTTCGTTCTTCACATTCCAGCAAATTGCATTCCTTGTTGATCGATATAGAAGCCATATATCGATGCCTAAATTTATCGATTATCTGTTTTTTGTTACGTTTTTCCCTCAGCTCATTGCTGGCCCAATCGTACTGTCGAAAGAAATTTTTCCTCAACTTAAAGAAAAAATTTGGAGGAAACCGAATTGGTTCGATGTATCTATTGGTTTGACCTTATTTTCATTAGGTGTGTTTAAAAAAATATTGTTTGGCGATCACTTAGGTGACATCGCTGACCAAATTTTTGGTGCAGCATCAACAGAGCCACAATTGTTGTTTGTTTCCTGGATTGGTGTTTTGGCCTTTTCTCTTCAAATTTACTTCGATTTTTCTGGATATTCCGACATGGCTGTTGGATTGGGACGCATCTTGGGGCTATCCATTCCCTTCAACTTCAATTCTCCATATAAGGCGACAAGCATTATTGAGTTTTGGCGTCGTTGGCACATCACATTATCTCGTTTTTTGAGAGACTATGTTTACATCCCGATCGGCGGCAATCGTAATGGAGTAGCCCTCCGATACTTCAACATTGCCTTGGTTATGGTGTTGGGTGGTCTTTGGCACGGCGCAGGATGGATGTTTCTTCTTTGGGGTGCCATTCATGCATTCGGTATCGTTATCAATCATATCTGGCGAAACTGGCGCAAAAGCATCTCTTCATCACCAATTCGTGGTGAAAAAGCATTCTCATGGGTTCTGACATCCGGCGTTGTTATGTTTTCTTGGATATTTTTCCGTGCAGATGATGTGACAACTGCACAAAATATTATTTTAGGCATGTTTGGGTATGGCGATGTATTGATACTTCCATCACACTACACCCAATACTTTGGAAAATTAACGTCTTTACTTCAATATTTAGGAGTAGAGTTTAAATATACAGATAAGACTGTTTATTTAGTTCAGTTAAAAATGTATTTATTTATACCAATTGGGCTTTTAATTGTTTATATTTTACCAAATACTCAAGAATATCTTAGGATTTATTTAGATGATACAAAATCTTCTGCCTCTTCTCATAAAATCATAGCGCACTTGCCGGCTTTCTTGCACCATGTTGTCTATCAATGCCGTTGGAGGCCAAATTCGGCATGGGGGCTTATATGCGCCGTAGTCATTATTTGGCTAACTTTACAATCTAATACGGTTAAGTCTTTTGTTTATTTTGAGTTCTAGGGTCTGTTGACAATTAGAGGGTTCCCAATCTGCTCAAAATGTGATTCAAGCTTTCTTTTAGGAGAAAGTACTGATGAACCCAGATCGTTTTGTTA
>JAESSB010000051.1:0-10486 GCA_016764335.1 Magnetovibrio sp.
TCTGGCATGGGTGGAGCAATCTTTGGTGCCTACGCTAAAAATTGGCGATATCGTCATCATGGATAACCTCAGCTCACATAAAAACATATCGGTCAGACATGCCATTCGCGGCGCGGGTGCAAGGCTCTTTTTCTTGCCACCATATTCACCAGACCTGAACCCCATTGAGCAAGTGTTCTCAAAACTCAAACGGCTTCTACGTCGCGCCGAAGAACGCACCGTAGAAGCAACATGGAGACACATCGGAAGCCTTTTAGATCTCTTCTCGCCTCAAGAATGCCAAAACGACTTCAGAAATTCTGGATATGCATCAGATTAAAACGGAAAGACTCTAAGGAGACTAAGAACCAGTTCTAAGCACTTGTGGGCGTGGCGATTTGGGTTATGAAAAGTTCAACACCTTTTTCGATGCCGACTGTTGACCCGCGTGTTCGTCTTTATCCTGCCCAATTGGCAGGATTAACATAAAGGCCAAACCAGATTGACCAAATGCCGAGGAAGACAAAGACAATGCCGATTATCCATCGCATTCTCTTGAATTTATGAGCAACGGCATCCAACACATGCGCTGCCTTAGGTATGAAAGCAATCACGACGAGTGGCATTGATAAGGAAAGCCCAAACAGGGACATCATAACAAAACCAGTCAAAACCGCCCCCGTCGATGCCACAAGCCCGAACAAGCCAAACAAGATGGGTGCAGCACAGGCGGGGATATTGAGCCCGAAAGCCAATCCAAGGATGAAGGGGTTCTGTGCGCGTTTCCAGGTCGAAGGGGCAAGGTCAAACCGCTTTTTGATGACCTTGGCCTGACCGATTAAATAAGCTATCCCGATGATCAAGTATATCAATCCAAAAACAAACCAGATGCCGGTTTGAACCGCAATCAGTCGATGCCCAAGAAAGGCGATTAACGCGCCAAATAAACCAGCCACAAGAGTTCGGGCAACAACAAAAACCAGGACGGCCTTTATTTTTTCAATGCGGGAACGGTGTTCCTGGGTGCCCAGAAAAAAAAGATGACCGCCAATGGTGCATGGCTCAACAAAGCCYAACAAACCAAGACCGATGGGYAGTAAGATAAAAGCCTGAAAAGTTAAATCCATGAATCAAAAAAWTCCTCAGGGTCWMACTTACAGTCTTCCCCAACAGGAAGGTCAAGTTYTTTTAAGSCCGCCGRCCTCTATGATGAAGTCTATAATAGCGTCTAYACCATCATTTTTTTGCACRTTGGCAAAGACAAWRGGGCGKTCGCCCCGCATTTTTTTCGCGTCTCTGTCCATCACGTTTAAGTCRGCACCGACCARTGCGGCCAATTCAATTTTGTTGATGACCAAAAGATCGGAACGCGTAATGCCGGGGCCTCCTTTGCGGGGAATTTTATCGCCTGCACAGACATCAATGACATAAATGGTGATGTCGGCAAGTTCTGGTGAAAAGGTTGCCGATAAATTGTCACCGCCCGATTCAATAAAGACGATCTCCAACTCTGGAAAAGAGTCCGACATTTCGCGAACGGCCGCCAAATTCATCGATGCGTCTTCTCGGATGGCCGTATGCGGGCACCCACCTGTTTCAACGCCCAGGATGCGGTCGGCGGATAACGCGCCTTCTCGGGTCAGAAATTCGGCATCTTCACGGGTGTAAATATCGTTGGTGATTGCCGCGATATCGTAAACATTGCGAAGTCGTTTACACAATGATTTCAACAGTGCCGTTTTGCCAGAGCCAACAGGCCCGCCAATACCAATTCTAAGAGGATTACTTGTCATGATCTAAACAACCTTGAATACTGAGTTTCGTGTTTCATGGACATTATATCAACGTTAATGGCTGCTGATCCAATATCGTTTAAGTCGCGTTCAAACGCATCTTTTAGGACACGTTCGATAACAGGTTCAAGAGCAGCAATCATTTTTTGACCATCCGTCTGCCCCAACGGGACTAAACGCACAATGGCGCTGATGATGTTGGCCGCAAAGGCATGAAGGTAGGCACTGAGGGCTGCGTGCAAGCCAATATTTGCAAACGCCGCCGCTGCTGCCACAGCAGTCGTATAAGACGGCTCAATGGCGCTGTCTTTGCAATCGTGCACAAATTTTTGCAAATTTTTATCCGGCCAAACGGTCAACACCGTATGCAAAAAGGCTTCGCCTTGGGCCCGCGATTCCAAACCCAATTCGGCCGTGCCTTTTAAAGCCTTCGCCAGCCCGCAAACCTCAACGAAATTTTTTGAATTGTTATTTTCTGCGGCAAAGTAGGCGGCGATAAAGAGGTCCGTATCCATGCGGCCTGTGCCAAATTCTATAATGAAATCTATCCACGCCCCTGCACTTTTTCGATCTTTTATCATTCCGCGTTCGACAGCAAATTCCGCGCCGTGGGAATAGGCGTAGGCCCCCACGGGAAACGATGGAGACAACCAAGACATAAGGCGCAGAAGGCCGCTATCGGTGATCGGTATTGGCGTGGTCATGTCCTGCTCCGGTTTGATTTTGGCTGTCATAGGCACCGTGTTCTGGTGAAAATGGAGTATTGGCTTGCACGGTGCTTGCCCCCAGACCTTGGAGCATGTGTTCCAAAACATGGTCATATAGAAGTCTTAGACGACCATCGTCTAAGACTTCCATGGGGGTGTGACGATTGCCAATGTGCCAGGCCAGTCGAGCAAGGTGGGASGCATTTTGACCTGAAATTTCCAGCACGTCTTCGCGTGCGGCATGGACYAAAACAAGTCCACCKSCMTCTARCACRAGGGCATCACCMTCGTTGAGGTGCGTTGCATGTTGAAGGTCTAAAAGAAACGGTTCACCAACATCATCTGTCAAACGGACACGACGGCGAAAGCGATCTTCAAACTTTAAAGTCACCGTGCTTTGGGCTTCTTCAAGGGTCCAATTCGAATTGGTTATGACGGATGTGGCCCGGCGCATAATATTCACCTTTAAAACAAAAAGTAACGTTGAGCCATGGGTAAAACATCAGCGGGCTCACACGTTAGGAGCACACCATCGGCACGAACTTCATATGTTTCTGGATCAACTTCAATGTGCGGCATGTAATGGTTGAGCACCATGTCAGACTTTTGAATGGACCGACAATTTCCCACAGCGAGCATTTGTTTTTGCGTGCCGTAGCGACTTTTTATATCGTCGTCCAAAGCCAATTGGCTGACGAACGTGACGGACGTTTCCGTTAAGGCTCGTCCCAATGCGCCAAACATTTTTCGGTAGTGCACGGGCTGAGGCGTGGGGATTGAGGCATTGGGATCACCCATGGCRGCCGCGACGATCATACCGCTTTTCACCACGATATCGGGCTTCACACCAAAGAAGGCTGGTTGCCACAAAACAAGGTCGGCAAGCTTTCCGGCTTCTATGGAACCGACATGTTTTGCAATGCCGTGGGTGAGCGCCGGATTGATGGTGTATTTTGCAATATAGCGTTTGACCCGAAAATTATCGTTATCTCCGATTTCTTCGGGTAGGCGTCCACGTTGACGTTTCATTTTATCCGCCGTTTGCCAAGTGCGAATAAGAACTTCACCAACCCGGCCCATGGCTTGGCTGTCGGATGCAATCATCGAAAATGCACCGAGGTCATGAAGAATGTCTTCGGCGGCAATGGTTTCCTTGCGGATACGACTTTCGGCAAAGGCCACGTCTTCGGGAATGCGGCTGTCTAAGTGGTGGCAGACCATTAACATGTCTAAGTGTTCATCAATGGTGTTTCTGGTATAGGGTCGCGTTGGGTTGGTCGAGGATGGCAAAACATTTTGGACGCCACATAGTTTGATGATGTCAGGCGCATGTCCTCCACCGGCGCCTTCCGTATGAAACGCGTGAATCGTGCGGCCTTTAAAAGCAGCGACGGTGTTTTCGACAAAKCCRGAYTCRTTMAGGGTATCTGTATGAATRGCGACRCCAATRTCTGTGGCTTCYGCAACRTTTAGGCAGGTATCAATGGCGCTGGGCGTGGTGCCCCAATCTTCRTGAAGTTTRAGCCCGCACGCCCCCGCACGCACTTGTTCCATCAAAGCATCAGGTCTTGATGCGTTGCCCTTGCCAAAGAACGCCAAGTTCATCGGCAAGCCATCGGCAGCCTGGATCATGCGTTCCATATGCCACGGGCCGGGGGTGCACGTGGTCGCGTTGGTGCCTTCGGCGGGWCCCGTCCCMCCRCCCAACATTGTGGTGATTCCAGAATGCAATGCTTCTTCCACTTGTTGAGGGCAAATCCAATGGATGTGCGCATCAATACCGCCAGCGGTCACGATACGACCTTCCCCCGCGATGACTTCGGTTCCGGGGCCGACGATAATATCGACGTTGGGTTGAATATCGGGATTGCCGCCTTTGCCAATGCCAACGATGCGCCCGCCCCGAATGCCGATGTCGGCTTTGACAATCCCCCAATGGTCGATAATCAAGGCATTCGTGATAACGGTATCAACGGCATTTTGAGCGCGCGAAGCCTGGGATTGCCCCATACCGTCACGGATAACTTTGCCGCCGCCGAACTTAATTTCTTCACCATAAGTGGTCCGATCATCTTCGACTTCGACGAACAAATCGGTGTCGGCAAGACGGACTTTATCGCCTTTGGTGGGGCCAAACATGGCGGCATAGGATGGGCGRTCAAGTGTATAGGCCATGCTTAATCCTCTAATTTGCCATTAACAAGGGCGTTGAAACCAATAACGGTGCGGTCACCTGCATAGGCGACCAGGTTCACATTGCGGGTTTGACCAGGTTCGAACCGCACCGAAGTTCCGGCCGGAATGTCTAAACGGAATCCCTTGGCCTTGTTACGATCAAAAGCAAGAGCATCATTTGTTTCAAAAAAATGGTAATGGCTGCCCACTTGCACAGGACGATCACCCGTATTGGCGACACTTAACATTAGCGTTTTTCGCCCTGCATTCAAGATTATGTCATCGTTTGCGGTGATGATTTCTCCGGGTATCATGATGTCATTTCCTTTTAGCGAATGGGTTCATGAACGGTGACAAGTTTGGTGCCGTCAGGGAATGTTGCTTCGACTTGAATGTTGTGGATCATTTCAGGTATGCCTTCCATGACCTGCTCACGGGTTAACACGTGGCTTCCCGCTTGCATAAGGTCCGCAACTGACCGTCCATCCCGTGCGCCTTCGACGACGAAATCGCAGATCAAGGCGATGGCTTCTGGGTGATTGAGCTTGACGCCCCGCGCCAAACGTTTGCGCGCCACTTCAGCAGCCATAGCGACCAGCAGTTTATCTTTTTCCCGAGGGGTAAGTTTCATGGATCTATTTCCTCTTACATATGCCAAAGTCTGGGCAATGCCCTTGGCAGACCTTTTAATTCATGACGCATATTTGCCCAATACTCTGCGAAGGCTTGACGCAATAACTGTGCATCAGCGGCCAACCAGCGTGTCACCAAAACGCCGTTCGTAATTGTCGCGGCGCACTTTACGTCTTGTGAAAAAGTATCAAAAATATCACGAACAAAGTCTAGGTATTTTTCGACATCGTCTGAGACCAAAACGCTTGACGCCGTGGCGCACGCGCCGTCAAACCCTGCGGGGTGATTTAATTGCGCCTTAATATCTCCTGATAAATGCAGTGCGTCGGACCAGGTTAATTTCCCCGCGCACGATACCTCCCACACATCACGGACCAAACCCTGATTTAAAGTTTCGCCCATGGCCGTACGCCCAAAGACCAAAATTTCAGCCCCTAAGAACGTGCCGCCCGGGGTTACGTTGACCGTCGTCCTTCGCCTTAAACGAGCTTGGTCAAAAATGATGGTTTCTTGGGGAAGCCATTCTAGATAAGCGTCTTCATCAACGCTTAGGTTGATTTCAAATACCGTGTCGGGGCCTTTGGATCGGTAAACTTTTTCAGCCGCTTGGCCGATCATTTGTACAGCCGCACCTTTGCCGATTGTGACGTCTACATTCAGATGATCCCCGCCAACAAGCCCGCCGGACGTGGTGACGAAGGCTGCTAAATAGATATCGTCTTTGGGTTTGTTGGGAAACAAAACGCGCAGCGGAGAAGCTTGGTATAAATCTTTTAAGCACGTCCCATTTGGGCCGGTTTCAAACGTAATTTTGGCACAGCCGTGCATGCCGTCTTTGTCCGGGGTGGTTAGGCGTCTGACATTGGCATGCACAATGGGGTCAGACGGTAAGGTGACTGCGGACATCTTCTTCCACCATATTTTCTTTGGTTCCGGCAAGAACAACTTCACCACGGTCCAAAACACAAAAGGTATCCGCTAAGTCACGCGCGAATTCGAAATATTGTTCCACCAAWARMAYRGCCATRTCSCCKYKSKMKSSGAGSWAKSSRATKACSCKKYCRATGTCTTTRATRAYGGAMGGYTGRATGCCTTCGGTGGGTTCGTCCAACACCAAAAGGCGCGGGCGTGTGACTAAGGCTCGGGCAATCGAAAGCTGTTGTTGTTGCCCACCGGATAGATCGCCGCCACGGCGTTGCAACATGTCTTTGAGTACAGGAAACAGTTCAAATATTTCATCTGGAATATGACGCAATGCGCGGGGCAGGGGGGCAAATCCCGTGCGAAGGTTTTCTTCCACAGTCATCAAGGAAAAGATTTCGCGTCCCTGAGGCACATAGGCAATGCCTTTGCGCGCACGCTCATTTGGGCTGGCCTTTGAAATATTTTCRCCKTCCCAAAAGACTTCRCCGCCACTGATYGCATGYTGCCCRACGACGGCGCGCATCAATGAAGTTTTGCCGACGCCATTACGGCCCATAACGCAGGTAATYTGACCAATCTCAGCCTGAAGRTTTACYTTGCGTAAKGCTTGYGATGCGCCGTAATGAAGGTCWACATTTTGTACATTCAACATTGTYTAGCGTCCCAAATAAACTTCGATAACTTGTTCGTTCGCCTGCACAACATCCAGACTGCCTTCGGCTAATACGGACCCTTCGTGCAAGACATTCACGCGRCAATTTAACGCTTTTATAAATTCCATRTCATGTTCCACSACRACAACGGACCGGCTTTTTGCAATATCTGTAAGCAAGCGWGCGGTTTCTTCCGTTTCAKCWTNSGGTNCAKGCYGGCRRYMGGTTCATCCACCAACAATAGGTTAGGRTCTTGCATCAGCAACATACCGATTTCCAACCACTGTTTTTGTCCGTGCGATAGTGAACCTGCTTCATCGTGTTGAGCTTTTGACAAAGCGATGGTGCYTAARACTTCGTTGATGCGATCTGACTGTTCACCGTTTAAGCGGAAAAATAAACTGTCCAGAGGACGTCGATTACCTTTTAGAGCAAGTTCAAGGTTGTCAAACACCGTATGATTATCAAACACGGTGGGCTTTTGAAATTTACGCCCAATGCCAAGGTTTGCGATGGCGGCTTCATCAAGTTGGGTTAGGTCCACATTACCGTTGAATATGACGTCACCAGTGTCGGGGCGTGTCTTTCCTGTGATGACATCCATCATGGTGGTTTTGCCGGCTCCATTGGGACCAATGATCGCGCGCAGTTCGCCTTCTTTAATATAGAGGCTTAGGTCGTTTAAGGCCTTAAATCCGTCAAAGCTTACGGATACGCCGTCTAAGTACAAAATCGTTTCGTGGAGGTGATGTTTCGTCATCGTCCGTCTCCTCCTTCTTCGTAATCGTAGGGCCTTAGATACTTGGCCAGCTTCAGTCTTTGCTTATCAAATTCATCAATAATGGCTTCGGTGCCAACAATGCCTTTGGGTAAAAAGAGTGTGGTGGCAATGAACATGCCGCCCAGCATGAATAGCCAGGCTTCGGGTAGGGCACCTGTGAAATAGGTTTTCGCGTAATTCACAACCAGCGCGCCAATGATCGGACCGACCAAAGTCCCTCGACCCCCAAGTGCCACCCAAATCACGATTTCAATGGAATTTGCGGGCGCGAATTCTGACGGATTAATAATGCCGACTTGCGGGACATACAATGCTCCGGCGACTCCTGCCATTATGGCCGAAACCACGAACACAAACAGCTTATAATATTCCACGCGGTACCCCAAAAAGCGCGCGCGGCTTTCTGCATCGCGAATGGCAATAATGACCCGCCCCAATCTGGACTCCACGATATAACGACAGATCAAGTAGCCRACCACSASAGCCAGAGCAGACAGGAAGAATAACGTGACCCGCATGCCTTCTGTTTGAAGGCCAAACCCCAAAATATCTTTAAAATCCGTCAGCCCATTRTTGCCCCCAAACCCCATATCATTGCGAAAGAAAGCCAGCAATAGGGCATAGGTCAAGGCTTGGGTTATGATTGAAAGATAGACGCCCGTGACGCGTGATCGAAAKGCAAACCAGCCAAAGATAAAGGCCAACACGCCGGGCACCAAAACAACCATCAACATGGCGAATCCAAAGTGATCAAAGCCCAACCAATACCAAGGAAGCTCATGCCAATTCAGGGACACCATAAAGTCGGGCAGTTCAGCGTTGCCATAGACACCTCGTTCACCAATTTGGCGCATCATGTACATGCCCATGGCGTAACCGCCCAGCGAGAAAAATGCGCCGTGGCCTAAACTGAGAATGCCGCAATAGCCCCAAACCAAATCAACGCTAAGGGCCAACAGGGCATAGGTCAAATATTTACCCAACAAGCTAACGACATAGTTTGGCACATGAAGGGCGGACGTATCGCCCACCATCAAATTCAAGACAGGGACCAAAAATGCGGCGATGACAATGATGCCAAGTACGCCGGTCGCAATTCTGTCTTGAGCAATGCGCATAAGRATGGGTTGGTGTGTCATATCTTAATCCTCCACCGMCCGACCCTTAAGGGCAAAYAGYCCCCTGGGACGTTTTTGAATAAACAAGATGATACCCACCAAAATAAATATTTTCGCCAACACAGCACCGGCAAAGGGCTCCAAGAATTTATTGGCGATACCAAGGGAAAACGCGCCGATCAGGGTGCCCCACAAATTACCAACGCCGCCAAAGACCACCACCATGAAACTATCAATGATGTAATTTTGACCAAGGTTTGGTGAAACGTTGTCAATCTGGCTTAGGGCAACGCCCGCCATTCCGGCAACACCAGACCCCAAAGCAAAGGTCATGGCATCAACCCAACCGGACCGAATGCCCATTGAATTRGCCATGGGGCGGTTTTGYGTGACCGCCCGCATTTGCAAGCCAAACATGGTCTTGCGCGTGATTAAGGCTAACATGCCCAGAACGGCCAGTGAAAAGACGATGATCCAAATGCGATTGTAGGTTAGCACCAATCCTGTTGACGTTTCAATGGCACCWGACATCCAACTGGGGCTGCTTACGTCTTGGTTKGTTGGGCCAAAAATCGTACGGATCAATTGTTGAAGGAACAAGCTTAGCCCCCAGGTGGCCAGCAGCGTTTCCAGCGGTCTTCCATAGAGCCAGCGAATAATGCTGCGTTCGACAATAATGCCAATGCCGCCCGTGACCAGGAAGGCGGCGGGAACGGCAACGGCCAATGACCAATCAAAGGCGCTGGGAAAATAAGTGCGAAAAATATCTTGAACCATAAAGGTCGTGTAGGCACCCAACATCACCATTTCGCCGTGCGCCATGTTGATGACACCCATAACGCCAAAGGTGATGGCAAGGCCAACGGCAGCCAAGAGCAATACGGAGCCTAAGGACACGCCTTGAAATAAATTGCCAACAATGGCCCACTTGGCAAGGCTGCTTTCAATGGTGTCGAGGGCTTCTTGAGCAGCCTTCTTTACAGCGGCGTCTTTTTCTGTGGCGACAACTTTGCCCATCAATGAGGAAATGTCTGGGTCAATGATTTYGCGCAATGTTGCAATGGCGKCCAGGCGCGTTTGCGTRTCTTTYCCATATTCCAATGTGATACCGGCTTGGGCGCGGATCATGCGCGCCTTAACGTCTGCATTGTCTTCACGCGCTAGGGCTTTTTCAAGCATTGGCAACATGCTTGGTGAATTGGCTTTTAAGACTTCATCTGCAGCTTTGAGCCTGACCTGGGCATCGGAGCTGCGTAAATTCATCGCGCCCAGAATACCTTTAAGTTGGCCCCTAAACCTATTGTTAATGCGAATTTTTTTGATGTCTTTTTTGGGGACTGCACCAATTTCTTTAGATGTCTCTGGATCGGTGAGGATATAAACGTCTCCAGACTTTTTCGTCAAAAGAACATGTCCGTCAGCTTTGCGGTAAAACAGTTTTCCCTTCAAAAGGGCTTGAAGAACAGGACGCGAGCGTTCGTCATTTAAGGCCGCCACCGCATCAATTGCTGCGCCTTTAGCTTTATTGTTTTTTGCGTTTAAAGCCTGCACGGCATCTGTAAATTCAGTCGATTGAGCCCATGCGGGACCCGGGGAAGCGCACAACAAAGCAAGTAATCCGACAATCGGCATCCAGCTTTGTAATTTGGATAAGGTATAAAACATGTGCCCCCAGATAGATCAAAATTGAAATAAAAYMRRKAMRRSCKGKASSKSSTRYNNG
>JAESSB010000051.1:10493-16341 GCA_016764335.1 Magnetovibrio sp.
GACCCGCCCCGGGTGGKTAYARAACTCMRGAAAAACTGAGTTTATTCAGCCGCATACTTTGGCTTTTTGCAGTTACCGCAGGCCCATGGAAAGGTCCAGTCGGATTTCAGCTTTGCACTTTCTGGAATGAAGTCAGACCAAGCATCCCCTTTGACGACGCCATCGGTTTTCCACACAACGTCAAATTGACCGTCATCTTGAATTTCACCAATCAAGACAGGCTTGGACAAGTGGTGGTTTGTGTTCATAACAGCCGTACCGCCGGTCAGGTTTGCAACCTTTTGGCCGTACATAGCTTGACGCACAGCATCAACGTTTGTGGTGCCGGCTTGTTCAACGGCTTGGACCCACATTTTAAAGCCGATATAGGTGGCTTCCATTGGGTCGTTGGTGACGCGTTTGTCATCTTTGATGAAGGATCTCCACGTCTTGATGAACTTCGTGTTTTCAGGGGTATCAACGCTCATGAAGTAGTTCCAAGCCGCCAAGTGACCAACCAATGGCTTTGTATCAAGCCCGGCAAGTTCTTCTTCACCGACCGAAAACGCAATCACGGGAATATCTTCAGCTTTGATACCTTGGTTGCCCAGTTCTTTGTAGAACGGAATGTTTGCATCACCGTTAATTGTGGACACAACAGCGGTTTTCTTGCCAGCCGATGCAAATTTCTTCACGTCRGAAACAATGGTTTGCCAATCGGAATGACCAAAGGGTGTRTAATTTTCCATGATGTCGGCATCAGCAATGCCTTTGCTGTGAAGATACGCGCGCAGAATTTTGTTGGTCGTGCGCGGGTAAACGTAATCGGTCCCCAACAAAACAATACGTTTTGCTGCGCCGCCATCTTCGCTCAACAARTARTCAACGGCTGGGATCGCTTGTTGGTTCGGCGCAGCACCCGTGTAAAACACRTTGCGRGAACTTTCTTCACCTTCGTATTGAACAGGATAAAACAGCATGCCGTTCAATTCTTCGATAACCGGCAAGACAGATTTACGAGACACGGATGTCCAGCAGCCGAAAATCACATCAACTTTATCTTTTTCGATCAACTCACGTGCTTTTTCTGCAAACAGCGGCCAATTTGAAGCGGGGTCAACGACCACGGCTTCAAGTTTTCTGCCCAAAAGACCACCCTTTTTGTTTTGYTCTTCAATCATCATCAACACCGTGTCTTTCAGTGTYGTTTCAGAAATAGCCATGGTTCCGGATAAAGAGTGAAGAACGCCGACTTTAATTGTCTCAGCAGCATAGGCCAGACYTGATGTTGCCGTTGCCGCGGCAATTACGCTGGCGCCGACGACGCTACGAAATGAAAACTTCATTTTTAGATACCCTCCAGTATAAGTTTATTGTTGCTTCAAGAACTTATAAGCAAGTATCGCGCCAAGTTCTAGTCCATGGGGCTATGTATGTATATATTATTTATAACAGTGCATTATGGATATTCATGAAGGGATAAAGTTCCCTAACCCACGGCGGGGTTGCCTATAGTTTACGCAATAATATATAAATGACTATAATTTAAGCAATTATCGTGTCTTTATCTTAAGCCTTGTTGATGTGACTCTTAAAATCGCGTAAAAATTAAGCATTGTTGGGTTCTGGTCTACCTATGGGATTATTGTTGCGCACATCATCATACCGTGGCCTCAGACGCGATTTATTGCATCTGAAGCTTTTTTGAGGAGCGGACATCGACGTTAGAAGCCGTTTAATTTATGGCGGTTTTAGCCCGCAGTACGGCCATCAAGAGCTTCGACAGCTCTTTAAAAGATCGTAATACATGCAGAAATGATGACTTAAATTATGAGCGGGCAAAAAAACCGCATATCATCTCATGATAAATATCAGCTAGAGCGTGAATGTCAGCGGTTTTGGCGCACTCGTCAACTTTGTGTGCGGTGACGTTCATCAAACCAAACTCGGCGACGGCGCAGTGATTTTTGATAAATCGAGCATCAGAGGTCCCACCGGATGTGCTTAGTTCCGGTATTTTCCCGGTGACTTTAGTCACGGCAGCACTCATGGCATCAGACAACACGCCCGGTGGAGTGAGAAATGAATCCCCTGAGACTTGGATATCCAAATCATAGTTATCGCCCGCTTCGGCCAGTTGCTTTTCTATCCATGTGGTTAAGGATTCGGGGCTATAGCTGTCATTAAAGCGCACATTGAAGACCGCACGGCCCGTGCTGGCAATGACGTTGGTCGCCGTGTTGCCGGTATCGATAGACGTAATTTCAAGATTTGAAGGCTGAAAGTGTGCGTTGCCCGCATCAAGCGGTGTCGAAATAAGTTTATCCAGAAGTTTGACCAATTTGGGCAATGGATTGTCGGCGTGTTGAGGATAAGCCACATGGCCTTGCGTACCATGTTGGGTGATATAGCCATTCAGGCTGCCCCGGCGACCGATTTTTACGGTCTCGCCTAAAATGTTCGTGTTGGTCGGTTCACCCACGATGCACGCATCCATGACTTCGCCGTTGTTTTTCATCCAATCTAACACTTTTACGGTGCCGTTGATGGCTGGGCCTTCTTCGTCCCCCGTGATGAGGTAGGAAATCGATCCGGTGAAGGTGTCGCCTTGTTCCTTTAGGTAGCGTTGCGTCGCGGCCACAAAACACGCGATCCCCGTTTTCATATCAACCGCACCGCGACCATACAAAACGCCGTCGTGAATTTCTGCGCCGAAGGGGGGGTGCGTCCACGCGGCCTCATCACCCACGGGTACGACGTCGGTGTGTCCTGCAAAGCAAAGATTGGGGCCAGAGGTGCCGCACCGTGCGTAAAGGTTATCAACATCCGGTGTATCGGGTGCCGTAAAGGGCAGCCGGTGGCAGGTAAAGCCCAACGGCTTTAAGACGGCTTCCACCACATCCAATGCCCCCGCATCAATAGGGGTCACCGATGGGCAGCGGATCAGGGCTTGGGTCAGTTCAACGGGGTCGATCATTGCCATTATTCGCGCAACAGTTCGTTGATTCCGGTTTTGGCGCGGGTCCGTTCATCAACGCGTTTGRCGATCACGGCACAATACAAGTTGGGTGCAGGTTCACCATTTGGCATGGTGCGGTGTGAAGGCATAGAGCCCGATACCACAACCGAATACGCGGGAACGCGGCCATAATAAATTTCGCCCGTAGCGCGGTCGACAACCTTGGTCGAGGCGGAAATAAAGACTCCCATACCCAGGACCGAGCCTTCTTCAACGATGACACCCTCGGCCACTTCGGCGCGGGCTCCGATGAAGCAATTGTCTTCAATAATGGTCGGTCCAGCTTGCAGCGGTTCAAGCACGCCCCCAATGCCAGCCCCACCAGAAATATGAACGTTCTTGCCAATTTGCGCACAGGACCCAACGGTTGACCAGCCATCGACCATGGTGCCTGTGTCAACATAGGCCCCGATGTTTACAAAGCTTGGCATCAACACCACATTAGGAGCGATGTAGGCCCCCCGCCTTGCGATACAATTGGGGACGGCCCGAATGCCAGATTCTCGAAAACGCGCATCGTCCCAACCTTGAAATTTAGACGGAACTTTATCAAACCAATGTGCGCCACCTGGACCGCCATCGATTAAGGCCATGTCGTTTAAACGAAAAGACAGCAACACTGATTTTTTCAGCCACTGGTTTACTTTCCAATCACCAACCCCTAAGCGTTCAGCAACGCGGGCCTGTCCACTGTCAAGAAGGACGGTCGCTTCTTCGACGGCTTCGCGTATGGCGCCTTGGGTGGTGAGGTTGACGTTGTCTCTGTCTTCCCACGCGGCGTTGATAACGGTTTCAAGGTCGGTGTAGCTCATGAGTATGCTCAAACTTTTCAACTGGTCAAAAGGGATAAATCAACGCGAAACATACGGTGAGTTAGTGCCGCTGTCTAGCCTACAGAGCTTGCAACCATGCAACCAGGTCATCGGTGACAAAATCGACATGATCCCCAGTGGGTTCTTCCAGACAGATTTCGCAGTCTGTGATCGGCTTGACCCACACCGTCGCCATGCCAAGGCGCGCGGCTGGTTCAAGGTTMCGGGCGATGTCTTCAACCATRATGGCGCGCTTGGGGTCAATGCTCAACCGCTTSACCAAGACGTCATACACTTCGGGGTCTGGCTTGGGGATAAAGTCAGCGCCGTTTATGTCGAAAATTGCGTCAAAATGCGTGCGGATGCCTAAGCGATTTAAGACCCGTTCAGCATGGGCCAAATCGGCATTGGTAAAAATCACCTTGCGTCCAGGCAATCGCTTCAATGCAATATCCAGGGCCGGGGCCGCAGGGATGTCTGAAATATCGACGTCATGAACGTAATCTAAATAAGGCCCGGGCTCCATGGCGTGGTTGATCATCATGCCGCGCAACGTGGTGCCATAGGTGCGAAAGTAAGATTTTTGAACGCGGTAGGCTTCCTCAAAACTGACGTCTAAAATGCGCGCCAAGTATGTCTTCATCCGTTGATCAATTTGATCAAAAACGCCAAAGGTACCGCTGTACAGCGTATTATCCAGATCAAAGATCCAGGTCTCAGTCTTCAAKACGTTTKCTGGCTTGGYTATMATTTTCATCACCCTYTATWAAKGGCTRGAATRARYMCAATTTGCAAGAACCAYAATTTAATAATAGTCRTTCTGATRACCGTTCACGTATGATAGCTTTGATAYGARGAAGGAAATCGTYGAAWCTCATGGAACAAWCACCYGMACTTGCTGMAAAGCCAWCYCCTCAGATRCCCGCACGGGYYGCCCCAGATTTAAARGCGGAACGTGAYCGRTTCGTSGCCYTGGCYTTTTGYTGGGCAGAYTTTTTGTTRGAGCTTGATAGCGATGGCGTTATCACCTTTGCAGGTGGACCGTGGAAGGGCCTCGTCGGTAAAACGACCAAAGACCTTTGCGGCATAAAACTGGAAGACTTAGTCTTAAGTGAAGATCGAGCCCTCATGCGTAGCCTGTTGGGCGTGGCGCGCCGCCATGGTCGTATCGAAAACGTCGATATCCGTTTTCAGGGCCAAAGCAAAGCGGGTTTACCCATKGGTTTYGCCGGWTATTTCCTTGAAGACCTTAAAAACCATTATTTCTTGGCCATGCGGGTGTCTCGTACGGCCGGGGCTGGACTGATCGCGGGCGGTCATGTGCGTGAAGGCGGCAGCAACCTTTTTGACGCCGACTCCTTTGCCGACATTTTGGGTGGCAAAATCAAAGCGGGGGGAACGGACGACCATCAACTGACCTTCATCAACATGCCGGGCCTTGAAACCATCAAGAGCCGCATGAGCGAGGACGAACAAGCCGATCTGAGCAAGGCTTTGGGCCTGTACCTGCGCGCAAATTCGATTGACGGTGATAGTGCCGCGCAAATCGAAAAAGGCAAATTCGGCTTGGTGCACGCTAGCGATTTGGATATCAGCGGTCTAGAAGAACAACTTGCTGAGGTCACCCGCGAACGTGACCCAAAAAAGGAAGGCGTCAAGATAGAAACGGCGACAATGGAGATTGATTCAGGTAACGTTTCTGATGAAGACCTTGCCAATGGGCTACTTTATGCGATTAACCAGTTTAAAGACCAAGGCACTGGCACCTTTAACATCAAGACCCTACAATCGAACATTTCCGGCATGGTGAAGGATGCTGCCAACAAAGTTTCTACCTTTAAAACCATCGTCGCGGGTAAAAAATTCAGCTTGGTGTATCACCCGATCATCGATGTCATGACGGGTGTCGTGCATCATTACGAGGCCCTGACCCGCTTTCAGCCTGGGGTGTCACCATTTGAAATCATCACCATGGCCGAAGAAATGGGCTTGATCCCCGAATTTGATTTGGCGGTCGTTGAAAAAGGATTGGAATTTC
>JAESSB010000052.1 GCA_016764335.1 Magnetovibrio sp.
GGTCCCTGATCTATTTAAGGACACCATAWCAMCCCAGGYGCAARCCCCGGTGGCCARCGCRGTRACGGGAATGACRACAYCCAAAATCGCTAACGATACAATAGGCCCYGTTGTTCAACAAAGTCAGAAAAACCATGAGGTTGCTTCGCGCGAAATAACAGAGTTTGAAAAACTAAATTTTGTGAGTTCAAGTGATCGAAAGCTGTTTAAGGCTATGTCAGGGTACAACGTGAGTATGTATGGAAAGGTAACGGGTGAAAATGGAAACCTTCCACGTAATATGGACAACCTAGAAAATCACTCGTTCGTGACCTTTAATATTGAGCTACAGGCGGCGCGGCAAGGAACTTCTACAGAAACCATCACGGGCGAACGTGTGACCGAAGCTGAATTCTTAAGGTTAATGAACAAGACACGATCCAATGTGTCATCCATGGGGGAGACGTTTAACGAAACCTTGGTGACGAAGGGGCTTGAATACATAAGGGGAAATGCGTGATTTCTGAGTGTAATAACGCAAATAAACTTCAATTGGTGATGTGAACTCATTCCTTTTTTATGTATGGCAAGAACGGGTGAGACCAGGGCCCCACCCGTTTCTATTTTTAGTATTGGTAGCCAAGAAATAGCTGATGCCCACCGCCGATTGGGTTCGACTGGAAACTCGACGAGTATGTGTGTGCCGGAGAAGGATCTTTATCTCGGAACGCAAACTGAAATTGATCGCTTGCATTGTAATAGCCTGTAGGGATGGAGTAGCCACCAGATGTTCCCCCAATTTGATAGCAATAAGCACTATTGGTAGAGCATAAATAGGTGGTAAGGGCGGAGGGAAACCACGAAAATTTATCTGCCCACCATATATAATTAACTTGGGCCGTACTTGGTACTCTAGCAGGTGGCGTCATGACCCGACTGTAATAAGTCCATTGAGTTTGATACATAGTTGGACCGCTAGCAGTACTGTTCCAGGTGCCAGTTCCGGCTTGGGCTTGGGCTGAGACGGATATTCCAACAGCCATAAATGCAGCGACGGCTGCTATTTTTAGAAAAGAAATTGATTTCATTTGAAGTCTCCAAATTAAAATTACACTTATTAGATGTTTAATAATAATTAGTGCCACTAAAAGATTATGTAGTCAATACGTGTATAGTAAATAAATATGAATCTTATAAGTGTTCATTTTGTGAATATCGTAAGCATGACTAATTTTTATAGATCTCGACAGATATCTAGGTTACCTTTACCTATAAACAGGCGTTTTGACGACCAAATCAAAGCCCCGTGCTGATCCGGAAATTATTTCTCTAGGGCCAACAGTGGGATCATCTTCAAAATAAAACAAAACGATAAATTTGACGATATTGCCGAAGGTTTCCAAAAATTGACGAAGAACGCTTTGACGTTACCCCGTGCAACGTATGTTTTGTATGCGGTCGCGGTTGGAAAATCAAAATCCGAGACCAAACCCAGAGATCTGGTTATTCAGTTAAACATTTTGAAATAGCTTGTTTTTCCCTGTCTGAATGTGTTCATTTAGRGGGACTATAATTGCGCAATTTTGAAAATTGCGCCGGGACTTAAATAAGGGATGTTTATGACCTCAGCCGTGGCCACTGCCGCTGATTTCCAAATGTGGGTAACGTTTGCCATCATTATTGGGGCCTWWRSRMTYKMYGCGRKWRWWRAKSKCKSRRYKGARSKRACKKMYCTTGGCGTACTGAGTGCGCTGATGATGTTCTTCTATTTTTCCCCCGTCCTTAATACGGATGGCGCAAACGTGCTGTCCGCAGAAGCCTTGCTGTCGGGCTTTTCCAACCCTGCCTTGATTACCGTTTTGGCTTTGCTGGTGATTGGCCAGGGGATGGTGCGCACGGGGGTTCTTGATACCGCAGCTCGCGTTATTTTGAACAGTTGCGGCCCGCGCTCTTGGGTGTCTATTTTGGCGGTGCTTGCGACCGTGATGGTGGTCAGTGGATTTTTGAACAATATTCCCGTCGTGGTGATTTTTATTCCCATCATGCAAGCCTTGGCCGAACGCTTTGATCTGCCGCCGTCTAAATTAATGATGCCGCTCAGTTTCGCGGCCATTTTGGGCGGCATGACAACGTTAATTGGTTCGGGGTCTAACCTGTTGGTGAATTCGGCTTTGATCAACATGAACATGAAGCCGTTTAGCTTTTTTGATTTTACGTTACCGGGCCTCGTGTTGGCGGCTGCGGGATTGATCTACCTTTTGGTTTTAGCCCCTATGATTTTGCCAAAGCGGGAAGGCATGGCCGCAACCTTGACCGGCAACAATCCTGACGGCAAGCAATACATTGCTCAGGTCACCGTGAGTGAAAAATCACATTTGGTGGGTAAAAAATCGGTTGGCGGCATTTTCCCCGCATTAGGGCAAATGACGTTGCGGATGGTACAACGCGGTGAAGAAGCCATTTTACCGCCGTTTGAAGACTTTGAGGCCCGTGTGGGCGATGTTTTTGTGGTGGCGGCAACCCGCAAAGAAATTGCCGAGGCGTTGTCACGTGATGCGAAGGGCCTTTATCCGGACGTTACAAATGAAAATGGTGTCGTTATTACAGAAAGTACGGGGATAAAACCTGACGTCACGGAAGACGACGCAAAAGCTGAGGAAACGCCATGGCATGGTGGTGAGCGCGTGATGGTGGAAGCGATGATCCCACCGGCATCACGCATCATTGGTCAAACCCTAACGTTGGCGGGGTTTCGCTTTAAAACCCGCTGCATCGTGTTGGGTGTGCAGCGCCGGTCCCGCATGATGCGCACCAGCTTGACGGAAATTCGCTTGCAGGCCGGTGATGTTTTACTGGTCCAAGGATCGCCTGAAGATGTGCATGCTCTTCGAGGTAATCAAGATATATTGTTGATCGAATGGTCGGCTGCTGAACTGCCTGCGCACCACCATGCAAAACCTGCGGCTTTGGTGCTGTTAAGTGTGGTGTTGGCTTCTGCCACGGGGTTGATGCCCATCGTGATTGCGGGGCTAACAGGGGCTGCAGCAATGGTGGGGCTGGAAGTTCTTAATATCCGCCAAGCGTTTCGAGCCGTTGACACCAAAGTTCTGACCATGATTCCGGCCGCTCTTGCTATGGGGGCCGCAATGCATGCAACCGGGGGGGCTCATTTCATCGCCAGTGGGGTAATGGGGATGTTCGACGGGGCAGGGACTTGGGCCGTGCTGTCGATGTTCTTTATTACACTGGTGGTGTTGACCAATGTCATCAGTTCACAGGCCTTGGCGGTCTTGTTTACACCGATTGCGGTCGACTTGGCGATCAGCATGAATGCGCCTGTAGAAGCCTTTGCCGTGGCCGTTATCTTCGCGGCGAACTGTTCGTTTGCTTCACCGATTGGTTATCAGACCAATTTGTTGGTGATGGCTCCAGGGCACTATAAATTTTCCGATTTTTCCCGCGCCGGAATCCCGTTGATTCTCATCGTTTGGGTGGTCTTTAGTCTATTCGTTCCGTGGTATTATGGGATCTAGGTAACGCTGTCGTGCTATGTGATGCTATCAATGTGTTCGTCGGACAAGTTTCCGGGCACAACGGTAATGGGAACTTGTAGTTCGTCAGCGGCTTTTCCAATCATATAACTCACCAAAGGMCCCGGCCCATCCTTGCCTGTTGCGGCCCCCAGAACCAATAAAGAGATCGATTTGTCTTCGCTGATCAGTTTGATTAACTCCTGAGCTGTATTGCCTTCACGCATAAAAAACATGGGCATTTTCCCCGTGGTTTCTATAATGTCTTCGGCGGCAGAACTAAGGAGCTCTTCAGCCTCTACACGGGCTTCCTCTTGCATTAATTCACCAATACCTAACCAGTGTTGGAATTCTGCTGGGGGAATAACATAGGCCAGTGCCACGCGTCCGCCAACACGTTTGGCCCGTTGACAAGAAAAGCGTAACGCTCGACTAAGTTCAGGGCTTTTGTCCACGACACAGAGGAACGTAAATTCCTTGGTTCTGTCTTTAGGTCCTTGATCAATCATAATTCGTCACCACTTTCATAAAGATAGCGTTGGCGGCCCAACCGGAAAATACGGCAATAATGACCGCTAGAAATCCGTAAATTAAGGCATGTTCGTGAGCAAAGTTATAGACTCGTGCTTCGAAACCAACTTTGTGAACTTGTAAATGCGTGGTCTTTTTCGATTGAATTTGGCGGTCTAAGACCAAGTATGTATCAACGGTATAATCACCAACGGATACGTTGGATGGGAACCAAAGGTCCGTGCGAAATAGTTGCTTTCCAACGAGCTTTACCTTGCCAGGGTCACTTGTATAAAGGCTTTGTACGTCCATGTTGCGGATGAGGCCATCGGTAAAGTCTTGAAGGGCTTGCGGAGTAACCTTGTCGGGCTTGGCCAAAGTTTCTAGCTCTAAGTTATCGGTGCCGATGCGTTCGGTCTTGAGCGTTTCAGCAGGAAGCAAGTCTTCAATGGGTTGAGTTGTCGCTACGGCGTAGTAAGACGGTGCATCTTTAAAAATAACTTCATCTGTTTTGACCCAAATCCCCATAATTTGTTGTTTCAAGCGCACCGAGGTGTCTATGGTCGGCCCGCGCACCACAACAATGACGTCGCCATACACGTCTTTAGCCCCAAACAATAACAATTCAGAGCCTTTAAACGACACGTCAAGGCGTACGTCCGGCCGAGATAGATCAACATCYAAATCATCAGCGTAAGCGGTGGTCGAGGTGTAAAATATAACGGAAATGATAATAAGAATGAGGCGCAGCATGATCATTGCCCCCTCGTATTGCTCAAGACGTAGATGTCATCTGGCGTTAAGGTGAGGTCCAATGCAATTTTAATGCACACGCCGACGACCAAAAGGGCTAATAAAATCCTAAGCTCTTCGCCCTTAAGTTTAGCAGCGACTTTAACCCCGAATTGAGCGCCGATGACAGCACCGATCAACATGAGGACCGACAGCACAACATCAACCGAGTAGTTGTTGACCGATTGAAGAATGGTGATGTTTGCGGTAACGAAAATAATTTGAAATAATGATGTCCCAACGACCACAGCAGTTGGCATGCCCAAAAKATAAATCATCGCCGGGACCATGACAAAGCCACCGCCCACCCCCATAATGGCCGACAAAACGCCAACCAGAAGACCAATGAGAATTGGCAATATACCCGACACATAAAGCTTTGAGTGGCGAAAACGCATTTTGAAGGGCAGGGCATGCAAAAAATTGTGGTGCTTGCGCTTTGGTCGGCTTGTTTTGGACGACAGCATCGCTTTGATGCTTTCAAAGAGCATAAGAAGGCCGATAACGCCTAAAAATAGAACGTATGACAGTTGAATCGTTAAGTCGATTTGGCCCAGTGTCTTCAAGTAGGTAAATAGCCATACGCCAAACGTTGACCCAATAACGCCACCGATCAACAACATAAGGCCCATCTTCACATCAACATTGCCACTTTTCCAATGCGCTAATCCCCCTGAAATGGAAGATGCGACAATTTGATTAGCTTGTGTGGCCACAGCGATGGCTGGTGGAATACCAATAAAAATCAAAAGAGGGGTCATCAGAAAACCACCGCCGACGCCAAATAGGCCCGACAAAAACCCCACACCGCCCCCCATACCTAAGATCAAGAATATGTTGACCGAGACTTCAGCAATGGGAAGGTAAATTTGCATTTGGTTGCCCTGAGTTTGAACCATAATCACGTTAGAGCTCAATGGGATAAATGTCGATACCGGATATGGGTTATTTACCTCTTACCATTAATGACTTCTTCCCTTGCTATTCATTGTTATGATAGGAATAATAGAGGACTTGCAGAACAAAACTGTTCGGAAAGAAAGCGCATATATAATGCCCAAAATAAAAAAATGGCATGCACAAAATTTCCAGGCACACCTATGACTAAAGTTGAGCCAAAGGACGTTCAGGCTGGCTTATCGAAGGTTGGTCTAGATACCTATCGAAATCTTTTCCGTTTTTCACAGTCCATGATCTGTGTTTTAGATACAGATTTCACGGTTGTCTTATGCAATGACCCCACATGGAAAATGCTTAATCACACCTGTGCCGAGGATATTTTATTCAAGTCTTGCCGTAATATGGTTCACCCCGAATACAGCGGTATTATTGATTGCGGTTTGGACATTCTTTCCGCAGAAAAAGAAGTGTTACCCCTTAAGTTTGTGCAGGCAGACGGACAGCCTATTGATGTTGAAGCTAAATTCTCACCAATAGGCGACGGCCAATACATGCTTGAAGCGCGCGATATTACGGAACGTAAGCGCACGGCTGAAAATTTAAAAGATCGAGAACAACGGTTGCGGGGAATTCTTGATACCGTGGCGGACGCCATCGTTACCATTAACATCAGAGGTGAGATTTCTTCTTTCAACAAGGCCGCAGAACATACTTTTGGATACGATGTGCAAGACGTGCTGCACAAAAACATATCCATGTTAATCCCCAAGCCATATGCCAGCCAACATGATCAATACCTGAAAAATTACAAAAAAACAGGTGAGAAAAAGATCATTGGTCAGGTCAATCGTGAATTATCTGGTGTACGCAAAGATGGGTCAGAATTTCCATTAGAATTGGCCGTTACGGAATTGCGCCATGGGTCAAAACAATATTTTACGGGCATTGTACGCGACATTACGTTACGCAAAGAATCTGAAGAAGCTTTGCTCCGTGCCCATAATGAACTGGAAATGCGCGTAGAAGAACGGACGCGTGAACTGACGCAAGAAATTTCGGACCGCCATCGTGCCGAAGATAGACTGCGTCTGGCAGGCCAGGTTATTGAGAGCCTTGCTGAAGGTGTTGCAATCATCAACGAAGACTTTGTCATCACTTCGATTAACCCTGCATATACAACCATTTCTGGATATTCACCTAAAGAATTACTCGGCAAAAGCCCCATAGGTCACACCGTTATGTCAGAGGTCGAGCCACTCTATAAGGAAATGTGGGTCGGCCTGGAAACTCGGGGGTGTTGGGAAGGGGAGTTTTGGAATACGCGTAAAAATGGGGACAGATACGCAGAACGATTGTCGGTGACCACCATTTCGAACCCTGGTGATGATGTGCGTCAATTTGCGGCTATTATATCTGATATTACCAAGCGCAAGAACGACGAAGAGCATATCTTGCATCAGGCCAATTACGACAATCTAACCAACCTTCCCAACCGGACCCTGTTTCATGATCGCCTTGAACAAGGCATTGTGAATATGAAACGGGTCAAGCAAAGCTTGGGTCTGCTCTTTATTGATCTTGATGGCTTTAAGTTGGTCAACGACACCTTAGGCCACGGCATTGGTGATCTGTTACTTAAGGAAGTGTCAGAGCGTCTGAAGAAGTGTGTGCGCAATGGCGATACCGTTGCGCGTCTGGGCGGGGATGAATTTACCATTATCATGCCAAGCCTAGAGAGTCACCTTAATGTCCAGGTTTTGGCGCAAAGGGTCCTTGATACCCTAGCCGCCCCCTTCCATCTGAATGGGCACGAGACATTTATTTCAGGATCAGTTGGTATTGCCGTTTTTCCCGATGATGCTGAGGGTGCACAAGCTCTGTTGAAAAATGCTGATGCGGCAATGTATAAAGCTAAGGAAAAAGGCAAAGCAAACTACCAGTTCTTTACAAGCGATATGAACAAAGAAGTTGAAGATCATCTGATCGTCAAAAAGGGCCTGACGAGAGCTTTGGAAGGTCGCGAATTTAAACTCCTCTATCAACCCAAACTAGACCTTCTCACCAATCGTGTGATCGGTGCAGAGGCGCTCATGCGCTGGGAAAGCCCCGATTTAGGTTTGGTGAGCCCGGTGACGTTCATTCCTGTTTTAGAAGAAACGGGAATGGTTATTGAAGTTGGGGCATGGGCCATACGTCAAGCTTGTCGCCAGCATATACAGTGGCTGAAAGCAGGTTTATCGCCCGTGAAAATTGCGGTCAATCTGTCGGCGCGGCAAATGCGCGACCCGTCCTTTGTTGGTATTGTCAAAGACGCCTTACACGAATACAAATTACCGCCCAGTGCGTTGGAAATTGAAATCACCGAAAGCATGTTGATGAGCGATGTGGCAAACGTTGTCGCCGCATTGGAAGAACTGCACGATTTCGGCATTAATATTTCGATGGAYGATTTYGGCACCGGMTATTCATCATTAAGCTATTTAAARCGRTTCCCCATTGATACCATCAAGATTGATCGCTCTTTCGTCAACGATATAGATACCAGTTCAGATGATGCTGAAATCATTCACACCATCATTAATATGGGGCAAACATTGAACCGCAAAATCATTGCAGAAGGTGTTGAAACAAAAGCTCAACTGGATATTCTCAAGAGTTATAATTGCGATGAAATTCAAGGGTTCTATTTCTCGCGGCCACTGGACGCAGATACCTTCACAACGTTTATAAAAGACTTTGAAAAGAAGACTGCTTAGTACACCAGTTCGTCCTCTTCGCCGGATCCGGCGATGATGATTTCATTGCTATCGGCCAGTTCCTTTGCGGTCGTGACAACGGCGGCCTGAGCTTCGTCAACGTCTTTCAAACGCACAGCCCCCATGGCATCCATATCTTCGCGCATGATCTTGGCCGCACGTTCTGACATGTTGGAAAAGAATAGGTCTTTGACCGCTTCGGAACCGCCTTTAAGGGCCACAGCCAATTGTGCTTTGTCCACTTGGCGCAAGATAACCTGAACGCCCGCACTGTCAACGCGTTCCAGATCATCAAAGGTGAACATCAGAGCCTTAATGCGTTCTGCGGATTCACGGTTGCGTTCATCCAACGCGTCCATAAACCTGGATTCCGTGTTGCGATCTAGGGTGTTAAAGATACCCGCGATCATTTCATGGCTGTCTTGACGGGCAGAGCGCGCCAAGTTGGTCATGAATTCCGTGCGCAAGGTTTTCTCAACGTGATCTAGAATTTCTTTGGATACGGCTTCCATGGACAACATGCGGATAATGACTTCCATGGCGAAATTTTCCGGCAACAAAGCCAAGACACTGGCCGCGTGGTCGGGGCGAATTTTTGACAACACAACGGCCACAGTTTGTGGATATTCATTTTTTAAATAGTTAGCCAGAACGGCTTCGTTAACGTTGCCCAGCTTGTCCCACATGGTGCGACCCGCTGGTCCGCGTAGCTCTTCCATGATCTGGCTAACACGTTCATCGGGCAGGGCATTCAAGAGCAGGCGTTCGGTGGAATCATACGAACCCACCAACGACCCGGTGGATGACAATTGATCGGCAAAATCTAAAAACAAGCGTTCGATAACCTTGGAATTRACAGARCCAAGACCYGACATGATTTGTGACAATTCGCGAATTTCTTCGTCGTCCATTTTTTCAAATAAAAGGGACGATTGATGATCATTCAGAGACAGCATAAAGATGGCCGCTTTTTGCGGACCTGTTAAGCTGCGGTAGTCGTCTTTAATAGCGGCCATCTAAATCTATACCTAAGGCTTACGTCTGCGGTTAACCTTCTTGATACAACCAGTTGCGGACAATGGATAGTGCTTCGTCGGGGTGTTTTTCAACAATCTCGCCAACCTTTTTCACGCTAGAGGCTTTGACACGGCCCTCAACACGATCAATATCAATAAGTTCTTCAAACATATCTTCCTCTTGCACGTGACCATCGGGTRAGGTTGGGGCGGCTAAGGCTCCTGCTGCTAACTGTGCGTGGTCGGCAATCATGTGTGCACCATCGGCCATVGCCCCCATTGCATCGGGHAAAGATTCAAAGGCACGGCTGATCAGVGGRCGGACCACCAGCAAGATAACAAGAATGGCHAADATCAAGATGACRAGCATTTGAGCAATTTGCAGCAAATCTTGTTTTTGCAAGCCAAAGAACAAGTTCAAGGGTACGTCCGGCGGAATGTCGGCTAGTGCAAAGCGCATGTTGACGATTTCAACAACATCACCGCGATTCTTATCGAAACCAATTGCGCCATGGACGAGGGACGTAATCATGTCCATCTCTTGTTGGGTTCGGGCGCGATAAACGCGGTCGCCGTTTGCGTTAAGCTCATAGGCTCCGTCGACCAATACGGCAACGGACAGGCGCTTAACGATGCCCGTGTCACGCACTAAATTGATGACCTTTTTTGAAATTTCAAAGTTTACTTTTTCTTCYGTACGCGCGTCTGAGGCATTTCGTGTGGTTGCGGCCCCTCCGCCTGTGCCAGCATCGGGAAGGTTGGCACTTACGGATACGGGCAGGGGCTCTTTGTCTTTCGAAGTCACATTTTGTTCGATGGTTTGTGTCGAACGCACCACTTGACCGTCTGGGTTAAAGATTTCTTCGTTGGTTGTGACCCGATTAAAGTCCATGTCAGCGGTTACCTCGGCACGAACTTTGCCAAAGCCGACGGTTTTTTCCAGAAGCTTTTCAATGGTTCTGATTAACTGCATTTCAAAGCCGCGTCGCCGTTCGTCAGCTTGCCTGGATATAAGGCCGGGATTATTGGCGTTGTCACCTTCAAATCCCCGCGCCAGGAGTTCACCCTTGTCATCAATGATGGAGATATTGCGGGGCAACAAACTGGGTACGGCCGAAGCGACAAGGTGCTGAATRGCGCTGACTTGTGACGCGTTTAAGCGCATGGACCCGCGCATYTTTATGAAAACAGAGGCTGTTGGCTGGGTTGTTTTACGTTCGAACAGTTGTCGCGTTGGCAAAACAAGGTGAACTCGGGTCGAGCGAATATTGTTTATGGATTGGATCGTCCGAGAAAGCTCGCCTTCAAGGGCCCGCAGTTTGTTGATGTTTTGTTGGAAAGATGTTGTGCCGAGTGAACCTTGCTGGTCAAAAATTTCATAGCCCAGGGTGCCGCTTGACGGCAGGCCTTGGTTCGCCATTTGCATGCGCAGTTGAGTAACCTTGTCTTGAGGGACAAACAGTTGAGTGCCATTAGCCCGCATTTCGTAGGGAATATTAGCGATTTGCAATTGGGTAATAATACTGGCTTGATCTTGCCCTTGAAGATTGCCGTATAAAAGCTCCATTTGCGGCGAGGTAAAGCGTGTGGCTAAAAAAAAGAAGAAGCCAACTAAGCCAATTACGACGCCGCCCATAATCAAGAGCTTTGCAGGCCCAAGATTACGAATGCTTTGCATAAATATGTCCACGAAGAACCTCTAATCCCAGTTGCTAAATTACAAAAAGCTCATTAGCCCATTCTGGGCGACCGGAAAATTTCTGCACATTGATCGGCCGCAAATGTAAGACATTATGCGTATGATCATCCCGTTCACCTCACTATAAATTAGTAGGAGGTGGTGAACAAGTGATTAACGCGCAGGCAAATTTTACTTACCCATCAAGGGGAGGTGGCGCAGAAGAATAGTTATGTACAAAGTGCCGGGTTCGTCTGTATTGCTTGATACGCGTTGCCCTTAAACCTTTTGCACCATAGGGATCAAAAAGAGGTTCCCATATCAGAAATTCATCGCTTGATCATGGTGTAAAGGGTACATGCATGATCAAGCGATAAGCATCCACTCAAAACCTGGGGCTTGCATTTGCTACTCCAACGCCGCGTTTTGGGCGACGGAAGTCCGCTTAAATTGTCCTCGGTCATGCTGTGAGTGGTGGGTTTTAAAGGCCATGGTACGTGTGAAGATGGTGTAGTTTTTGTCATATATAAATTTGAAAATGGTTTGAAAGCGAAGAACCAGGATAATCGTGAGCGAAAATTGTGTGCTATTGTGAGCCGGATTTAATAAACAAAAGATGTATACGTCCTTAGGGCGTGTTTAAATTCAGGTTAGCGTTGCAAAATGGCCAAGAGAAAAAGTCTATTTCATAAGTGTTGTAAGACTCGACATTATGTTTCTTCACAGCGAAGTGAGCTTGCCTCAACCGCTCGTCGAAGACGATACCGAGATTTAACGTTAAGTGATCTTGGTCGTAGATACACAGGACGGCGAGGAATCGATTGGTARAACTTCACATAACCCAGAATCGTTTGGTTTGGCAACGAGTTGTCGTGGGGGTTTGATGTTGATCCGAGTGCCCTGATCGTTTCGTCAAAAATGTATGTGGTCGGGAGAATAGGGCAAGTCCCGGACCGAAGGGCGATAGACCCGTGGTGTAGAGCATGGATTGTGTTTGTCCGCCATGACGGCTGTGTGATTCTCGATGCCCGCTTTTGCTTTTCGATCGCCATAACCGTGCGATATATATGTTATCCAAGAACCGACCTTTGCCATCGAACAATAGGCGAACGTCTACGTCTTTCAAACAATGCGTCCAAGCCCAAGACGAGAAGTGGTTGCCTTGATTCGTGTTAAAATATCGGCGCGATAACTCCGAAACTCTGCGTTCGTCCTTTATGGCCTACATACCCTTTGTCGACGTACAGGCATTACCCCCTTAGGTATGGGCGGTGATTTTGGAACTCATTAGAATGATGGCAAAGTCGCCTATGAATATTGAGGTGTTCATATGCGGTAAAATTAATTTAGGCTTGCAATTATAGGAAACATTAGGTAGAGTTACGGAGAACAAGGTAGAATTCTTGTCTTACAGCAGAAAGCAAACGGTGAACGCAATGAGCGATTTTTCCATAAATTCAATACACAGTGGTGCCGCAGTTTCCTTAAGGTTGTCCTCGCAGGCTGCGGCTAAGGTTGAACCTGATGGTGGTGCTAAAATTGCATCGCAAAAATACCATCCTCTGGATGCAGCACACTTATTAACATCACCAAAAGGTGTTGTTGATCCGGAAAGCGGTGTATTCGTCCTACAGTATAGGGATGGCACGACCGGTGAAATAACCAAGCAGTATCCTTCTCAGAAGATTGTTGCAGCCTATAAGATTGGTGCAGCAAACGGTGCAATTGCTGAAGGATTGCCGCATGCCGTGCTTACGGCACAGCAGCCTAGCACAGTTGGTGCTTCTGTTGGTGGTCGTGGGGTGAATACCGCCCCATCGACATCTACAGTTCCAACCTCTTCAGCAGTTCCAACTACATCAGCCGTTTCAACTACATCAGCCGTTTCAAGTTCTGTGGCAGGCTCCGTAGCGGTAAGCTCAACGTTCTTGGACGTTTGATCTGAACTTGATCTTAGGGACTTAAATATTCTTGGTCAGTAAACTATTGAGGGTGCGCGTAATAGGATATGTGCGCACTCTATTTTGTGCGTGTTGATCAGTATTCTACTTGCAAGGCACGGTTTCAAGGTATCCCGGTTTCACCACGGTATCCAAATTTATAGATCAGCACATATTGCTCCATGACGCCGTGGATTGTATTTYYCGCGTACGGTATRTCCCTTGGRCATCTCTATAAATAGARWAGGGGCTGTCCTAGATAACGATCTAAAACAGTCTCTAAACCCCTGACTTAATTTTAATAATTGAGCTGATGGGGCGCTGTTGTTAAAACACCACTTACACTCCTTTGAAAATACGCCCTCGCGCAACTTATGGAAACGAAGTGTTTCCACGGGGCGGCCAAATGCGCCTTTGGAACACCGTTAAGTTACCGCATATAGCGCGTTGCTTGAGTCCAAAAGTTCTCGATACCGCCGATGTTTTTTTTATTGTCTGCAAAAAAAAAGTTCGGAGTGGTTGATTCGAAAATGTTTGAATTTGGAAACATCCAGAACGTTGTCGTTCCGCCAATACTCAGAATAAAAATACGGCCTGGGATAACCTTGCGGGCACGCTTTAAAAGGCCAAGTACGGGGACTTTTCGCCTACCTCACGTCCACATTTGTCTTTGCATCGGCCACCAAAGTAACTTTCATTGACTTCAATTTCGCCATCAAAGAACGCGTGACTTTACTTGTTCGAGTTCAAAACAATAATCTAACGTAAACGATGGTACAATTACGCACCTGTAGATTTGACGATAAGACAGCCTGCTAAGAGGGTGCGACGAAGACTTGATCTTGGCCGTTTTCTATGTGCAGTAGGAGCGTTTTACGTCCGGGCTTGGCGGTCCATCAAGTGTGGACTCGTTTCACAATGAGGATAAATGTCAGTTTTTTTCTGCATAATCTTTATGTGAAGGGTTTTCATGAAAACATTTAGGATTTTGTGCGCGCGCCCTACATTATTTTTTGTCTTTCTGGTCTCTGGCACTAAAGGTCATGGTTTTCCCGTGGCCATGAAGGGGGAGACAACCCTCCGTTGGCCTTTATGACAGCCTGGACTTTGAGGTAAGCCGCGCCCCTCCCGCAAATATGCCATCTTGGTGGTCAGCTCGGTCTTATCTATAATCCGATGCCTTGGCGCGCTTTATGGGGATAAATATCCCCAGGGGGCAGGTTGCGGATTTTCTTGGGGTGGGACAAAATCAAGTTCTGACGTTTACGCTTAATTGTCTGAGCCGCTTGCACATCAGGACGTTCCTGTTTGCTGGCATGCGCCGTTTTTTTTGAAGCTTATTTTTGGAAACCCAAACCAGTTATCTATGGTCGACCTAGGGGCGCGAACGGAATAAACACTGAATAACCGCTCGGATAACTCTTGTAAAACCATGTTCGGCATCTTTTTAATCCAGCTCAGAATATCCTCTCCACATGGATTAAGGCGGCGCTTGTGAGGCCTTCGGACTTTATGTGAAACTTAGCCTTCCATTTCAAATTGTGCACAAAGCGGATGGCAGCACTCGGGCGGACTTCAAAATCGGTCGCCGTGCACGGCAAGATATTCCTCCCGCACCTTTTTGAATCAGACGAATACGTAAATTTTGCGAAAACGGTAATGATAAGGCGCCCTGGGGATTCAATAGAGTTAACCGCGAATTTTGGTGACGGAAGAATTAGGTGGCGTATCCTGGGTGKTATTSAYGCATCCATAAATTCCAAGAAAGGAAAGATRCRCCATGACGAAYTCTACAGTTACATYGCTGGTTCAGCCCGGGGAATTTCTGATTTATTGACCGAGGTTTTRYAATCTGGAGCAAGGCGGTTATTGGCCCATGCTGTTGARGCAGAAGTCAGCAGCTTTATTGATACCCATGCCGACCATCGCCTGACGGATGGGCGGGCTAGGATTGTACGCCATGGTCATTTTTCCGAGCAAAACATCCAGACCGGCATTGGTGCGGTGCGTGTGCAACAACCTCGGGTGCGGGATCGGGCGAACGACGGGTCTGAAAAGATCAGATTTTCACCGTTCATTCTGCCCAAACATGCCCGGCGGACGAGGAGTTTGGACGCTGTTTTGCCTGTGCTTTAGTTAAWGRRCWKAKYGWMMRRSARCKYTCARARKRMAYTSYSSKSMTGNCNTGGGCSKSRWSSMYMWMACCWRKCAWWMSMYRNGCCCWWGCRCRSSWWMKRMWRSAGCGTTTTCAGGGACTACCGTGTTGCGTCTGCGAAAAAGCTGGGAAGAAGAAATCAAAACGAGGTGGACAAGAGATTGTCGGCCCGAGAATATGTTTACATGTGGGCAGACGGTATTTATGTCCAAGCCCGCATGGAAGACCAAAGTCAACGCATGCGGGTCATCATCAGGGCAACGCCAGAGGGCAAGAAAGAGTTGGTTGGTTTTACCTCTGGCGACCGGGAAAGCACCCAAAGTTGGCAAGAACTGTTGGTTGACCTAAAAGCCCGAGGACTTGAAAAACTGCCTTTATTGGCCGTTGGCGATGGCGCTTTGGGGTTCTGGTCGGCGCTTGAAAAGGTTTTCCCAACAACGCAACAGCAACGGTGCTGGGTTCATAAAACTGCCAATATTCTTAATGACCTTCCAAAGGCCATGCACGCAAAAGTGAAAGCTGAGCTGTACAATATCTGGATGGCTGAGGGTCGTTCTCARGCCGAACAAGCGCTCTCCGTGTTTCTTGACAAGGACCAAAAAATATCTGAAAGCGGCAGCACGCCTTCTGAAAGACAAAGACCAATTTCTGGCCTTTTATGACTTCCCAGCCGAACTCTGGACGCATATTCGGACCACCAACCCCCATTGAAAGCACTTTCGCCACGGTGCGTCATAGAACTCGGAGATCAAAGGGCTGTCTGTCGATGAAAACCATGGAATTGATGGTCTTCAAAATCATCAAGGAAGCTGAGAAAAATTGGCTCCAATTGAGAGGAAAAACCAATTTCCAAAACTGATTACGGGTGTCAAATTTAGGGACGGCATTGACCAAAACAACGATAATCAAAACGCCGCCTGAGGATCCCATCACCAAAAATAGCGGTTAACTCCCGGTGGATCAGCAGCTAGTGGAATTACGCAAAAGACGTTGGATGGTATGATCAAGAACGGAAAAGTTTCCGGGATTAAAGCCGGAACGACACCATCCGCCCTTAGCGTTGATCAACGGACAAAGTTTTATA
>JAESSB010000053.1 GCA_016764335.1 Magnetovibrio sp.
TTTGTGATCCGCATTCGCCCTGGCAACGAGGATCAATCGAAAATGCCAATGGTGTCCTGAGAAGGTCGTTGCCACGCAAACTGAACATCAACCATTTTACAGACAAAGACATCATGTGGACGTACAACACAACACCGCGAAAATGCCTCGGGTTTTATACACCTTTGGAAGCCTTCGTTAAATCAATGGAGGGGGCACTTGAAATTTGAACCCAACAGATACACGCATGACTTCACAACATCCGCCTTGTGACTAGCGTCACTGCTAGAAAGTTATGTTAAGGTCTTAATACCATCTCTTATTTTCAATTTTGGGTAACGGCCATGTTTAAGCTTTTCAAAATCAGCGCTTGTGCAGCACTTCTCACCTTGGGGTTAGCCGCTTGTAGCGAAACCATTGTACCAACTTCTCCTCCTGTGACGGTTTTATCCTCCTCAGAAAGCATAGCCTTTAACAAGGCCATTACTCACTTTGAGCAGATGGTTATAAAAAGACCCGGTGAAATTGAGGCCGTTTTGGGATTGGCTCGCAATTTACGATGGGCCGGGCGCAGCGCCGAAGCTGCTCAAATTTTAAAGGCACACCAGACCCAATTTGACATGGATGGCCGGTATTTAAGCGAACTCGGCAAAGTTAAATTGATTTTAGGCAACAGCACCGAAGGCGTTATGTTTCTTGAACAAGCTACCCACAAGGTCACCGATGACTGGCGCTTGTATTCAGCTTTGGGCATTGGCTTGGACAATCAAAAAAACTATGGTCAAGCCGAAGTCGCGTATAGAAAAGCCCTAGATATGTGCCCCGACGACCCGGCGGTCATCAACAACCTTGGCATTTCCCAAGGCCTTTCCGGGCGTATGGACCAAGCGATCATTACCCTACAACGGGCCCTTTCTTATGGCAGTCATTCCGATAAAATTAAGCGGAACCTTGACCTTTTCATCGATGCCCGCGACCTATGTGACAGTTGTGGCGCAACCTATTTGAAGACTGGGAACGGCATGATTTTGGCGGCGGGACTGATGAGCACTGATAAAGAAGGTCCATGTACCCCAGAACCCAAGTACACGGCCAAAGCCCCGGTCATGGTCCAGAAGCTTGCCCCAAAAGCTGCAATTCCATCCATCAACATCAAGGTCTATTTTGAATTTGACAGCGACATCTTAAAGCCCGAAGCCCTTGGCGTTCTCAACAATTTAGGCAAAGCCTTAACCTATGGCGAACTGAACAACTATCGTTTCCAAATTGCGGGCCATACGGATGCCGTGGGACCAGAAGCGTATAACCAATCGTTATCAGAGCGTCGCGCCCAATCCGTGGTACAATACCTCAGAATCAACTTCAACATTGATCCGGCCCGCATAGATGCCGTGGGATATGGGGAAAGCCAGTTGTTAGACCCGTCGATGCCAGACGGCGACGTCAATCGTCGTGTCCAGGTTACCCGTCTGTCAAAATTGTAGGGGGCATTCTCTAGTTTAGAATTCTTTAAAATGAACTGAACGCTAGATGAATGATCCCTTCAGTATTGCTTCAGGGTGTTGGGGTTATCATCTGAAAATATGAATTAGTCATGTTCAGGCTTCCCCTACCCCTCTCCTTCCCGCAAGTCTGGGATGATAATTCAAATAGCGTCGCCCTTTAAGGRGGGCGGCGCTATTATTTTTTGCATCACGATACATATTATTTTCTGGCCAACCACRCGGCGGTCAAGTCATCCGGCAAGGGCCTGGATACCCGTTTTCCAAACTGCTGCAAAACATTTGCGAAGGGGTGCTGTATAGAGGCCGTATTCAATGCGCTGTCCATCAACTTCCCTAACCCATGCTCATCAAGCATGACATCGTTTTCACCCTCAGTTTCCGTAAGGGCGTCACTGTACAAAAACAAAAATGACCCATCGGGAAAGTCAACAATACGATTTTCATATACCGCTTCTTCAGAAATCCCCAAAGGWATACCCGAGGCCTCATAAAATTCAAAATGATTCTCACAGCCCACAATGGGGCTGGGCGATGCAGCAGCCGAATAGGTTAATTGATCCGTTTGGATATCAATGATTCCATAAAACATCGTGGCAAATTGCCCCCGAGGAATAAGCTTTGTAAGCTTTTCATTCAAGACGGTAAGATAAGCCGCCGGATCACTCGATGGCATATTTGCGCCGTCCATTAGGGTATGCAGTCGGAACGTGTTCACGGCCGAATTCACCCCATGCCCGGAAAAATCGGTAATAGCGACCGCAACTCGATGGTCATCAAGACAGAAGATACCCCAAAAGTCTCCGCCCAATTCAGAGGATGGTTCAAAATAACTTTCAACWTCAAGGCCCAGTTTGTCTTTGATTTCATTGACCCGTTCGGGCTGGGGCAACAGAGCTTCCTGCATCTTTCGCGCAGCTGCTAATTCATTTTCCAAGCGAAAGCGATAGTCCTGCAGACTGCGGAGCAACATCCTATTTTCCAGATGGATTTTCACCCTTGCCAACAGTTCAACGCCATTGATTGGTTTTGTTGTGAGGTCAGTTCCACCCTCTATAAACGCCTTATTTCGCTCTTCGGGTTCTGTGTACGCRGTTTGCACCAAGACCGGCAAATCTGCATATTTATGATTRGCTCTAAGCTGCCTTAAAAAGCCAAACCCRTCTARGTTGGGCATTCTGATATCAAGGATCACAAGGTCAGGATCAAACGTCGCCACCTTTGACAGTCCCTCTAGGCCATCGACGCCAAACTCAACATTTTCATAGCCAGCCGATTTCAAAAAGGCCCCGATAACACGACGAATGGGCAAGCTATCTTCGACAACCAAAATTCGGCAATTTTTGATGAAAATTGGTTTTGATCSATCATCKMCRCTGTCTTTAACGTTGRTGGGTTCAAGGACTGTATTATCTGCTACGTCAAGACCGGACCGATCAAATATCATCGTCAGGGGTTGCCCAGACTCACCAACATGAATKGACGATGCAAGGCTAGAGATCAGGCTAATGCCCCGCCATGGCATRTCATCCCATKTGTCTTKATTAAGGGAAAAACCGCNTNNACCATCATNNNACACRCWCWSCTGGAYCGAGGTTGRYGTCCARTTGAYTAAKATATCAACGCGACGCAACGCGAATSTATCRATAGAYARCCTATTTTCAATTTCTGTATCTAAAAAATCTATRCTTTCGATCGTGTCTTTTTTAATATGTCCCAACTCTAGATTACCGTGAATCACGGCATTGGCAAGGGCCTCGTGAAGGGCCAATTCAATGGTGCCTTTACGTTCTTCACAAAGCTCCAGTGCGGCGACCAAGGTTTTGGTGATGTGGCGCGCGACCGGAAGACGATAGACCGTCCGTGATGAAAATGAAAAGACGAGACCACTTTCGGTGATATCATTTGTAGATATATTTTTTGGTAGATGGTTTTTTTCAAAAACTTCGAAGCACCCTCTTTTGGAGTGTTCAAATGCTCGCGCCAACCGTTCCTCATCAACATCGGCAACCAACATTACAGCATCTCTGCTTGCTTTCGCCGGAGCGGGCGCAGCTGTAGAAAAGCAGCGTGCGACACTCATCAAATCCTCATGCGAAATGCCATCGCCACAAAGRATGCATCCATTMCCCGYCAGGATGTAATCCATATTTTAATCCTCGATGGTAATAATGTCCYCAAAACGGGTCAAATCGAGCATTTTTTTCACCTGACCTTGAGCATGCTTTAGGATAAACTTACCACCATTTTCCGTGATCGTGTCATTGGCCAGAATAATCATACCAAGACCTGCAGAATCGATAAATTCCAAGTTTTTGATATCCATCGTGCAGTTTAACACAGTCTCGTCAAACTTCTCCAGTATCTCCCGAAGAAGCTTGTTTTCAGCAAAGGTAAAACGTCCCTTTAAAGCAACCGTCCCACTATTTCCGGAAATGTTAATATCATATTCCACGTTTTTATCCCTCATCTTAATTTGTTGTGTTGATCACCTTAAGGTCCCTTTAGCCTGCCCGGACCTTAGCAATAAAGGCATTAACGCTTTCTGATATTTTTCGCGTTGGTTCGACAAGGTCTTCGGCGGCCCACAAGACTTTGATCGATGACCCATAAGATGCTGCCGATGACCGTGTCACCTCGACTATACTGTCTGAAACGGTTTCTGCATCACCGGAAACGTTACTCACATTAACGGCGATATCTTCCGTTGCAAGCCCTTGGCTTTCGACGGACAAGGCAATTTGCGATGAAATATCATTAACTTCACCGATGGTGTTGCTGATGTTTTGAATGGCACTCACAGCRGCCTTTGTTGATTTTTGAATATCTGCGATTTGACCACCAATTTCTTCGGTTGCCCTTGCCGTTTGATTGGCAAGGTTTTTAACTTCAGAGGCCACCACAGCAAAACCTTTACCGGCTTCACCCGCCCGTGCGGCCTCGATTGTTGCATTGAGAGCCAATAGATTCGTTTGATCGGCAATATCGGTGATCAAGGCCACCACCTCGCCAATTTTATGCGCGGCTTTGGCCAAGTTTTGAATTTCTTCGTTGGTGTTCTCTGCCTCGGTCGCTGCCCGGTCGGCGATAGACGATGAGAGCGTCACCTGACGTGCGATATCCGCAATCGAAGAAGAAAGTTCCTGCGCAGCCGCAGCCACAGTCCCCACRTTTGCCGTGGTACGSCCCGAYGCCTCGGCGACATTACACGAACGGTTTGAACTGGTTTCCATTTTCTCGCCCATCKTGTGGATGGTTGTGATGATGTCATCAGARCGATGCAAWAGTRTATCAATGGTACTTTTAACTTSGSTTTCCAGCTCATTCGCCATGGTRTTACGCTCTTCWCGTCGTTCTTYCGYGGCRCGCSTTTSSCTTTCTTCYTGTTGAGCCTTCATTTTTYCGGCTTCCACCAAYTKSYTATGAAATTCCACCAACGAACGCGCAACTTCGCCAAATTCATCCGTGCGGTCGGGGTTTAGTTTCATCGTCATGTTTTCATCACCCGCAGCAACCGTACGAATGTCAGCCTGAAGACGGCCGAGGCTCCGGCCGATCAAACGGATCAAAATAAAGGCACCAACAATACTGACCAACACACCAATWSCCGACATAATMGCCGTRCTTTCAATGATRTATTTATTGCTTTCTGCTATCTCTAGGGATTGGTYRYTCAATTTTGWAAAGGTWTCGTTCGTGATMGCCCCCACCAATTCACYAATTTTATCCGTTGTCGCCCCAATTTTTKCTGMCGCYGCRTCAAATTCTTCCATCATCGCATTRCCACCTGYCGGGCCATCGGCAATAAAAGCCTTGGCCATGCGGAYACCTTTTTKATGGTACGGGRKRAAATCAACTTCGGCCTGTTTCAATAAAACCAAAACATCTTTCAAGCCAAGCTGCCGAGCAAGATCCTTTGCGTGGACGACTTCCGCCCTGAAGAGAACCGCGCTCTCTTCGGCAACATCGATACCGTCGTTTAGGCCGTCCCTGCCCCGCGTCGCCGAAATATCACTTAGCCACTGCTGAACTTCAACAACCTGGAGCTTAATATTCTTAACGCTGACCAAAAGGGGAAGATTTACATGTGATACTTGCGTTATCTGAGCGTCCATTTCCGCGAGCTGGGGGGCCTCTGCTTTTAACCTGTAGTAGGTTGATGTAGATATTGCCAATATTATGAAGAGCAATATCGCTAACACAGAAATGAGCTTAAACCGAACAGTCATACGATTATCCTTTTKCATTTATCAYATTTRATGAGGACACTACAAAGAGTATGTTACATAATTATTAACTTTGTATTTTTTCAAATGACGCCCAGGATATTAAGAGCTCCACAGGACCTGACCTACCYRGACTAACACCKCAGGCGATTTATATTAAGGACCTCTTKCACAAGTTTAAAGTCTCCCAATATGTAAGAAGGACTGACCAAGCGTTTATCCCTACCCTCTAGATGGTCATATTTCACTTTGCTCTACAAGGCTAAAAACACTTGTTTGATTCGGCGCACGGATCATCAAATCAACAGCCGTCAGATTGAAAATAGAACAACAACGAACAGGCGACCCAAGTGTCCTTAACAATCTCAAAGATGCCCGCAATATTGGCTTTCCCCAGAGTTCACGAGCCCTGCCATTGTTAATTCTCATTAGACCTGTTGCACAAGTCTGGTAAATCTTTGTTAATTTAAGTGTGAGTCAAGAAAGGAAGTGCAAGGGGGGCTCTTCCTGCGGCAAAGTTTAACAGCACATGGCTTATGTCCAATCGTCAATCTCAAACCCTAACCTGGGTTAATGCAGGTATAGGTCTTGTCACTGTAGTGATTTTTACCATACCCCTGGAAACACTTAGTTTCCCAAGGGAGCACTCATGCGTGTTTCAAGTCCAACGAGCATTCTTATTTTCTGTTAGAATTTAAATGGGTTTGAATATCATCCCGGCCTTTTAAAGGCTTGTGCCTTGCCGATGTTTTACGATTTGCGACAAGTTTGCGTCACACCGTTGCTAAGTAACCACGGAAACTTTCCCAAGGAACAACCTTGTCCGGCCTCAGTACGGATCATTCTTGGCCTGATCAATCAAATCTTATGATGTAGATTCTGTCCCTTTGTTTTCGAACAATAGGTATGCTTTTACGCAAACCTATTGCCGCTTAGGACTGTAGACTGCCGACGTGAATGTGCTAGAATATCCGTAAATATGGGGCACATCATCAACAAACCACTTACAACAGAGGCAAAAATGTCAGCTGCAAAATGGGAACAAGAGCACCAGAAATTTCTCGATGCCATCAAAACAGCACTCAAAGAAAAAGATCGMTATTCTGCTGAAGACATCCTTGAAAAAATTGCTCCACATCCTGTTGGTGAAAATGTCTTTGTGAAAGAAAACCCTTCTCATGAAGGCCTATTTACGACGGCATCCGTTTTCGTCATTAAACCGGGAACCAATGTATTGGATAATCCCAATGGAGTCGCTAGAATTAAGAGGGATGGCACAAGGATGTGGTACATGAATGGAATGCTGCATAACTCCAAAGGGCCTGCCGTTATTTATCCTAGTGGTAAAGTTGAATATTACTACGCTGGGCAGCAATTAAATTCAGCTCAAGACCTTGATAGCGAAGTTCAAAGTGCCCTTGATCACGCCGCCAGATCTAAAAGTGTTCGAAACCCTTAAATGTAGTGTTGCCGTGTGTAAAGGCATGTGGGATTCTGTACGATACTTGTCACACATGAGCCGGATTCAATCCGGTATTGATCGCTTATTGCCCATTTTGGGGTGTTTCATTCAAAGCGAGAGCGTGCTGTAGTATCAGACGAACTTTTATTTGAGTGACCACCTTGCGAGGCGAAGGGCGAGGCCTGCGCGGTGTCGCTTTCCGAGCCTCACTCAACTTTGAATCACAGATCGTGAAAATAAGCGTCCGCTTGAGGGGTTCAAAGAAACGCTGTGTTTCTCTCTAAAAGCTTTACTCCAAAAGAGGTTCTCTGGAACGAGGGCGCGCTAAGGCATATTTTGACGCCTTGAAGGTCAAAGCCCGTGACAAAGGCAACATCCGCAATACAACAATTTGCTTTCGATTGAACAAACTGAAAGAAGCTAAACTCATGAACCAAGCGCAACACTCAGCTATATTGTGGATATGATAAAAACCGYTTCCGTCACTTCGAACTGACGGAAAGCTGTGAGAATATTCCCCCGAAATCATACCGCAAGGTACAAATAGAATACGACAAAACGCTCGACAAACAGCGCCATCAAAACTTTTTGCGATGTCCGATCATAGTAAATAGGGTGCCCTGAGAAGGTCACTGCCGTAAAAGCACCTCGGCTTTTACGGACCGCTGGAAGCCTTCGTTAAATCAAGAGGTCGCCTTAAAGTGTGAACCCACCTTGCTTTTGCCGCATGTTCATCTCAACCCCACTCAACCACCCAATCGGCGRGAAAGACATTTTTCCTTTGTGCTGMCCCCAGCATCATCTATCGCCTTCACGTCCCCGGCCTCGGCGCGCTGRCTCGTCACAMTCCTAAATCCACACGCGCCGGATTCAGAAGRTTTYAGACCGATCCAACCTGGGAAAAGTCCTAACCTGTAAAAATGGCTTAGGCCRTGRGCTTAATCGGTAATACCCGAGAAAGCGTAAGAGCCCCCATATTCTGAGAAGTTTGCGAACTAAGCGTTGCCTTCTGGATGATCTAGCACGTCTGATTGCAAGGCCATTTCGCCATGAGGATCTTGTTCCATCCTATCGGCGACCGCATCATAGGTTCTGGCATTGACGTTCATTTGATCTTGTATATCAGAGTTTTGTGACCCAAGGTCACGAAAGAACGTTGCCGCATTACGTAAAAGGTTAATTGCTATATCAGTATGCTTGGCCATGGATACCCTCAATAATGAGATGATTGGTCWGTCAGATGGATATATTCAGGTAAAAACCGGTTGGCACGTCACCGCGCAACGGTTGATCGGAACTTAGGGCGCGCCGAAGACGCTTTAGAGAAGCTTGATTTTGAGGACTGTCTTCTTCATTGAGCACGCTTGCTCGACGTGACACATCCGCTGCTTGATCATACCCACGTTTAGGGGATAAAGACCTTATCCCACCTTGTATAGGCAGGGCAACACCGGGAATAGAGATTTTTGTCATATCAGCCATAAAATTCACAGTGACACAGGATTATTAAAAAAGAGCCAAACGTTCCACGTAACACTGTCCTTCACACACACACGCAACCAAACGAGACGTCTGATCAGGCAACGTGAAATGTGAAGCTTAAACGCGAACGTCTACGTGTTGCCCACGCCCATCGTCGGCAGGGGTAACTTCGCGCGATACCGTAGCTTCTTGGACGGAAATATTTCCAGCCTGACGAGAAGCTTCAACAGCCGCAGCACTGGCGATCTGGTCAACCTGTATGTTCTGACGAACCAAATTCAATGATTGTTGTATGCCTTGGGCTGAACCCGTTAAACTTACAGACATAACAAATCTCCTTTTTTTGGATGCTCACCCAAACATTATGACGGGTACAATTCATGCACGCCTATATTTGCATAGCATACACACCCGCAAAAGTAAAGTTTTTGAATAAAAAAAGCACCCCTCACCAATGGTCAGGGGCGCTTTTGATAACGGGCTGGACTGCGGCGTTAACCTTCGAGTGCGGCAACGCCGGGCAAGGTCTTACCTTCAATCCATTCGAGAAAGGCCCCGCCAGCCGTAGAAATATAGCTGAAGTCATCCGCGGCTCCGGCTTGTATCAAGGCCGCAACGGTATCCCCTCCACCCGCAACCGAAGTCAGCGTACCGGCTTTGGTCAACCGCGCCGCAGCTTGAGCTGCGGCATTGGTGCCTTTATCGAAAGGTTCAATTTCAAACGCGCCAAATGGGCCGTTCCATACCAAGGTTTTACACGTCGCTAAACGACGCTCGACGTCGGCGATGGTCGCCGGACCGATGTCTAAGGCCATTTTATCGGAAGGAATGGCATCMACGGAYACAACTTCATTCGGMGCRTTRGCGGCAAATTGAKCGGCAACCACCACATCAACAGGMAGCACGATTTCACAGCCGTTRGCCGCRGCGGWAGCRATGATGTTTTTTGCTTCTTCTGCCATATCCTTTTCACATAAAGATRTGCCAACATCGTGACCTTGTGCGAACAAGAAGGTGTTCGCCATGCCACCGCCAATGATGATCATGTCGACTTTCTTAGACAAATTTCCCAAAACTTCCATCTTTGTCGAAACCTTAGCCCCACCAACAACAGCGGCAACGGGCTTAACAGGTGTGCCAAGGGCTGCYCCTAGGGCTTCCAATTCGGCTTGCATCAAACGCCCGGCAGCGGCGGGTAATTTGCGCGCCAAAGCTTCGGTTGATGCGTGCGCACGRTGAGCGGTGGAAAAGGCATCATTAACAAAAAAGTCRCCCAACTGMGCCAACGTCGTGGCAAATGCGTCATCATTTTCAGTTTCTTCTGCGTGGAATCGAACATTTTCAAGCATCGCAACGTCGCCATCCTTCATCGCCGCGACAACGGCTTTGGCGCTGTCGCCAATGGTGTCRGAGGCAAAGGCAATATCACGGCCCAAAGCTTTGCCCATCGCATCGGCAAYGGGTTTCAAGSTCARTTCSGCGACCACTTGGCCCTTTGGKCGACCAAAGTGGGTCAAGATGATGACTTTTGCGCCACGCGCSGTCAGGTCTTTGATGGTTGGAACGGTGCGATCAATCCGGGTCGTATCGGATGGCTTTCCGTCTTGCATTGGCACGTTCAGGTCGGCCCGCAACAATACGCGTTTACCGGCGACATCTAAATCATCAATTGTTTTGAATTTGCTCATAGGTATGCTTCCTTTTGCAGGCTTTGCGCCTGTTATCCCCGTCATGATATAATTACTGGCCGTTTTATGCGCAATTTGGCGGCAAAAGGCAAGGCTACAGTTGATTTACCCCACGTCCTTTAAGGGGCTGGCAACGTCAGCCGCACCAGCAATCCACCTAAATCCGAACGATCCAGTTCTATAGACCCTAAATACATCTCGGCTAAATCATGCACGATATTCAAGCCCAAGCCACTGCCGGGCATAGCTTCATCCAGGCGTTTGCCACGRGCCAACACGTCCGCGCGTTTATCTTCAGGGACGCCTGGTCCGTTATCATCGACACTGATCACCGTGTTTTTACCATTGCATTGCACACTGACGCGCACGCGTCCCGCCGACCACTTGCACGCATTGTCCATAAGATTACCGAGCATTTCTTCAATATCTTGACGGTCGCCAACCACGTATTGACCCCCTACATTAATTAACGAAATGCTGATGCCGTTATCGCCACGGTGCGCATAAATGCGTTGCAAAGTGCGTTTTAATCCAGATGTAATGTCCCCAATATTAGCCCTCAACCCCGGAGCCCCCAAACCGCCCGCAGCCCGCGCTCTGGCCAAATGGCGCGACACCAAATCATTCATCACGCGGACTTGTTCTTTAAGGGTTTGGCCCTGTACGCCATCAAATCTATCAGCCTCATTGCCCAGTACCGCCAAAGGCGTCTTCAACGCATGCGCCAAATTACCCGCGTGGGTCCGGGCCCGTTCAATGACCTGTGCATTATGATCCAACAAATCGTTGAGGTCCGCGACCAAGGGTTCAACTTCACTGGGATAGCGCCCGGTTAAACGGTCCGCTTTGCCAGCGTGAATAGCGGCTAATCGTTTGCGCAATAGTTTTAACGGCTTTAACCCCAAGATCACTTGCAAAATCACGGCCAAAACCAGCCCCGCTCCCAGCATCAAAGAGGAGGTTACCAGCGTTTCGCGAAACTCTTCCGTTGCCGTTTCAATGATTTTGGCCGGGCCCGTGAAATAGACTGTAATATTAGAGCCCAATCCGGGAATCGACACCGTTTGTCCCACCACGCGCAAACGTTCACCCCGTGGCCCTTCGATGAAAAACCCGCTTGTTTGTCCCAGGGCTGGAATTTGCGATGGCAATGCCAATGTCGTATCCCATTCAGAACGAGACCTTTCAATCACCTTGCCATTTTGGACCACTTCCCAGTACCATCCCGATAGAGGGCGCTGATAAGATGGATCCGTAGGGCGACTAGAGAGATTAAACGCACCATCCACCACTTCGGCATAGGATAAGACTTCTTGCACATGGCGGTGCAGGCCAAAGTCAAATGAGTTTTGTACGTGGGTGCGAAAATGTTGGCCAAGCACCGATCCACCGATTACCAAGGCCCCGCTGATCCAGACAATGGACAAAACGATCAGACGAAAACTAACGGAGCGCATAAACATACGTACGAGGCCTTTTTTAAGCGCTTTCCCCCGGCGGATTCATGGAATACCCCCGGCCACGATGGGTTTTAATCAAATCCGGGTTTAACTTTTTGCGCAGTCGGGCGATGAACACTTCGATGGTGTTGGAATCGCGATCAAAGTCTTGGTCATAAATGTGTTCAATAAGTTCAGTTTGCGAGACCACGCGCCCTTGGTGGTGCATGAAGTACGTCAACACCTTGAATTCATGGGCGGTCAAAGACACGGTTGAACCATCTTTGGTCACTTTACCCGTACGCGTATCTAGATGAATTGGACCACATTCCAAAATGGGGGTTGCTAGCCCCGCCGATCTTCGAATCAAGGCCCGCACACGCGCCAGCAATTCTTCCATATGAAAAGGTTTGGTCAGATAATCGTCGGCACCCGCATCAAAACCAGCGACCTTTTCGTTCCAACTCTCTCTGGCTGTGAGGATCAACACCGGCATCGCGCGCCCGCCTTGACGCCAATGATTCAGAATGGTGATGCCATCAATCTTAGGAAGGCCTAAATCAAGAACCACCGCGTCATACGGTTCGGTATCGCCAAGAAACTGGGCTTCTTCACCATCGGGAGCCTCATCAACGCTGTATCCGGCTTCAGAAAGGGCAAGATTGACTTGGCGCCGCAAATCCGGTTCGTCTTCCACCACCAAAACTCGCATCGTTTACCCCCTCTTTTGGTTCAAATTTACGCAATTATCTTATTTGCTTTTAGCATCATAACGATTTGTCGCAAGAAGCTTTAAAGATTTAGCATCATATTTTAATTTCAGCAATTTTCCCTTGCGGGTCAGAATCTTGATCTCATAGATGAACATCATCCCGTCACCTGCCCCACCCCATTTTGTAACGGATTCGTTTTCTAATTCAATTTTTAACACATCACCTTGAATGCTTTTTTCGACRATGGCCAGCAATTGACTAAGKGGGACAACGTCGCCCGACAACATCGCATCTCGCGCAATATCTTGCTCACCTTCATCCGCCCAAGCYGGCAAGGCAATCACCAAGGCCAAGGCAACRRCGAAAGACAGGAATATGTGAAGCCTAAACATACAAAAGYTCCAYTTTTAACGCATGAAATACATAACCACCGCAMTGGCACACGCCAACGCGATSAGGGGACGGACRTAACCAACGGGTTTAATGCCTTCRGCYTTCACACCTTSWGGAATATCTTTGTTYCCMGTGAYCATGGCGCGCGGCAAATTTTCACGGGTGATAAAGCCATGCACGAGAACCCCAACCACATGACCAAAAATTAAAATCATTAACAGGTTCACAAATCCTGSATGGACACCATCAAACAGCCCCCCCGCGATATAYGCCAATGGYCCCGTGTATCCACGGGTATGGGCCATCATGCCCGTCAAAACGGACAGCAAAATGACCACCAACAGGGCGATCACCATCCATCCGCCAAGCGGGTTATGCCCTGTCGAATGTGGGGGACGGAAAGCGGCCAAGTTGCGGGTATAAGCCTTGACAGTCTCTGGGCTGTGCACAAAGTCACCAAACCGAGCGTACCGGCTACCAATCACCCCCCATATGGCGCGAAAGACAACAAAGCCAATCAATAAAGTCCCCGAATAGACATGTATCCAAAACGTACTGCCGCCAGCTTCAGATGAAACCCAAGCGACCAGCACAACAATAGCCATCGTCCAATGGAAAATACGCGTGGGAAAGTCCCATACGGGAACGGTCCTTGTCCCTTGATTTTCGTCTTCTGATCCATTTAGATTAGACAGGTCACTCATGTTACCATCTGCTTTCTTTGTATTTCAATAAGTTATGCATTTTTTTACAGCTCAATGTTCTTGTGAACATAAGCTTGTAAAGATGAATACTTGCTGAATAAAAAAGTCCGTGAATATTCAGTTTGCTTTGCCTAGAATGTTGGCACATTGTAAGGCCTATTGTGAAACATCTTACCTTAGCTATGGTGAATTTTTGTATAAGTGATTTCGACAATGATGAATTATGAGGGCAGGCGGGGATGACCGAAGTGACAAATGAGCCAAAAACAGACGCGCCGCATGGCGACAAAAATGTAAAAACCCGCTTGATCAAGGTTTGGGACCTGCCGACGCGCCTGTTCCACTGGACCTTAGTGGCGATGGTTTGTATCGGCTATTTGACCGGTTGGGTTTTTGCCGAAAACACCATGGGTATCCACCTGTGGGCCGGCTATATCACTGTATTCCTTTTGGTTTTTCGCCTAACGTGGGGCCTATTTGGTTCTGAGTACTCGCGCTTGGAAACCTTTACCTTCTCGCCCAGACACATCTTMGAACATATGAAGGAACTGGCCACCCTGCGCCCGGTCAAACATTACATCGGGCATAACCCAACCGGGTCGGTGATGGTTTTTGGCCTGCTGTTCGTTTTGGCAACCATCACTCTTTCTGGATTGATGGTTTTGGGCGGCGAAGAAAATCAAGGCCCACTGGCTGGGGCTGCGACCTATGTCATTGGCGACATGGCAAAGACGATCCACACAGGGTTTGTTCTGTTGCTGTTAGCGATGATTGTCTTGCATATCGTTGGTGTATACATTGAAATGAAGCTCACGGGCGATCAATTGATCAAATCGATGATCACCGGCCTTAAAAAAATCCCTGCCGCGTCCCCCGTGCTCGTACAACGCCATGCCCGACCTTTGGCCGCTATTGTGGTGATCCTTGCTGTGATCGGTCCTGTTGGCAGCACGCTGTGGGCGTTGTCCACCATGCCGCCTTCTGGCCTTTTGAAACTAACCCCAAATGCCACCTATGAATCTGAATGTGGCGATTGTCACTTCCCCTTCCATCCTAGTTTGCTGTCCTCAGACAGTTGGACGCAGCTGATGCTGAACCTAGGCGATCACTTCGGCGAAGATGCTAGCTTAGGCGATCAAGCAACCGTGGTTAAAATTACCGCGTATTTAACCAAGTTCGGAGCCGACAAATGGGATACCGAAGCAGCCAACCGTTTTCGCATCGTTGATCCAAAGGCCCCTTATCAAATCACTGCTACGCCCTATTGGCTTAGTAAACACAAAAACGTTAAYCCCGACTTCTTCAAACTGAAAAAGGTTGGCGTTAAATCAAACTGCGGCGCCTGTCATACCGATCACTATAGCGGCAGTTTTGACGATCAAAAAATCAAGATCCCAAAGGAGAAAAAACAATGAAATATGTAAAATCCCTCGTGTGCGCTTTAACTCTTAGTGCTGCTCTTATTGGTGCTGCGACGACGGCACAAGCTGGACCACGTGAAGATATTATCGCCAGCTTTGGTGCAGGCCCCGGTAACGCCGCAATGGGCAAAATCATGTTTGAAACCAATTACGGTACCGGCAAGCCAAGCACCCCACGTTGCGCAACATGCCACACATCTTCCCCTCTACAGATGGGCCAAACGCGTACCGGCAAGGCCATCCAACCAATGGCCGTTTCTCGCACCCCAGATCGCTTTACCGATGCTGCAAAGGTCGCTAAATGGTTCAAGCGCAACTGTAGTAGCGTTATTGGCCGCCTCTGCACACCACAAGAAAAAGTCGATTATATCACTTACATGGTAAGCCAATAAATCCTGGCATAACCGACATGAAATAAGGCCCGAGAGCAATTTCGGGCCTTATTTCATGAATAAAATTCGTGAGGCTACACCAAATAATGCGGTCAAAATTCCCTGAACCCATTGCTTCAATTGCGACAATTGAGTTTATGTGTCCCTGTTGTTAAAACGCCACTCACATTATTTTGAATAATACGCCTTAGCGGAATTTATGGAAACAAAGAGGTTCCAAGGGTCGGCCAAATCGGCCTTCTAAACACCGTTGAATTTACGCATATGACGCTTTGCTTGAGTCCAAAAATTCTCGGTTCCTTTGATAGAATTTTTTTGGTCTGCAAAAAGTTCAGCGTGATAAACGCGGTAATGTTTAAAGACAGCCCCGTCTAGCGCATTATAACCGCATCAGCCGTCAGAATAAATAATGCGATCTGGGACACCGGCGGATTCAGATGCGAAGTGCAACACTTGATCTAAATTGGATTTTGACATCAACGCCGAGTTCTTTCAATAGAGCTTGAGCTGGCGTTTTAAATCCGATGCATTTTCTGGGCGTTAAATTGTGGCTGAGGATGATATCTTGAAGTTCTTCCTCACTCATTTTATCAATGTTTCGACTTCTTGGTAAGTCTCGTCGCAAGCGCCCATTGAAGTTTTCCACGGCCCCTTTTTGCCAAGACGCATAGGCATCACAGAACCAAGTCGACATTTTGCAAGCCTC
>JAESSB010000054.1 GCA_016764335.1 Magnetovibrio sp.
GGCCCTGACATGAGGTCCGCATGTTTATGTGCTGTGATCTATTTGCCAAGTGCTGACTGTCCGATCCCCAAATCTTCTGCAATCTGGCGACGTGATAATTCGCTTGTTAAAGCCAATTTAACGGCCTCAGCTCGGAACGCGTCTGTGTTGGTTCTGCGTGTCATTTAATCCTCCAAGATAACAATTAAAAATCTCGAAGGTGCTGTCTACTTTTTGCAGACAAGTCCCTTTGCCCAGAGCGCGACTTTATTGCATAAAATTACATGTAATAAATGCCGTATACCGTACGCATGAAAAATCTAAAAATTTGGCACGCGGTTTGAATATGCATAAGATATCGCGGACTCCCATAGCGAGATAACCTTCGGCTTTGAGGTAACCCTCAAAATCGTCAAACAAGTCTTCAGCGGCACCCGCATCAGCTCATTGATCGCTGTACGGCCAGACCGTTTTAGCATCGGAAACGTTGCCCTTAAGGCTAAGGCCTAAAATTCTCATAAATGCAAGACGCGAACGGATTTGATCGTCCACCTAATCACCGGACAGGCTGTAAAGGGAACACAGGACACTTGGCGTCCAAACCTGCGGAGCGAGTGGTTAAATCAAAAAACCCCATTTGGCTTATGTTTAAATCCTAGATCTCAAAAATTGCGATGATAGGATTCGAGCAGCCTAAAATTTTTAACACTGACCAAGGCTGTTAGTTCACCAGCTATGACTTCACGGGCGTTCTGAAAGATGCAAAGGTCAATACCTCCATGGACGCTGGAGGCCGTTGTATGGATAACATTTTTATCGAACGATTGTGGCGGTCTTTAAAATACGAAGCCGTTTATCTGCATGAATTGACGGACGGATTTAAGGCCAAACGGGTCATTGACGACGGGCTCAACTTTTGCAATACCGAACGCCCGCATTCGACGGTTGGAGGTCGGACTCCGGCTGAAGTGTACGATGGTCAGCCTGTGGGTATATGGATAAGCCAAGCGGCTTATCCATATACCCACAGGCTCCACAATCACAAAAAAATGTGTTAAACAAAGGTTAGGTGGCTTGAATGATGAATGAGAATACACCTTAAAAAAAGCTGCCAAACTGTCCAACGATGTGGGACCAGCTCACATCTCGCTGTCGTGCCTGCAATAAAATGTTCCGGCGATCCTGTTTATGCCGACGCAATCGGCTCTTTCTCATCTAGGCCATGAGAACACCTTGTATGTGTTAYCTGGTCSAGTTCNTTTNTTTTTTGTTTAATTGGTTGATGAAAAYCTKCAATCAAGTTAGAAGTCTACGAGAAAAATTATGCGGGTGTGGCGGAATTGGTAGACGCGCCAGACTTAAAAAATTGAGTGCCTTTGTGGAAACACTTAGAGTAGAACTCGTCAAATTCGGGGAAACTTTTCAAATGGCAATCCCGAGCGAAGCCCGAAAGGGAACGTGTAGAGACTTGACGGCGAGTACCTAAAGCGGAAACGCCATGGTAAAGAGAAAGTCCAGACCACAAATCCTCTTTTTGAGGTGGCGGTTAAAGCCGTAGTTGGTAAGAAAATCTGTTGGGGTTCGCCCCGTGCCGGTTCAAGTCCGGCCACCCGCACCATTCTCCCTAAATCCTCATAAATTTTGAATTATATCCAATACAACTTATTTTAGTCGTTTTTACGATATCCCGTTCACGCAAGAGCCCAAAAATATTTTGAGGATAACCCACACAGGCTTCATGGCTTTCACCCTCTCGGCCTGCTGCTCCGGAGTCAAAGTGCAAATCACCCCACCATCTTCGATTATTTTTACCCGGCTGGTTTGATGCAATTGAAACGACAAATAATTGCGGTCATTTTTGACTTCGGTCACGGATATCATTGGGTAAACCTTCCAGAACTGACGCAAAACAAGCACCGTATAATCCAAAATACCGTGGTTGGTTTCGGTCATGCCGTTTTGAACTTCAAAGAACTTCTTTGAATAAATTACAATCATGTATTTTATAAAAACCTACAATACCCGTTTGTAAAGCGCCGTAGACTTTTTTAAACGCCAATTAAGGCTTCCATTTGTGCGATCAAAATGTCGAACTGTTGCAGAAAAAACGTCAAGGCCTTGCCATCAGATGTCACCAACAGTGGCTTATTTCCGGATATTTTCTTCATGTCGTTATGCCAAAATATCAGATTCAAGGTGCCTTTCTTTTTCATAGAACCCAAAAAATTGGTCCTTAGGCTCAGGACTCATTAATTGAGAGAAAAACAACGGCTGCGCTGCATCGTGCTGAAAAGAACGTGTGTGCGCGTCGATCATAGCGCAGTGCAATACGGCGCCAGTCCTTGGTCTTRCCAAACATGTTTTCAATATTATGGCGCTGTTTATAGAGCGTTTTGTCATATTATGGGCGGGCTTCAAGGCTCAAGACCTTTTTTTCTCAAAGCCTTACGGAACCCATCTGCATCATAGCCTAAATCTGCCAAGAGGCACTTGGCTGATGGCAAAACATTCCTCATTCATTGAGTACCCGTATCATCGCTCATTTGTCCTTCTGCTAAAAGCATGACAACGGGGCGACCATGASCATCACACACCGCATGACGTTTTGAGTTTAAGYCGCCTTTTGKTTGCCCRATACGACGGGGAACATCCCCTTTTTGACGCCTTAGCGCTTRAATTTTGGTGRCGAGTTTACCCAAAGAACAGCAGGCTGGCTGCTSTRCRGTGARCTYTAAGRTGTRTCGCATCAATTTTGAGCTGATYRGGAACACCTTCKGCCCCGGCAAGCCCARMAAWNATACGGTCAAATACGCKCCTTCGGCTCCMYCTCACAAAGCGGTTATAAAGTGTTTTGTGCGGACCGTATTCAGAAGGTGCATCACGCCACTGTMATCCACGCTTCAAGACATGAATGATCCCGGGTACACCCCGAAGGTCATCRACRCGAGGMACCCCGGGARASAAAGGGAAATGGGGCGCAATRCKTTGTYATTGCTCAGRGCTTAACCAGAAATCATCGCTCATGTGATRTCCTCCATAAATAAGAACGACATGATCCGACAGAAAACTGAAKTATAGATTAAKAGGTCCTGAGCCTAGKTWAYRWYMACAKMRCGKGCGCTTGGGTATGTCGCGTCACCACAGAAACGTCGCTCACGCTCGACACTCTTCGCACCGCAAATTGGACAAAGCCCGAATGGCCCGTCATTCCCGATCCCTACTGTGCCAAGATGCTCAACGGAAAAACCTTCGATCGGCTCGTCCCAGCGAGGTTTTTCAATACGATGTAGGCCGCTACACGGCATTGCCTCCGCGATGATTATATTAATCATCTTCATACCGGTCGCCGCGCAACGCGTCAGTTCATGGCAGACCATGCCTGAGCTGACACCAATATCAATGGCAATGTTTGTTTGCTTTAAACCCCTTTTTTAAGGGCGTAAAATGGGCATCATTGACCTCCTTTGTTAAAAATCCTCGATAACCTCATGTCGCCTAAATGGCGCTTACAATTATGCACTTGGCTGTTGAATCTGCGTCTTCATAAAACCTTCAACATATGCCAAGGACGCCCCCGACTACTGGCATTATCGACGTCCGGTTTTGGCGAACTGGCCTGTTCACTGTGCCTATTCTAAACGGCAACAGGTTAGGCCTATTTTTCAGGGAGAAAACAGATACTTGCGGCAAACGTGTTTGCGATCAGCTATACTGTAGCGTCTTTCACTTGATCGCTGAAACCGTTATTCAAAAGTGTCTTGAAACGACATTTTTTCGTTTGAAGCCAAGGGTCGTTCCAGCCAGAACATTGTACCAACACCTTACTCACTATCGAAACCGATCCGTCCGCCACCGAGATATGAAGAATCCATCATCGGTTTCCCCGGCAATCCATTGTCACCGAACCTTTTCCGTATTGCATTTGATTGCGTTGGACATGAGGTTGATAAGGGCTTGTTTCAAAATCATTTTATCGGTGTAAAGTTTAAGGGGTGGGTTACGGTTGCTTTGATTGATAATTGTAATACCCCCCCTTACCCGTTCAGACAAGACAATTCTTAACATCTCGAACAGACGCTCATAGTTCACGATTAAATACATTAAATTACATTAATTCATATACTTATTAGGTATAAGTATATGTTTAACATTATTATATTATGCACTCAAAATGCAAAAAAGGGCGACCCGTAGGACCGCCCTTTTCTGATATCAACTGTTCGCAAAAAGGTTTATTTTACCTTAGCGTCCAGTTCTCCTGTTGCGTATTTCTGGAACATAATTTCCAGAGAAAGTGGCTTGATTTTAGAGGCCTGTCCCGCAGAACCAAAAGATTCATAACGGTTTTTGCAGATGTCAGTCATGCCAGCCGTTGCAGCTTTCAAGAACTTACGTGGATCGAAGTTGGATGGGTTTTCTGCCAAGTGACGACGCACAGAACCCGTAGATGCCATACGAAGGTCGGTATCAATATTGATCTTACGCACACCGGACTTGATGCCTTGGACGGTTTCTTCAACAGGAACGCCATAGGTTTGCGCCATGTCACCCCCAAAGTCGTTGATGATTTTCAGCCAGTCTTGGGGCACGGACGAAGAGCCGTGCATAACCAAGTGAACCGAAGGAATACGAGCATTAATTTCTTTAACGCGATCAATGCGCAAGACTTTCCCAGTTGGTTGCTTTGTGAACTTGTAAGCCCCGTGTGAGGTGCCGATGGCGATGGCCAAAGCATCTACATTGGTCTTTTTCACGAAGTCAGCAGCTTCGTCAGGATCCGTTAACATTTGATCCATTTCAAGCTTGCCTTCAGCGCCTTGTCCATCTTCTTCACCAGCTTCGCCGGTTTCCAACGAACCTAAGCACCCCAATTCACCTTCGACAGAAACGCCACAAGCGTGGGCCATGTCGACCACACGGCGTGTGGTTTCGACGTTGTATTCATAAGACGACGGCGTTTTGGCGTCGGCTTCCAACGAGCCGTCCATCATCACCGAGCTAAAGCCTGACTGCATAGACCGCTGGCAGACGTCCGGGGATGCACCGTGATCTTGATGCATACACACGGGAATGTGCGGATAAGCTTCAATGGCCGCCGCAATCAGGTGGCGCAAAAAAGTTTCTCCAGCATAACCACGAGCACCCGCAGAACCTTGCAAAATCACCGGACTATCAACCGCATCAGCGGCTTCCATGATGGCTTTGACTTGTTCCATATTGTTGACGTTAAAAGCAGGAAGACCGTAGTTATTTTCAGCTGCGTGATCGAGAAGCTGACGTAGGGTTACGAGAGCCATAATTCTCACTCCTTAAAAGTTAAAACGTTATCTAAGCCTAAGACGATTACAGACGCGATTTTGCTTCTGCGACCACATTTTCAGCGGTGATACCAAAGTGTTTGTACAGGTCAGGCGCCGGAGCAGATGCACCAAAGCTKGACATGCCSACAAAGCCGCCGTCAGRRCCAATATATTGATCCCASCCRAAGCGKACMGCAGCTTCGACGCCAACACGAACCGTGCCTTCGCCCAAGACCGARGCGCGATAAGCAGCGTCTTGKGCGTCRAACAGTTCCCAACACGGCATAGACACGACGGCGGTTGAAATGCCTTCGGCTTGTAGTGTTGCCCGGGCAGCCATAGCGATTTCGACTTCTGAACCCGTGGCACACAAAGTTACTTTACGATCACCGCCTTCGCCTTCAGCCAACACATAAGCTCCCTTCGCACACAGATTTTCGTCTGTGTGGGTGGTGCGTTGTGGTTCCAAACCTTGACGTGTCAAGATCATGCCTGTTGGTGTTTTATCAGATTTAAGCGCGATCGCCCAACATTCAGCGGTTTCAACAACGTCGCAAGGACGCATGGTGTTGAAGTTCGGCATGGCCCGTAACATCGCCAAAGTTTCGACAGGTTGGTGCGTTGGGCCATCTTCGCCCAGACCGATGGAATCATGCGTCAAAACATAAATGACGCGTTTGCCCATCAAAGCCGACAAACGAATGCCGCCCATCATGTAATTTGCAAACACGGCAAACGTACCTGAGTAAGGAATGAAACCGCCGTGCAGCGACAAACCGTTCATCATCGCACTCATCGCATGCTCACGTACGCCATAGTGAATGTAACGTCCTGTGAAGTCCGTTTTCAAAATAGACGGCGTAGACGGTGTTTTCGTGTTCACAGAMCCYGTCAAATCGGCAGAACCACCAAGCATTTCAGGAATAGCAGCCGTCAGGACTTCAAGAACTTTACCAGAAGCTTGGCGTGTTGCGAGTTTAGGATGGTTTTCAGCTGTGGCTTTTTTGAAAGCGTTCAACTTGTCTTCCCAACCTGCGGGCAAGGTGCCTGCATCRGTWCGAATGAACTCAGACTTGGTTGCTGCGTCWARGGCGTTCAAACGGCCTTCCCAAGATTCGCGATCCACAGAGTTYTTCGCCATGGCMGARCGCCAAGCTTCCAAAATGTTGKYCGGRATTTCAAATGGAGGYGCGGTCCAGCCGAGGCCTTCGCGCATGCCTTTRATTTCTTCATCGCCCAAAGCAGCGCCRTGAACRCCATGGGTGCCGGCTTTGGTTGGAGCRCCRWAACCGATGGTCGTTTTGCACGCRATCAATGATGGTTTATCGGAAGCTTTTGCTTTTTTGATCGCCGCTTCAATAGCAGTAGCATCATGACCGTCAATACGCTGCGTGTCCCAGCCACTGGCTTCGAAACGAGCGCATTGGTCATCAATCAGCGTCAAGTTGGTGTTGCCATCAATGCAAATTTCGTTGTCATCCCACATCAAGATCAACTTATTAAGGTTCAAGTGACCCGCGATCGAAATTGCTTCTTGGGAAATACCTTCCATCAAGCAGCCATCACCGCAGATGGTGTAGGTATAGTGATCGACAATGTCTTTGCCATAACGAGCCGTTTGCATTTTTTCAGCAAGTGCCATGCCAACAGCCGTCGCAATACCTTGACCAAGTGGCCCGGTGGTGGTTTCAACACCATCCACATGGCCGTATTCAGGGTGACCAGCGGTTTTTGCGCCCATCTTACGGAAGTTCCGCAGATCGTCCATGGACACATCGTCAACACCTGATAGATACAACAAGGCATACATCAACATTGAGCCGTGGCCAGCTGASARWATAAAWCKATCGCGRTYKGSCCNANTTGRSTNGNCTTCGGATCRAAYTTCATRAAYTTGGWAWAAAGGACTGTGGCAACGTCTGCCATGCCCATAGGCATGCCAGGGTGGCCGGACTTAGCGGCCTGTACCGCGTCAACGGCAAGAAAGCGTATGGCATTTGCCATTTCGTTATGGGTAGCGGTCATGAATTTCAATACTCCCGGTTAGGTCGTTTATTTCATTAAAACTTTAAACGATTAAACTGCATGTTGGCCAAGGGCTGCTTTGACCATGTGATACGTAATTAATAACTCCGACAACGCCAAAGGATGACTGAGCGCCGCATGATTCTCTGCATCTCTAAACTGCCCCACATTTTCCCGTAAATGTTGGGCTTCTGGGATAAGATTCCAAAGCAAATTTTCGACCGCCTTGGCTCTCTCATCCGCTAAATCACCGTGAATATCCAAAATGTCCACGGGTTTACCGTCAATATCTCGGGCCAACTCTAACCGAAAACCGTTTTTCCCAGCATCCAAAACCGGACTTAAATCCGGATGAGGAAGCGTTGGCCGCAAGGTGTGACGTACATTTAAGCGTGAACCCGTTTCTCCATTGTTACCACTTGGTGGATAAAACGACACCACCATATCAGCAAATTTACGTTGGGGTTGAATGAACTTTTCCCCATCATTTTTTCGTCGGTCCAAAATTTCCTGCACGCGCTGTTTGGAATAGCCGCGCACTTGCGTGTCGCGTTGAATTTTCCAAATGGCGCGCAGATCTTCTTTTGGCTCCAAATACACCTTCACATCATAACAATCGCATAAGGCACGCGTACTATACCCCAACAAGCCTTCTACAATTAAGTATTCTCTTGGCTCCACCCGTTCCCAACCACTAAAGACGCCTTTGCCATGGTCGTAGACGGGTTTGAGTATACTTTCTCCTTCGCGCAGCAAACCAATGTGCTGTCTTGCAATATCTAAATGATTGGCGACGGGGTTTAGGGCTGTAACACCTTGTTCTGCCCGCTGCCGACGGTCCAACTTGTGATAATCGTCTGTACAGATGCTGCCAACTTTGTCTGGGCCTAGAATCTCCCGAATACCTTCGGCAATTGTGCTTTTCCCCGAAGCACTATCCCCAACAATACCCAAAACGATCGGACGTGCGACGCGTTTAAATGGCATTCCCTTTAAATTCCCCCAAAAGACTGCACGAACGCCCCTTATGAAAAAAACAAAACTTCATAAGGCCCCCCCATTGAGGAAGGTATTATAAAACCCCGTGCAAGGGCCAATTCAAACACCCGAGCGGGGAGTGGTTTTATTTCTTTGAGGTAGTAATAAACCTACCCTAAATGATTGTTTTTAAAAATAATGACCTTATAATACAGCTAAGGCTTTGATTATAAGCAAATTACATATTTCCACTGGCATTCAAATAGCACGCTACGGCTTGTGCGCGATTTTTAACATCCAGTTTACCGTATAGATTTTTAAGGTGAAATTTTACGGTATTGAGGGAAATGGTGAGATCGCCTGCGATTTGTTGATTCGTCCGCCCACGTGATAGCGAAGCTAACAGCTCTTGTTCTCGAGCTGTAAGGCTGGAAAAAGGGTCTGCATTAGAGCGCGACAAGTCCATAAATGGAAAAACCATGCGGCCTTCGGATACGGCCAAAACCGTATCAATAACTTGTGCAGACTGATCCATTTTGGAACAAAAACCAGCCCCCCCTAGGCGCATCACTTGGCGGGGAATATCTGGGGCACCGTTGCCCGTAAAGATAATAACACGAGGCTGCAAGCCTTCCCGTTTTTGCAAATTTTGAAGGACCGCCTGACCATTTAAATAGGGCATATTCCAGCCGATGATCGCAACGTCAAAGGTAAATCGTTCTAACGCTTCCATAAAACGTTCGCCATCGGCAGCCGTCGCAACCAGATTAAAGCGATCGTCATTATCTAAAAGTGTCGCAAGCCCACTTAAAATAAGGGGTGATTTGTCAGCGACAACGACTTCAACGGCCCTTTTATCAAGGTTTCTACCATCATAGGCTTTACTTTGAAACCTGTTTGAAGCATTGCTAATATTCATCTTTCCCCCACTTAAACACGCCCCACACCCTGCGCACGCCAACCTCGCAAAGACTTTGACCTAAGTCGTTTTAAAGGGGCATTATACAGGCGCTTAGTACCCTACCCCAAGAAATTAAATATATCCTCAAAGGGGTGGGTTTTCATTATCATTACGCCCTCAATGCCGGCTTGTAAAGTACTGGTGCACATTTGGCTTGAAATGCGGATGAAAAGGAAGCCCGGCAAGCGCCCATTGCCCTTGCAAAATAGAGGGTCATAAATGAAAATTAGACCTTAATATTTGTGAACAGAATTTACATTTGCTATAAGCGCAAGGCTCAGACATCAAAATCAAGGTTTTCTCATGATTCGCCTTATTCTCGCCTTTTTCTTACCGTGGCTTCAATTTTTCACCATTGGACGGCCCATTGCCGGCGTTATCTGCCTTATCCTTCAGCTGACCATAATCGGCTGGATTCCCGCTGTTATCTGGTCTGTGTATTCGCTTAGTCAATATAAAACAGATAAAAAAATTGAAAAAGCGTTAGGGCATTAAGCTTATGGCTTCAATACCTCGTATCCCCATCTTAAAACTTATCATTTGGTGCCTGGTGATTGGTCTGATGTTGTCGTTTTTCAACACCACCCCCGAAAACGTCTATGCATGGGCTGGGGAAACGGGACGTTCCATTTTTGAGTGGTTGTTAAATGTTGGCCAGAAAGTCGGTCCATTCATTCTTATGGGGGCCATTTTGGTTCTGCCCATTTGGGGGGCTTCATACCTATGGCGTCTACTTAAAGGCAAGCGTCCATAATGCTTTAGGTCGTCATAATCGTTTGCGGGCGCCGCCATGCGACAAACTGTTCACGAATATTATTTGCTAATTCTTCGACCAGGGCATTGCCCCCGTTTGTCGGAGCATACAGGTTGATAAAAAACTCTGGTAGCTCGGGCAGCCCGTCTTCAGTGCTCAACACTTGAATGCCGTTGGGAACGGTTGATTCTAACAGTGCTGTTATGCCAATGTCGGCCTGTAACATGGCAAGTGTAGCATCCATATTACGCGTAGCATCCATGAGCCTCCAATCCCGTCCTTTCTTTTTCAGGGCTTCAAACATGGCCGGACGAAACAAACAGTCTTCATTGACGATCACTAAAGGCAAAGGTGACCTGCTATGGCTGACTCCATTTAGTCCTCCAACCCAGACTAAATTGCTGCGAATCAAGCGTTCTGCCCCTTTTGGAGAATGCGTCTCCGTAGTTAAGGTGAGATCAATTTCGCCACGAAAAAGAGCAGTCTTTAGGCTTTGTGTCGAATCGAGAGCTAATTCAATACGCACGTTGGGGTAAGCTTGAGCGAACATTTTTAAAATAGGGGCTGCAAATGGCGACACAATGTCATAAGGAATGCCAAGTCGAACGACACCGCTAAATTCCGCAGCCGTCATCACGCCCATCACCTCATCATTAAGCGAGATYAAGCGTTGYGCGTGCAAAAACAAACGTTCCCCATCCACGGTGGGCACCAACCCTGCCCCTTTACGATTAACCAAAGGTTTTTGCAGAAATTGTTCAAGACGTTTAATTTGCTGGCTGATCGCGCCTTGCGTCACATTTAATTTGGCTGCAGCAGAGGTCATAGAGCCGCTTTCGATCACGGCWACAAAYGTGCGCAAAAGRGCCACGTCAATATTGCGCGTCAGTCCTATGTGTACATTAGMAAYCATAATAMTGAWGATTATAAACATTAGTTTTACTTAAGGCAAGGCTRTGGACATWATATCTTCACAAGCGAACACCCTATGRACACAGGAGCATMAGACCATGACAAGCCCAACACTCTGCACAAATTACACMAATTCTTATAAWGGCRTAAATGGSRTCACSCTKGCTCTTGCTTGGATWCGCAARGCGAACTCTGTATACCGTCAACGCAAAGCATTAGAGTRCATGACGCAACGTCACCTTGATGATATYGGCATCACTCAATACGATGCMSAACGTGAAGCAAAGCGATCTTTTTGGGACCTCCCCTAGAGACGCCCCCTAGGTTTTTAGCAACGAGCCCGCTCGGCGTTGCGATAGGGTGCACCGCCAGGCGTKTTGAGCTGTTTAAAATACTAAGGATAGCMCCAACTTGATCGCCCAAGCCTAGCACCGGATACCGTCGAAAAGGCTTAATGATGCCCCCATCGCATGCGCCTTCACGCCTAACCGACGAAACGGTTGGGTGATTTCTAGAGGTCGTACTCAATCCTTGTAGATTTCCTTGTCAGACTTGTGCAGTTCATTTCTATTGCTCCTCGGAGGAATAACGGCTACCGCACCGGAAGCTTTTATGATGTCAACGAAGTCGTTTGAAGCATAGCCTTTGTCGGCAACGCTATAGGGTGCCTACAACCATCAATCAAGGTATTGGCCTAACCATATTAAACATCCTGTCCGGCTGTTAATAGAAGGCGTACTGGATGACCTAGGGCGTCAACAGCAGTTTGGATTTTGGTCGTCAGTCCGCCCCGGCTACGACCGATGGCGTGCAAATCTCGAACTTTTCTGACCCGCCCCGTGCTGATGAACGCGCACGATACGGACATCAACAAACACTCGAAATCAGGGTCCACAACAGCCCCGGGGAAATCCGCACAGTCCCCGTTCTTTGATCAACGATATAACGGACATAGCCACTGTGCCATAGGACCAAAGCAGAAATTTAAGATCTATCCGATTGGTTACGTTCACAGCGATATTACCGAAATGCGCACAGAAGAAGGACAACCAAACCCTACCTGAAGACAGCCTTAAAGGCTTACAACCGTGCAAAGCGTTTGAAGAGCTTGAAAGGTTTAACCTCGTACGAATATATCTGCAAAATAGGAACACAAGAGCCGAAACGATTCAAACTAAACCCAAAGCAGTACAGGCTGGCACTAAACACTTAGGGGTATTTATTTATGCAGGTTGGCGTAAGATCCTGTACGAATTTTGCGTACAAAAAAAGCCGCCGGATTGTTCCGGCGGCTTTTTTTGTATCGATATAGGAAGAAAAATTAACCGCGATTCAACAACATTTGTTTCAAAATCGGAGTGAAGATCAATTCCATAGCAAAACCCATTTTACCACCAGGCACCACGATTGTGTTGCGACGCRAMAYAWMGKMAYKYRKWWYCATTTGCAGTAAGTKCGGAAAATCCACGCCGCCAGCAATAGATTCTGGCTTGCGGAATCGAATCACGACCATACTTTCGTCCGGCGTTGGAATATCGCGAGCGATGATCGGATCGGATGTATCTACCGTGGCAACGCGCTGGAAGTTGATGTCGGTATATTTGAACTGAGGCACGATATAATGCACATAATCGTTCATTCGACGTAAAATCGTATCCATAACGGCTTCTTCCGAATAACCGCGTTGTTCCGTATCTCGGTGAATTTTTTGAATCCATTCAAGATTAATTACGGGAACCACACCAATTTTCAGATCGACATGTGACGCCATATCAATGTCATCTTTGACGACGCAACCGTGCAGACCTTCGTAAAACATCAGGTCGCTGCCCGCCGGAATGTCGGCCCACGGCGTAAATTCACCGGGGTTCAGGCCTTCAAACGCTTTCGCTTCTTCATCTGAGTGCAAGTACAGACGGCGTTTTCCAGAGCCTGTTTTGCCATAAGACTTAAAGAGATCTTCAAGCTTTTCAAATTCGTTGGCGTTGGCCCCAAAGTGGCTAAAAGTACGATTTCCCAAAGTTTCTTCAGCGGAAACCTTGGCTTTCATTTCAGTGCGATTGTAACGATGGAAGCTATCGCCTTCAATCACGGCTGGCTTCACGCCTTCACGACGGAACATATGTTCAAAAGCATCTTTGACGGTACTGGTCCCGGCACCCGATGAACCGGTCACGGCGATAATAGGATATTTCTTCGACACGCTGCTATCCTCCCCTAATAGTCGGTATGTAAGTGACGTTTATACCTCATAACCAAGAGGTATGCAGTGCATTATTACAAAAAATGGGGTGCCTGATCGGATTTGAACCGACGGCCTCCTGGATCACAACCAGGCGCTCTAACCAACTGAGCTACAGGCACCACAATATTTTGGGTTTTCCCCCAAAAGCCGCCCTTTACTAGACGCATAGATAGCCCCCGTCAAGCACCCCATTTCAATCTCATCAAACTTAAGGCGCTATCTTAGCAATATACCTGCTCATATAACACGCATTTGCATATTTTTTAGGCATATATATTCTACAAAGATCCAGTTTTATGATCTAATATAACGTAAATCCACCATACTTGGGGCCAGTTCGTTATCTCTAGAGAAACTTGGCACGCTCTGTGCTAAATAACCTTCTATAGATTAAATAGCGTACGCTGACAGACAGTCACAATTGTCCATCCCCGACGCAGCGGAGACAATAAAACGATGAAAAAAATTGAAGCCATCATTAAACCGTTCAAGCTCGACGATGTAAAAGACGCGCTACATGAAATTGGATTACAAGGAATCACCGTCCTTGAAGCCAAGGGGTTTGGCCGCCAAAAAGGTCACACTGAGCTTTATCGCGGTGCCGAATATGTCGTAGACTTCCTACCCAAGGTAAAAATTGAAATCGTTTTAGACGATGCCTTGGTCGAACGCGCCGTTGAAGCGATCCAACAAGCCGCGCATACTGGACGCATTGGAGATGGTAAGATATTCATTACCAATGTTGAAGAAGCCATCCGCGTCCGCACTGGCGAACGTGGACCAGAAGCCGTATAACTTTCATTGATTTAACCAACCTATCCCATCAAGGAATTATAACCATGAGTTTGGACTTAAAGACTCCCGAGGACGTTATCAAGTACGTCAAAGCTGAAAATATCGACTTTATTGACCTGCGTTTTACAGACCCTAAAGGTAAATGGCAGCATTTGACCATGTGTGCCGACTTTGTTGACGCTGATGCCTTTGAAGACGGCATCATGTTTGACGGATCTTCTATAGAAGGCTGGAAAGCGATCAACGAATCGGATATGGCTTTGATGCCCGATTCATCCACAGCCGTCATGGACCCGTTTGCAGCCCAGCCTCAATTGATTTTGTTTTGCGATATTCGCGAGCCTTCAACAGGCCAAGGCTATAACCGCGACCCTCGCTCTGTTGCCAAGCGTGCCGAAGACTACATTAAGTCCACGGGCATTGGTGACACCGTATACGTTGGACCTGAACTAGAATTCTTCGTCTTTGACGATGTGCGTTACGACATTTCCATGAACCGTTGCTTCTATGAATTTGATTCAGATGAAGGTCCCTATGTGAGCGGCAAAATCATGGAAGAAAGCAACTTGGGTCACCGTCCTCCTATTAAGGGCGGCTACTTCCCGGTTCCTCCYGTTGACTCTGCTCATGACCTGCGCGCCGAAATGGTTACCGTAATGAAAGAAATGGGCTTGGTCATGGATAAGCATCACCATGAAGTGGCACCATCACAACACGAATTGGGCATGACTTTCGCCACCTTGGTGCGTGCGGCTGACAATATCCAAATCAATAAGTACTGCACCCATATGACCGCTCATACCTTTGGCAAGACAGCGACCTTTATGCCCAAGCCTGTGATCGGTGATAACGGTTCAGGCATGCACGTTCACATGTCATTTTGGAAAGACGGCAAGCCTAGCTTCGCGGGCAACGGCTATGCTGATTTGTCCGACGAAGCATTGTACTTCATCGGTGGCATCATTAAACACGCCAAGGCCTTGAATGCCTTTACCAACCCGTCTACGAACTCCTACAAGCGTTTAATCCCAGGGTTTGAAGCTCCGGTTCTGTTGGCTTATTCTGCGCGTAACCGTTCCGCCTCTTGCCGTATTCCGTTCTCGGCATCACCAAAGGGCAAACGCGTCGAAGTTCGCTTCCCTGACCCAACCGCAAACCCATACTTGGCGTTCACCGCCATGATGATGGCTGGCTTGGATGGTATCCAAAATAAAATCCATCCTGGCGAAGCCATGGACAAGAACCTCTATGATTTACCACCTGAAGAACTGTTGGAAGTGCCAACCGTTTGTGGTTCCTTGCGCGAAGCTTTGGAAAGCCTGGATGCCGATCGTGAGTTCCTTAAAAAAGGCGGCGTGATGGACGACGACATGCTCGATGGCTACATGGCCCTCAAGTGGGAAGACGTGTACAACTTCGAACACACCCCACACCCGGTCGAATGGCAAATGTACTTCAGCTGCTAGCCCTGCTCGTTACCAACAGGGCTTTGGTCCCAAACAACAAAAAAGGCCCTCAGGGAAACTCGGGGGCCTTTTTTTATTTAACGGGAAAATTAATGAACGAAAATCACACCTCCATGAAGCTTGTCATCAGAACCTATATGGCCTCTCTCCCATACCGATGGACATGATTGTCCAGGGTTGATCAATAAGATTACTCCAAGCTTCGCAGCAGATGGCGATGATCTCTTCGTATGATGCAAAAACTCGGTTTGATAACCCATTATCACGCATGAATTACCCGACATTTTCGACAGGGTTCAGTTCTGGGGATCTTGGCGGTAAAGGCATAATCGTCATGTTAAACGGGATGACGAGCCTGTTCATTATAGGCCAACCGGCACGATCCACAATAAGCACAGCATGGAGCACAACATCGGTCCTAAATCCATTGCTATCTTTTTTGAGGAGACGTTCGTGCCTACAGCGTAGGCACGAATAAATAAGGTCGAAGGGATATCTCAAAATAAAACCCCTTGGTTTCCCAAGGGGTTAAAATGGTGGGTGGTGAGGGGCTCGAACCCCCGACATTCTCGGTGTAAACGAGATGCTCTTCCAGCTGAGCTAACCACCCCACAAGATGCGTGCCGCACACTAGTTTGCTACGCTCTA
>JAESSB010000055.1 GCA_016764335.1 Magnetovibrio sp.
GCATCGGGACGGATGCGAGCATCGGCGACCGGCACGCCGTCGACCAGCACCTCGTAGACGGTCGCTTCACATTCCGCCTTGTCGATCCCGCTACCCATCGTCGCGTTGCCTTGTGGGTCGAGATCGATCAACAGGACACGTTGCCCATGTGCTGCAAGGCTTGCGGCGAGATTGACCGTGGTCGTCGTCTTGCCGACGCCGCGCACTCCGGTTAACATAAAAGCATGCGCTAAGCGCCCTGACTTAATGGCGTTGGTCAGCGTACGCACCAGCGCATCTTGACCAATTAAGGTGCTGAAATCTGTCGGGCGATATTTGCGCGCAAGGACCCGATATGCTTCGTCCTGAACCGCAGTTTGATCGGATGTGTTATCTGACATGGTCTCAAATCTAGGCCCAAAGACCATTGCTGATTCTGGACAGCAATAGCTTACAGAGATGAAGGTGGGAGACCGCACGCGACCCGAAGCGAAACTCGTTGCGGCTGCTTCCTTCCGGACCTGACCGAATTCGCGAGAACTTCGTCCACGACGATCTCCCGCGCGGAGTATATCAAGGCTTGCCATCACACGCAAAGCCCTTAAAAACTATTTTTTAAGGGCTGTAGTCGATTGTAAAGTCAGAGCTATTTAGATGCCGTGCCAATGCGAGGCGGAACAATATAGATGACGGCGTCCGGTCCGGTGGGGGTGTGCAAAAATGAAGAGCTGTTAAAAATCTCGTATCGGCCTTCCCAAACCGGGACCAAACGAATCGTTACGATGGACCGGGCCTTGACGCGGATACCATTCACGCACCCCTTTGTCGCAGCTTTGTCGCCAAATTGGACGCTGTCCACGGCGACCGCCTGTTTAAAAAATTCGGGCGACCATAAATCGTGATTGACGCGGTCTGCATTGCGGACCTGAATGATGTAAGGCCGATTTTCTTCGTAGTGACTGACCATCGGGCGAATTTCACCGTTGATGATGGTCACGCGATTCGACTGAACATTATCCCAATTTGCTGCATCAACGATGTCAGCGCGTTCCGTCATACAGCCTTTTTGGTAGGAATCGGCATGGCTGGTTTCATTAACCGTTGTACATGCGGCGATAATCGACGTTACACTTACGACCGCAAATAAACGCCCAAGTCTTCGCCCAAGCATTGAGCGCAGGGTCTTTAGTTTTTTTGGTTGAATCAAATTTCGAATTTTCACACACTTATCCTAAGATAATAATCAAAGGCACGATAGCAGGGCCGAACCCTTACGCCAAGATGAATTTGACAAAGCCGTTAATTGCTAAGCTTTTTTGAAGCGTTAGCCAATTGTATCACGCTCCATAGCGGCCAGGTATGTCCCCATAATTTTGATTTCATGGGTAAAATAAGCCAATTCATCAAAGGCGAGCTTCATCGGACGTTCTTGAGGGTCGCCTTCAACCTCGGCGTAAAATTGGGCCGCTTGGAAACTACCGCCGACGATGTAACTTTCCAGCTTGGTCATATTGATGCCATTGGTGGCGAACCCGCCCAACGCCTTATAAAGAGCAGCAGGCATGTTTTTCACCCGAAACACAAAACTGGTGATGATTTTTCCATCCTTCGATTTTGACGGTGGCTGTTGAGCTTCCGCCGCCATAATTAAAAATCGGGTGGTGTTGTGTTCAGCGTCTTCGATATTAGCGCGCAAGGTTTGCAGGCCGTAAATTTCCCCCGCCAGCACCGATGCAATAGCACCTTGAGTGGGATCGTTTTGGTCCTTAATCATGTGTGCTGCTCCGGCCGTATCGGCATGTACAACGGGTTTAACCTGCAAATCCTTGATTAAATTACGGCATTGATTCAAGGCATGGACATGACTGTGGACGTGCGTTAGGTCGCCAATGCTCGTACCCGGCAAGGCCAAAAGATGATGATCGACGCGTTGAAAATGCTCGCCGATGATCTTCAGTCTTGAGGCTGGCAACAGGTGGTGAATATCAGCCACTCGTCCCGCCACCGAATTGTCGATGGGGATCATCGCCAAACGCGCCTTGCCATTATGAACCGCGGCAAAAGCATCTTCAAAGGAATAACAGCCAAGGGTCTGCATATTGGGCAACGCGGCACGGCACGCCATGTCGGAATTGGCCCCAGGCTCCCCCTGATAGGCGATGGTATTTTCAACACTCATGTTTTTGCCCCTAAAATGGCGCGCGCGCGCTCTAAATCGGCGGGAGTATCAACCCCGAACGGAACCGTGTCAACGCACACGACATCTATGCGCATTCCGTTTTCCAGGGCGCGCAATTGCTCTAACTTTTCGCGCTGTTCCAAGACGCCGGGTTTTAAGTCAACAAAGCGGTGCAAAGCGGCGCGGCGATATGCATAAATACCGATGTGGTGGTACAGCGGCCCGGCGTTTGCCGGGGCCTGGCCCCGGGTGAAGTACAGCGCCCGCGCAATATCTTGACCCGTTTCAAAACCCACCACCGCCTTCACAACATTGGGATTTGTCTTTTCTTCTGCGTCCGTGATTTCAGCGACGAGGGTGGCGATATCCACGCCCGGGTTCACCATCGGCCGCAACACGGCGCGCACCACACCGGGTTCTATAATGGGCAAATCGCCTTGAAGGTTCACCACCACATTGTGCTTATGGTCAGGGTCGATGATGTGCAGGGCTTCGTAAATCCGGTCCGATCCGGACGGATGATCCGGGTTCGTTAAGATCGCGCGGCCTCCATAGGCTTCAACGGCGTGTTTGATTTCAAGTTCAGCACACGCCACGACAACCGGGCCAACAGCGGCTTCTTCGGCGCGTTTAAGAACCTGCACGATCATGGGCAAGCCTTGAATATCGGCCAATGGCTTGCCGGGCAAGCGCATTGACGCCATGCGCGCGGGAATAATAATGATCGGTGAATGTTCAGGCATGGCTATATATAAACCCTAAAGTCATAATGAATAAGCCATTGAGACCACAGACCACGCCTTGTTTCAAGTGTCCCCCTTATGTAACCGCACTGATGTTGCCGCCAGCGTTGCGAAATGGGGGCGCTTGCGTGTACAGTTATACAAATTTTGTCGTCCACCCTAGAAAGGCCTCCTATGCTTAAAAAGATTATTGCCGCCAGTTTTTTCTTTGGCATCGTTTTTGCATTTTTCATAATCCTCAGTGAGATTTCGGTTACCGTTAAGAATGCCGAATCCCTAAAAAAGGTCAAAGTTGAAGTTGCGAAAACCATGAAGCTCTCTAAGGCCCGCGTCCTCAATAAAAGAACTGTGACAGTTGACCCRGTTAAACTTGGCGCCTCGCTTTTTAAACGCAATTGCCTCGGCTGCCATACACCGAATAAAGGTTCGCCTAACCGCACCGGGCCTAATTTGTGGGGCATTATCGACAGGCCCATAGGTCAAGTGAAAAATTATAGGTATTCGCGCCAACTTCAAGTTTTGGGCGGCATCTGGTCAGAAGATAAAGTCAGCGAATGGCTTGCCGGGCCTCGGGCTATGATTCCTGAAACAAAAATGACGTTCAGTGGTCTAAAGAACCCACAAGATCGCAACAATATCATCGCTTATTTGAAAACGTTGAAAGACTAACCCGCATGACGGATGTTCAAGCCTTTGTCGCCTTAGCCGAACAACTTGCCGATGCCGCGCGCCAAGAAATTATGCCGCGTTTTCGCACCGGAATTAAGACGGATGCAAAATCCGATCAGTCCCCCGTGACCGAAGCRGACCGGGCATCCGAACGCACCATGCGCAAATTGATCAACACAACTTTTCCCGAACACGGCATTTTGGGGGAAGAATACGGCAGCGAAAATACGGATGCCGAATTTGTGTGGGTGCTAGACCCCATCGACGGCACCAATTCGTTTGTCACGGGCAAGCCCTTATTCGGCACCTTGGTTGCCTTGTGCCAAAATAAGATTCCAATCATTGGCATCATCGACGCCCCCGCTGTTAACGAACGTTGGATCGGCATCACGGGCCAAACCACCACGCTAAACGGCACCGAAATTACGACAAGAACCTGTGATAACCTAAACAGTGCATGGCTTTATGCCACCACGCCCGATATGTTCTTGGGCCCTGACGAAGCTGCCTTTGGCCGCTTGCGCAAAGGCGTTTGGCGCACTGTATTCGGGGGGGACTGTTATGCCTATGGGCTTTTGGCATCCGGTCACGTCGACTTGGTCTGTGAAGCCAGCCTGGGAACGTACGATTTTTGCGCCCTAGCCCCCATTGTTGAAGGCGCTGGAGGCATTATAACCGATTGGTATGGGCAACCTCTGACCTTAAACAGCGAAGGCCGCGTTTTGGCCGCAGGGGATAAGATTCTTCATGCCGAGGCCTTAATGACGTTAGATGCTTGACAGACTCTAGCTCGTGGGGAAACATGCCTTTATGAAACATCACTCAAGTTTGGCACCTGAACTCCTTGGTGCCCTATCTAATCTTGTATGCGTGATTGAAAACGAACGCATTACCTATATCAATACCGCTGGTATGCATATGCTTGCGGCGACGAACAGCGACGATGTGATTAACCATCAACTGTCGGAATTCGTTCACACGGATTACGCAGAATTCATTGACTTAGGCATTAAGGCCTTTGCCGAAGAAGACGGTATACCTTTAAAATTTCTGCCCATGCATGCGCAGCCCATCGACGTTCATATGCGCGTCCGCATCCTGGAAACCAGTGATGATGAAGCCTATATGGTGGAATGCAAAGACATTTCAAATTACATCAAAGCTTCCCAAGAAGCGCGTCAACGTGAACAACGTTTAGCCGGCGTTTTGGGCACGGTGATGGATGCCATCATCACGCTCAATGAGGATGGCATTATTCAAACCATTAATCCCCGCACCGAAGTTATCTTTGGCTATGCGAAAATGGATCTGATCGGCCACCACATCAACATGTTACTGCCGACCGAACATCGTAATTATCATGAGCAGTGTGTTACAGAAAGTCTTAACGCAGACAAATCGTCAACTTATGGTACAACCTCTGAAATGCACGGGCAAACCAGCACCGCTACTCTATTTCCCATTGAACTGTCCGTCACGGAATTGCACGAAGGTCWGCAGCGCCTGTTCACCTGGGTCATCCGCGACATCACCRAACGCAAAAARGCGCAAGCCGAYATTGAACACATGGCGCACCATGAYGCGCTGACCGGGTTACCCAATCGCAATTTGTTTAATGACCTTATGGACCGCGCCGTGCGCCGTGCGCAACGCGCCAAACACTTAATGGCCGTACTGTTCGTGGACTTAGATAAATTCAAGCCGGTCAATGATGATTTTGGTCACGATGCGGGTGATGCCGTGCTGGTCGCTGTGGCCGAACGCATAACCAGCCACATCCGTACATCGGATACCGTGGCTCGCATCGGCGGCGATGAATTTGTCGCCATTTTAGAACCCATCGATCAATGGGAAAGTGCTGCTAAGGTGGCCCAAAAAATCATCGCATCCCTAACGGAACCCATCGATATTTCTGATGGCCGGCAGGCTCAAGTTGGGGCCAGCATCGGCATCAGCGTTTATCCCAATGATGGCACAACGGCGGCCCAGTTGATTAGGGCTGCCGACGAAGCCATGTATGCCGTTAAGGCTGAAGGCCGCAACAATTACAAATTTTTCAAGCACGTCAAACCCACCAAATAATTGAGGCGCGAATGAATATGTTAAAATCAATCGTGCTTGCCTCAATGGTGTTGGCTTCGCCAGCGTGGGCACAAAACAGCATCGCCATGCACGGGGCCCCAAAGTACGCTGACGGCTTCAAACATTTTGACTATGTAAACGCAGATGCCCCCAAGGGCGGCACCTTACGCACCAGTGCCTTGGGCAGCTTTGACAACCTCAACGGTTTTTCCATCAAGGGCCAAGCTGCCTCTGGGCTTGGCATGATTTATGACAGCCTCACCACGCGCAGCGAAGACGAACCATTTACCCAGTATGGYCTGTTGGCCGAAAGCATGGACGTGGCCCCTGACCGYTCKTGGATTGTCTTTCACATGCGCAAACAGGCGCGTTGGCACGAYGGCCAACCCATCACCTCTGCTGACGTGGTGTGGACGTTTACCGAACTGATGAATAACGAAACGGTGCAGCCTTTTTACCGTTTTTATTATGCTGATGTAGACAAGGTTGAAGCCCTGGACCCGTACACGGTGAAGTTCAGCTTTAAGTCCACCAACAATCGCGAAATCGCCCTAACGGTCGGTGAAATTCCCATTTTGCCCCAGCACTATTGGACCGAAGTTGGTCAAAATCGCAACATCGGCAAAAGCACCTTAGTCCCCCCCTTGGGCTCGGGTCCCTATAAAATCGGCCCGTTTGAAACCGGGCGTTACATATCCTATGAACGTGTTGCCGATTATTGGGGTAAGGCTCTAAACGTCAATATTGGACGTCATAATTTTGGCGTCCAACGGGTTGAATATTTCCGCGATGGCAACGTTGCCGTGGAAGCCTTCAAAGGCGGTGCTTACGATTTGCGCCCTGAAAACTTGTCCAAGGTTTGGGCCACCGGATACGACCTTCCTGCTGTTAAAAATGGTCACCTTATCAAGGAAATTATCACCAACGAAACCACCTCGCCAATGCAGGGCTATGCGATGAATACGCGGCGTGAGATGTTTAAAGACCCCCGCGTACGCCAAGCTTTGGCCTATGCCTTTGATTTTGAATGGTCCAACCGCACTCTATTTTACAGTCAATACAAACGCACGCGCAGCTATTTCGGCAACTCGGTCCTGGAAGCCAAGGGCCTACCTCAGGGCGAAGAATTGACGATCTTAGAAAAATACCGAGGCCGTATTCCGGCTGAAGTCTTTACCACCGAATACAATCCCCCCGCCACCAACGGCAAGGGACGCATTCGCCCCAACTTAAAAATTGCTGACCGTTTGCTGAAAGMAGCAGGKTGGTMCATTCAGGGCAAAGACCGCGTGAACAAAGCCACCGGACAGAAATTAGAATTYGAAATCATGCTGGCCCAACCCGCGTTCGAACGCGTCACGTTGCCGTTTACCAAACACCTGTCCCGRTTGGGCATCACYGCCCAYGTGCGGACCGTCGAYACCGCCCAATATATCAAGMGRATGGAAACCCATGACTTCGATATGGTCGTTGCCAGTTGGGGACAATCTTTGTCTCCGGGCAGCGAACARCGCAGCTATTGGGGCTCAAAAGCCGCAGCAACACCCGGCAGTCGCAATCACCTTGGCATCAGCGATCCAGTCGTGGATGACTTAATYGGCTTAATCATTTCGGCCCCCAACCGCAAAAGCCTGGTTCAGCGCACCCGSGCCCTTGACCGCGTTTTACAATGGGGGCATTACATCATCCCGCATTGGTATGCCAATTATGATCGGCTGTTGTATTGGAATAAATATAGTCGTCCCGCTGTTAAGCTGCCCTATGGCTATTCCACATCACGGTGGTGGTATGACGAAGCCAAAGCCCGCACCCTGACGAAGGCCGAGTGATAAACCCCCATGACGTCATAYATCATTCGCCGCTTGTTGTTRATYATCCCGACYYTGTTCGGCATCATGGCGATCAACTTCATCATCATCCAAGCCGCCCCCGGTGGCCCRGTGGATCAGATGATTGCCAAGGTTAAAGGGCTTGACGTCAGTKCCACCGCGCGGGTGTCTGGGCAAGGCATYGAAACRTTTYCCRCCAAAACCCAGCGSGGCAGCCAGGGCCTTGACCCCGAATTTTTAGCTCGCATCAACAAGCTATACGGTTTTGACAAGCCCGTCGGCGAACGCTTTGTCATGATGTTGAAAAATTACGCCACCTTTAATTTTGGCGATAGCTATTTTCAAGATCGCGCCGTGATTGATCTGGTCATTGAAAAAATGCCTGTATCCATCTCGTTGGGGCTTTGGACCACGCTGTTGGTGTACATGATTTCAATCCCGTTGGGCATCAGCAAGGCGGTGCGCGATGGCTCGCGTTTTGATGTGGCATCTTCGTCGGTGGTGATCGTCGGCAACGCTGTCCCCAGTTTCTTGTTTGCCATTTTTTTGATCGTGTTATTTGCTGGGGGACGCTATTTYGAYTGGTTYCCATTACGGGGCCTGACGTCTGAAAACTTTKCCGAACTTTCTTCATGGGGGCAAATTAAAGACTATTTTTGGCACTTGGTCTTGCCYGTGGGGTCCATGGTCATTGGTGGATTTGCAGGTCTAACCATGCTCACCAAAAATTCATACCTAGAAGAAATCAACAAACAGTAYGTTGTCACCGCGCGGGCTAAGGGYCTYACGCAACATGCCGTCCTGTACGGACATGTCTTTCGCAATGCCATGTTGATTGTGATTGCTGGGTTTCCGGCGGCTTTCGTCGGCATCTTATTTACYGGRGCKYTGCTCACMGAAATTATATTTTCGYTAGACGGCATAGGATTATTGGGTTTTGAAGCGGCGATCAAGCGCGACTATCCGCTGATGTTTGGCACCTTGTATGTGTTTACCCTGTTGGGGTTGGGGCTCAGTTTGCTTGGCGATATYATGTATCACCTTATCGATCCGCGCATTGATTTTGAAAAGGTGGACCGCTGAYATGATCCAGCTTTCCCCYMTTAATCARCGTCGCCTTTCAAACTTCAAGGCCAACCGTCGCGGCTATTGGTCGTTRTGGATTTTTTTRYTGTTGTTCACRMTGACCTTATTTGCCGARTTTATCGCSAATGACCGTCCRATTATGGTCAGCTTTGAAGGCGAACTTTACGCCCCCATTTTTGTYGATTATCCTGAAACCACCTTTGGCGGTTTTTTAGAAACGCCCACCGAATACGCCGATCCGGACGTTCAAGATTTGATCAATGCGCACGGGTGGATYGTGTGGCCGATGATCCGGTTTTCCTATGACACGGTAAACTATGCGCTCAACACGCCGGCCCCAAGTCCGCCCAGTGCGCAAAATATATTGGGCACGGATGATCAAGGACGCGATGTCGCAGCTCGGCTTATATACGGCTTTCGCATTTCCATTTTATTTGGTCTAACCCTAACCTTCATCAGTTCAATTGTCGGCGTCGCAGCCGGAGCGGTACAAGGTTATTTCGGCGGTCTTATTGATCTGTTTTTTCAGCGTTTTATCGAAATTTGGTCCGGCTTACCCATGTTGTTCTTATTGATCATTTTGGCCAGCATGGTTCAGCCTAATTTTTGGTTTCTATTGGGCATCATGTTGTTGTTCAGTTGGATGGGTTTGGTTGGTGTGGTGCGCGCCGAATTTTTAAAAACCCGTAATTTTGATTATGTCAGGGCCGCMCGCGCGTTGGGCGTTGATAACTTTACCATCATGTGGCGTCACATTTTGCCCAACGCCATGGTCGCGACCATCACCTTTTTGCCATTCATTACTTCGGGGTCCGTGACCACCTTGACCGCGCTTGATTTTTTGGGATTTGGACTACCGCCGGGGTCGGCCTCATTGGGGGAAATGTTGAACCAAGGCAAAGCCAATTTGCAAGCACCGTGGTTGGGCCTGACGTCCTTTTTCGTGATCGCCGTCATGCTGTCCTTGTTGGTGTTTATCGGCGAAGCGGTCAGAGACGCCTTTGATCCAAGAAAGGTCTTTCGCCAGTGACAAAATTACTGGACGTCACCGACCTTTCTGTCTGCTTTGGGGACAGTGAAGTTGTGCACGGCGTATCGTTCAATATTGATCGTGGGGAAACGGTAGCCTTGGTCGGCGAGTCTGGATCAGGAAAATCGGTGAGCGCGCTGTCGATTATGCAATTGTTGCCCTATCCGYTGGCCCAACATCCKAGCGGGTCMATTAAATTTAAAGGTCAGGAATTGATGGGCGCATCCGACAATACGATGCGCAAGTTACGCGGTTGTGATATGTCCATCGTGTTTCAAGAACCTCTGACCAGCCTTAACCCGCTGCACCCCATCGGTAACCAAATTGCCGAAATCATCACCACCCACTTTTCCAAGACTAAGGCCGAAGTCATCGCGCGGGTGAAAGAATTGATGGAATTGGTTGGCCTGGGTGCGCAAATCTCTCGGCTTAAAAACCTGCCACAYGAATTTTCCGGCGGKCAACAACAACGCATCATGATCGCCATGGCATTGGCCAATGAACCCGACCTATTGATCGCCGATGAACCGACCACCGCCGTGGACGTCACCATTCAAGCACAAATTCTTAAACTGTTGGCCGATTTACAACAAAAAATGGGTCTGGGTATTTTATTCATCACCCACGATTTAGGCATCGTCAAACACATCGCCGACCGGGCCTATGTCATGCACAATGGAACGATGGTTGAACAGGGTCCGACGGCTGAACTGTTTGCCAACCCGCACCACGCTTACACCAAACGCCTGTTGGCTTGTGAACCAAAGGGCCATCCAAAGCCCGCCGASAGYACAGCCCCCATCATTATGGCAGGCCRSGACCTCAAGGTCTGGTTCCCTATCAAAAAGGGCGTATTGCGCCAGACCGTCGATCATGTCAAAGCCGTGGATGGCGTGGACCTTACCGTTAAAAAAGGTCACACCTTAGGCATCGTCGGCGAAAGCGGATCTGGAAAATCAACCTTGGCCCGTGCCTTGGTTCGCTTGGAACGGGCCAAGGGTACGTTGGATTTTCGGGGCCAAGACATTTTGACCTTAAGCGCCAAGGCCATGCGACCTTTGCGCGGTGCCCTGCAAATCGTGTTTCAAGATCCCTATGGATCGCTGAGTCCCCGCATGTCGGTGGGCCAAATTGTAGGCGAAGGCCTAGAGGTTCACAGCCCCACCATGACCCGCGCAGACCGCCAAGCCAAGGTCTTGAGCGTGTTGGATGAAGTCGGCTTGCAGGCCGACATGGTCGATCGCTATCCCCATGAATTTTCCGGTGGCCAACGCCAGCGTATTTCGATCGCTAGGGCATTGGTGTTACAGCCCGAATTTATCGTCCTTGACGAACCGACCAGTGCCCTAGACGTGTCGGTCCAAGCCCAAATCGTCGACCTTTTGCGCGATTTACAAAACAGGCATAACCTCACCTATATCTTCATCAGCCATGACCTGAAGGTGGTGCGYGCTTTGGCCCATGATGTGATGGTGATGCAAAATGGCCGGGTCGTTGAATGTGGCCCCGCCCGTGAAATTTTTGACCGCCCGAGCAAGCCTTACACCCGCGCCCTTATGGCGGCTGCCTTTACCTTACAAGCCGACAATAGCGGCGTGGTGAACGTATGAAAATTCTTTATATCAGTACCGTTCCAGTCACCGCCTGGCGCAAGGCGATCCGCCTTCTTATTCCTCAGGCTGACCTATTTGTCTGGGGCGAAGACCCCGTGGTGGCGGATGAGGTCGATTACATATTAGCGTGGAACCCAGCCCCCGGCGTACTTGCGCAGTTTCCAAATGCTAAGGCGATCTTTAATCTAGGAGCCGGGGTTGATCGCTTACTGCAAGACTCAAACTTGCCCAAAAACATTCCTATCGTGCGCTTGGTTGACCCACTTTTAAGTTCCGGCATGACCGAACACATGATGTATTGGGTGTTGCACTTTCACCGCAACATGCATGTTTACTGTCAACAGAAAACGGCAGCAAGGTGGGTGCAACACACGCCGCACAACACCCAAAAACGCCCGATCGGCATTTTGGGGCTGGGTGAATTGGGTCAAGACGTTGCTCATGCGTTGTTGATGATGGGCTTTGAAAATTTAGCGGGGTGGAGCTTATCACGCAAAGACTTGCCGGGCATTGAAAGCTTTGCCGGAGCTGATGCGTTAGAGGCCTTTTTGGGCCGCACCGAAATCTTGCTCTGCCTCTTGCCGCACACGCCCATGACGCAGGGCTTGTTACAAGCCAATACCCTAGCCAAACTGCCGCAAGGCGCCTTTATCATCAATGCGGGCCGAGGTGGCTTAATTGTCGAAAATGACCTGATCGCGGCCTTAACCAGCGGTCATATTGAAGCCGCCGCTTTGGATGTTTTTAAGACCGAGCCATTGCCCGAAGACCATGCCTTTTGGACCATGGACAATGTCTTCATCACCCCGCACGTGGCGTCAATCACCTATCCCAGCAGCGCAACCCAAGTCATCGCCAACGGCATCGATGCCGTTGAGCACGGAGAACCGCCCGATAATGTTGTGGATTTAGCAAGCGGATACTAAGTGTCCTCAGTTTATCTTGTTTAAATGAACGCCGGACCGTGGGTCCAGGCCACCAATGAATGACGCAAGCCGCTGATCACGGGTGCGACCCGGTGCAGTGTGGTAGCGGCAAAGATCACCGCCGTACCTTGTGCGCGGGGGGCCTGAAAAGGGCGCCCATCAGCGTTAAGCTCTAAGGCTCCTCCGTCATAGTGTTCGGGCACTGTAAGTTGCACCGAAATGGCCAGCTTTCGCCGTCCTGCAGTCCGACCTTGGCCCCGATCAATGTGCCAGTCATAATAATGGCCCGGTCCATAGGCTGCTATTTGAAGCTGTTCTTCAAAACCTTCAAGAGCATATTGGAACACCTGTTTGTTGGCATCCGCAACAAGTCGGGCCAAGCGGGTTTCAACCCAAGCGCAACTTTCGTCTTCCGGCAACCAGACCAGGGCCGATTGGCGTACCTTTTGATCAAAGCGACCCGCGACCAAGCCCCCATCCAGGGCAGCACTACGGTCAAATATATCCGTGAGTTGGGTACATTCCGCTTTGGAAAAAGCATCTGTAAAGACGCTCCAAAACTTCAACGGTTTGGTGCCACCCGATTGGGCCGACCCGAGTATCATGTGAAGCTCTCCATTTTTAAACGCGTGCTTATAGCGGGTATTTTGAGGAAAACACTAGGCCTTAAGCGCAAAAGGTACTTATGAATTATCCTCGTCCTCGGTATCCTGGCACATCTTGATCCGGTATCCACACCCTTTTGGGGGCCACGTCGGTTTGGTAAAACACGTCGATGGGGATGCCACCGCGCGGGAACCAGTAGCCGCCGATGCGCAGCCATTTGGGTTTGGCGGCTTTAATCAGCTTTTTGGCGATGCTGATGGTGCAGTCTTCATGGAACGCGCCGTGGTTACGAAAACTGGTGAGGTAGAGCTTTAGCGACTTGCTCTCAATCAGCAACTTACCTGGAATATAGTCGATCACCAGATGCGCAAAGTCGGGCTGGCCGGTGACCGGGCACAGACTTGTGAATTCAGGGGCCGTGAAACGGGCGACATAGTCGGTTCCGGTCTGCGGGTTAGGGACGGTTTCTAAAACGGCCGCGTCCGGGGACGTCGGAGCATCAACTTGGTGGCCGAGTTGGCCAAGCTGGCCGTGGGTTTCATGTGTCATTCTATCGCCTCTATATCGCCAATTTTTTGCGCCTCGGCAAATTCGTGTTGAAAGTCCGTAAAGCGACCTTCACGGATAGCCGTGCGAATTTCACCCATCAGAACTTGATAGTAATGCAAGTTGTGCCACGTCAAAAGCATCGCACCTAAAATTTCTTTGGCGTTGATGAGGTGGCGAATATAAGCGCGCGAATGGTCTGCACAAGCCGGACAGGTGCAGCCWTCTTCGATGGGCCGTGGATCGTCGGTGTGCCGGGCGTTGCGCATGTTGACAGCACCCCGGTGCGTCCAGGCTTGGGCSGTGCGACCTGAYCGGGTGGGCAGGACRCAATCRAACATGTCGATGCCGCGCGCCACSGCRCCRACGATGTCTTCGGGCTTGCCGACACCCATCAAGTAACGCGGTTTATCGGTGGGCAGGTGGGGCGTGGTTAAGTCGAGTGCTGCAAACATTTTCGCGCGACCTTCACCCACGGCCAACCCGCCGATAGCATAACCGTCAAACCCAATTTCGACCAAGGCCTTCGCAGATTTTTCACGTAAATCATCATGAATACCGCCTTGGCAGATACCGAACAGCCCATAGCCCGGACGTTTGACAAAGGCGTCTTTGGACCGCTTGGCCCACCGCATGGACAATTCGGTGGCGCGCTCGACTTCAGATTTCTCACACGGGAACGGCGGGCATTCGTCGAAACACATGGTGATATCAGCGTCTAACATATGCTGGATTTCGATCGACCGTTCAGGGGTCAGCATATGATACGAGCCATCAATATGGCTTCTGAATTTGACCCCATTTTCATCAAGCTTGCGCAAATCGTTCAGGCTCATCACCTGAAATCCGCCGCTGTCGGTCAAGATTGGGCCGGGCCAGTTCATGAAGGTGTGCAAGCCACCCAATTTCGCAATGCGTTCGGCGGTGGGCCGCAGCATCAGGTGATAGGTGTTGCCCAAAATGATTTCAGCACCCGTGGCGCGGACGCTGCCGGGCAACATGGCTTTAACCGTCGCCGCTGTGCCCACCGGCATAAAGGCGGGGGTTTGGATGGTGCCATGCGCGGTGCTGACTTGCCCGCGCCTGGCTTGCCCATCGGTGGCCATTAAGTCAAAGCTGAAGGCGGTCATGTATTTGCCTTGTCTTCGTGCGTGAGCAAACACGCATCGCCATAAGAATAAAACCGATAGCCCGACTGAATCGCATAGGTATACGCCGCGTGCATACGCTTCAATCCGGCAAAGGCCGCGACCAGCATGAACAGAGTCGAACGCGGTAAATGAAAGTTCGTCACCATGACGTCGACGATCTTAAAACGATAGCCGGGGGTGATGAAGATAGACGTATCGGCGAAAAATTCATGTAGCGTGCCATCGTCATCGCTGGCACTTTCCAGGACGCGCAATGACGTGGTGCCAACTGCAACCACGCGACCACCTGCTGCGCGGGCAGCGTTAATTGCTTGTGCTGCTGCGGCACTGATCTCGCCGCGCTCGGCATGCATTTTATGGTCGGCGGTATCATTAACCTTGACCGGCAAGAATGTGCCGGCGCCAACATGCAATGTAACCTTGACCGTTTTGATGCAGCGCTGTTCAAGGGTATCGACAAGGGCCTTGGTGAAATGAAGACCAGCCGTCGGCGCCGCAACCGCCCCCAGGTTTTTAGCAAACAGAGTTTGATAGTCGTCGACGTCTTCAACTTGTCCACCCTTAGCACGTTTGATATAGGGCGGCAGTGGCATCGAACCTTGGGCATTTAACGCCG
>JAESSB010000056.1 GCA_016764335.1 Magnetovibrio sp.
GAATTAACCCGCGCGCCAGCTTCACGATTGTACCATCATTAGGGCCAAGCCCCTCATGCTCGCGGGAAGGATCAGATATATTGGACTTCGTCATAATTTGCCTCGACTAAATTTTAAAGACCTCCAGAGTGGGCCTCCAAATAAATGTAGATTAATGCTGCGCACGAGCGTATTATATATCATATACTACACCGTGTAGTATAGTATACTGAACGGTGTAGTATACTTCTGTCAAGGCTCTTTTTTGCACATTATACCCCTTTAATTTTGACACCCTAAATTTATGCACAAAGCGAAATTTTAATGAATGATACCTCACCGCGCCGCTCAAAGTGTGACCAAATCGTCGAAGCGGCGTGCAAACTTTTCCTTGAATCTGGGTATGAAACAACATCAATGGATGCCATAGCAACCGAAGCCAATGTTTCTAAACGTACCGTCTATAGCTATTTCGAAAACAAAGAAGTGTTGTTTGGCGCAATTATGAAATCCATGTGTGATAATACCGGTTGCACACATCCTGATACTCTAGATCCAAACCTTTCGCTAAAAGAAGCTTTAAAAGAATTCGCGCGCAATATGGTTGGCCTAACGCAAACGCCTGAACAACGCGACGTTTTCCGTGTTGTGCTGGCCGAAGGCATTAAATTCCCTGAATTGGGGAAGACATTTTGGGATAGCGGTCCTGAACTTGCGAAACAGATCCTTGCGGCTTATTTAACAGAACAAATCAGTCGCGGTGTGTTGGCTATAGAAGACCCTGAAGTTGCAGCGATGCAATTCATCGGTATGGTCAAATGGCCTCATTCCATGCCGGAACTTTTTGGCATTAAAGGAAACACCACCCCTGCTGACCGTCAGCGCGCCTTAGATCAAGCCATTTCTATTTTTACCGAAGGCACCCGCGCCAAGTCATAAATCAAGCCTCTATTCGCTGAAGACCGTTGTCCTTAAACCCAGCTGTTTTGCGATTGAAACGGCTTTTGACTCATTTCAAACATCATCCCCTGGCGCCCAGTTTGGTTGAGCATTGAACGTCAATAGACCTTTATCCATATCATCCCAGGGTTTCAAATTACGGGCAAAAATAACCACTTGGGGTTCAAACGTAGCGGACTCATCTATAGTCCCTAGATGGATGCTCACATGACCTTTCATACCGCTATTTGTGCCATAAATAGGACTTCCGCACGTGGGGCAAAAAACTCTTGTAACTTCGTTCCCATTTTCAGACGTCATTTTGAATTCTGCAACACGCCCCATGAGTTGAAATCTATCAATTGAAAACATCGCAACGGTCGAATGTCCCGCCCCTGTGCCGCGTTGGCAGTCTTTACAATGACAATGGGCAACTACAAGGGGCTGCCCCTGTGCAATATAGCGAACGCTACCGCATAAGCACCCGCCATTATGGACATGTAATGCATTATCAATCATTGATGACAATATAACATTAAGCCCCGCACAACGCATTCATTTTTGATATTTACGGCARTCACAACCGATCAACCTGATGTGCGCGTTAAACATGTCTACTCGCGTATCAAATTAAAATATCTTTCTGGGATGCTCATTGAATTGGCGCGTGGTTTTGTTGAGGGTGACTTGGGAATAGACCGACAACTCAGTTTCCTTGGCAAGGTGCAGACGAAGCAACCGATAAGTCATCTCTTTGAACCGCATCGCCACTGGCTTTGCAGATCACAAAAGTAAACATCAATAACAGTTGCCAATATGAGCCACYTATAATCTGCAAGCTCTTTCGTCCTATCCCATTAAGCCACGACGTGTATGCGGGCCTGACYAAGACAGAAAATGTGTTGGTGCAAAATCAAAAAGAACAAGCGSTCCAGACGGGTGTCTCTTCAGCNTTTCAAKCTTCAAATCTTATCATTATGGRTGTTGCTATGGATCATGTCGGGCCGTTGATGCGCCAGGGGGTGAGGCTCTGATACGTATAGCTCTGTCTAATTACGACTTCAACATCGTCATCAAGAGCGAGCTTAACACTTTTTATTGCTAAAAATAAGGGTTGAAAACAAACGCATTGAAGGGGATTTCAGAAAGTGCCTTAGGTGTGCTCATCATGATAGAGTTGTTTTGTCTCTTCTTGTATAAAATATTTTGATGCACTCTGCCATGACTTCGATNGNNGNNNNCCTATTGGTTTATGATCAAGCCGACCAAAATGATGCGCTATTCTTCGATGAAACACAAATTGGCCCCCACCCCTCTGATGGCGACTTCCCGTACAAGAGAGGACATTGTATGGTGTTCGGATATCTTAATTTGAACCCCCTAAAGCCCACTCATATTATGGGTCCAATGTGAAATAACCATGCAAGACTTTGACATCATCATTATTGGGGCCGGGGCCGCCGGGCTTATGTGCGCAGGTGCGGCGAACAAGCGTGGGCGGCGCGTTTTGCTGTTGGAACACGCGATCAAGGTCGGTGACAAAATCCGCATTTCTGGCGGCGGACGTTCAAATTTCACCAACCTTTATGCGACCCCGGCCAATTACCTGTCTGACAATCCCCGGTTTTGTATATCGGCGCTCAAACGCTTTAGCCAACACGATTTCATTGACCTGATTAAAAAGTATCAAATCGATTATCACGAACGCGAACACGGCCAGTTGTTTTGCGACGGTTCCGCCACCCAAATCATCGATATGTTGGTTGAAGAATGCCAAGGCGTGCACATCCAAACGGAAACAACCGTGAACGATGTTACAAAGAAGGGTGACGTTTTTACCGTTTCAACAAATCGCGGCCCGATCACATCGACGGCGGTGGTGATCGCCACGGGCGGCCCGTCGATCCCCAAAATGGGGGCCACGGGGTTTGCCTATATCATTGCCAAACAGTTTGGGTTAAAGGTCATAGAACCCCGCCCCGGTTTGGTGCCGCTGACCTTTGATGCGCAAACCCTTGCCAAGCTTGATGGACTTTCTGGCGTGTCTATGGATGCCACGGTAAAATTGGGCAAGGTCAGCTTTACAGAGGCATTGCTGTTTACCCATCGCGGTCTCAGCGGTCCGGTCATACTCCAAATATCGTCGTATTGGCGCCCAGGCGACAGCATCACGGTTAATTTTTTACCCTCCGTCAACGTCTTTCAATATTTAATCGAAGCCAAGGCTAGCCAGCCCAAAAAAGAAGTGCACACCGTTCTTTCTCAACGGCTGCCAAAAAGCTTGGCCCAGCGTATGGTCGAATGGACGGGGGCCGACGGTCGCTTGGCCGACACCCCCGATAAAACGTTGCGGCGCTTAGCTGAAAATATCAATGCATGGCGTATCACCCCCAATGGATCGGAAGGCCTTAGAACGGCCGAAGTCAYCGTCGGCGGAATCGACACCAAAGAACTATCGTCTAAAACAATGGAAGTGCGCAGCATACCGAGCCTATATTTCATCGGCGAAGCGGTAGATGTCACCGGCCACTTGGGCGGATTTAATTTCCAATGGGCGTGGGCCTCTGGCCATGCGTGCGGGCAAGTTGCCTAAACCAAGACACTTCAACGCACGCCCCTYSTKYKSRSAMSKYSSYYMRRSYRWSMSRCGSCCYTTAAAACGGGCRAAAGATTAGCCGCGYAATTCACCACCTGTGGCTTTAAGCACWGCAGCTTTKATTTTTGCYGTGACSGCTTCGATRTCATCATCCGTRAGGGTGGCCRCAAAAGGTTGCAGTGTGACYTCGATRGCSACCGATTTTTKRCTTTCGCCYAAGTTTATRCCTTCATAAACATCAAAGACTCGCACCGAACTGATYAAGGCTTTATCGGCCCCGGTGGCAGCYCGCACGATCTTTTGCACYTCAACRGATTTATCAACAACAAAGGCAAAGTCACGGTCCACGGGTTGAAARGCRGAAATTTTRACCARTGGTCGGGCTTGYGTAGCCTTGTTTTTTGGMCGSGGCAGGTTATCTAAGAAGACCTCAAACGCCACCATTGGACCTTTGACATCCATCTTATTCAACACGCCCGGATGCACTTCACCAAAGCTCGCCAGTACCGTTTTCGGGCCTAAGCGCAAGGTGCCAGAACGACCGGGGTGATACCAAGACGGACCACCTTCGAACACTTGTAAATTATCGACCGGAGCCCCAGCCGCCTTTAGAGCCGCAAGCGCGTCAGCCTTAGCGTCAAACGCATCGACTTTACGAGCCGCACCCAGCCAATTGCGCAGAGTGATCTGTCCCGAACGCACGCCCGAAGCCACCATCGCCTGATCCGAAGCTCCATCGCCTGAAAATTGCGGGCCCACTTCGAACAGTGCCCCATCGCCATGACCATAGGCATCGTTACGACCAATGGCGGCGATCAGGTTGGGCAAAACGCTTGGCCGCATCACGTCTAGGTCGGTGGAAATTGGATTGGACAAGCGCAGGCTATCGGGAATTTCGCCAAACAAAGCCGCGTGCCCAGCGGGCAAGAATGAATATGTCACGGCTTCGATAAGGCCACGCCCCGCCAAGGTGCGCCGGACCTTACGCCGCTTTTGCATCAAGGGCGTTAAAGCCGACGCGGGAAGGTTTGCCGGACGGGGCAAAGATACATGGGGAATGTTGTGATAGCCATTTACACGCACGATTTCTTCAACGATACACGGTTCATCAACCATGTCGCCGCGCCATGCMGGAACGTGCACGGTCCACGTTTGGGGTGACGCTTTATCAACACTAAAGCCCAATACGGTGATGATGCGTTCCATCTCCGCCTCGCTCAGTTCGACTCCGGTCAAGCCTTGTACCCGTGTTGGGCGAAACGAAATGGTGCGTTGCCATGCGGGGCCTTGGCCGGCAACGATGGTGTTCGAAGGCTCGCCACCGCACAAATCCAGGATCAAGCGCGTTGCATTTTCACAGCCATAAATCGCCAAATCATTATCGATGCCGCGTTCAAAACGATAGCGAGCATCACTCATCACGTTGAGTTTACGGCCCGTTGCGGCGGTGCGGATAGGGTCGAAAATAGCAGATTCGATAAACACGTTAACGGTATCGTCGCTACAGCCAGCATCAATACCGCCCATAACACCCGCAATCGCTTGCGCGGTATTGTCATCGGCAATCACGCACATGTCTTGGTCAAGTTCGTATTCATTATCGTCCAACGCCAACACTTTTTCACCCGGTTTAGCCAGCCGTGCGGTGATGTTGCCAGCAATTTTATCGGCATCAAACACATGCAGTGGACGACCCAGATCGAAGGTGGAATAGTTGGTAATGTCGACCAGTGTCGAGATTGGCCGTAAGCCAATTGCGGTCAAACGGTCTTGCAGCCACTTTGGGGACGGGCCATTTTTCACGCCACGCACCAAACGACCGACAAACTGCGAACAGGCTTCTTCAACACCTGCTGGGAAATCAAGTTTAACATCAATAGGGCTGGTAAACGTGCCGGGGATGGCTTCGCCTGCCAAGGGTTTTAACGTACCCAGACCACTGGCGGCCAGATCGCGGGCGATACCGCGCACACCCAGACAATCGCCGCGATTCGGCGTAATGGCAATTTCAATCACCGGATCGTTCAAACCCATAATGTCGACGGCAAATGCACCAACGGGGGCATCAGCGTCAAGTTCGACAATGCCTTCGTGTTCATCGCTTAGGCCCATTTCGCGTTCGGACAACATCATGCCATTGGACTCAACGCCCCGAATGGTGGCGGGTTTTAGGGTGAAATCAATGCCTGGCACATACATGCCGTCGCCGGCAAATACGCCTTTTAGCCCTTTGCGGGCGTTGGGAGCACCGCACACGACCTGCAATGTTGTTTGGCCATTGGTGACGGTCAGCACTTGCAATTTATCGGCATCTGGATGCTTTTCAGCACTCAGAACTTCACCCACGACAAAGACTTCTAAGCCCTTGCCCCGGTCCTCAATGCCTTCGACTTCCAGGCCCAACATGGTCAGACGTTCGGACACTTGCGTTAATGTCGCAGCGGTTTCAAGGTGGTCTTTCAACCAATTGAGCGTGAACTTCATGGGGTGAGTCCTCCGACCATGGATGGCACATCTAAGGCGCTAAATCCGTAATGACGCAACCAGCGCAAGTCTGATTCRTAGAAGGTCCGCAAATCGGGAATACCATATTTCAACATGGCGATGCGTTCGATGCCGACGCCAAAGGCAAAGCCTTGGTATTCGGTCGAATCGATGCCACAGTTTTCAAGAACCTTAGAATTCACCATMCCGCAGCCTAAAATTTCCAGCCATGCATCCCCGTGACCAATTTTGAATTCTCCGCCTTCACGGGTGCATCCAATGTCAACTTCTGCTGACGGTTCGGTGAAGGGRAAATARCTSGGRCGAAAGCGGACRGGCAAATCATCGACGSCGAAATAGGCCCGGCAAAATTCGATTAAGGTGCCTTTTAAGTGCCCCATGTGTACTTTTTTATCAACAACCAAACCTTCGACCTGATGAAACATCGGTGAATGGGTGGCATCGTAATCACATCTATACGTGCGACCGGGGGCAATGATGCGAAATGGCGGTTTGCCATTCATCATCGTGCGAATTTGCACGGGCGAGGTATGGGTGCGCAAAACTTTGCGGCCCTTTTCGCCAACGCCGGGTAAATAGAAGGTATCGTGTTCTTGGCGCGCCGGGTGGTCTTCGGGAATATTGAGGGCGGTAAAATTATACCAGTCGTCTTCAATTTCTGGGCCTTCGGCAACGGCAAAGCCCATTTCGCCCAAAATGGACACCACTTCTTCAATGGTTTGGCTGATGGGGTGAATATAGCCTTCGCCTTCGGGGCGAATTGGCAGCGTAACGTCGATCTTTTCCGCCAACAACTTGGCGGTCAGTTGGGCATCAGCCAGGACACTTTGTTTGGCTTCGATAGCTTGCSCCACTTCATTTTTAACAGCGTTAAGAGCCTGCCCGGTGGCTTTACGCTCATCAGGGCTTAACGTGCCAAGGGTTTTCATTTGGGCGGTGATGGCTCCCTTTTTACCCAAAGCCTTGACGCGCACGTCGTCAAGCTCTTGCAAATTGGCAGCAGCCGCAACTTCGGCTAAAAGATCAATTTTAAGTTTTTCCGGGTCCGACACGTCAAGTCTCCTTAAAAAAAAGGGGCCAGCAYYTGGCGCCAGCCCCTCTCGTAYAACTCAGATCATGAATTGATAATCTGGTTTATGACTTAGCGAGAGCGGCCTGAGCCTGTTCTACCAAGTTTTTAAAGGCTTCTGGTTCGCGAACGGCAAGATCGGCTAGAACTTTACGATCCAATTCGATTCCAGCTTTCGACAAGCCGTTCATGAATGTCGAATATTTCATATCGTTCAAGCGCGCGGCGGCGTTGATCCGTTGAATCCACAATTTACGGAATTCACGTTTTTTCGCACGGCGATCACGGTAAGCGTATTGAAGGCCTTTTTCAACCTTTTCAATAGAAATGCGAAAGCTGTTTTTGCCGCGACCGCGATAACCTTTGGCCGCATCGATGATTTTTTTATGGCGGGCGTGGGTGGTAACACCACGTTTCACACGGGACATTTTATATACTCCGTCTCAGAACGCTAGCGAGCGTAAGGCATGTAAGATTTTACGATACGAGCATCTTGTGCACACAAGAGCATCGTACGCCGGGCGTTACGCTTCATTTTTTGGGAGCGCCGACGCAACATATGTTGTGTACAAGCTGATCCCGAAATGACTTTTCCGGTTGCGGTGAAACGAAAACGCTTTTTAGCGCTTGATTTGGTCTTCAATTTGGGCATTTCGCTATTCCTTATTTTGAACCTGACGGCAGAAGTCGAAAGGTTGGTTGGCTTCATCAGTAACCAGGCATGCCCTGCCATGTTACCGGAGAACGCGGGTTATAGAGCCAAAGTGCGGGCATTGCAAGGCCTATGTCGGTGCCCGCCGCGTTGGCGAATATTACCCCACATGATCGGCGGCCTTGAAATACGGCAGATTGTCGCGAGCGGAACAACCGAGTATGGCGAGTCTTTCCGCGATTTTTATGGCCTTTTGGTATTTACGTTCATTTTCCGCCGGAGTGTGCTCATCCAACGCTATGCCGCACAGTGAAATTCCATAATGGGCTTGGAGTGTGCGGATTTTTTTGCCCGCAAGCATGCCATCGGCAATGAGCCCAAGTTCAAAGTCTTCCTGTATTTTAATTCCGTATTTTCGTTTTACAAGATAGGTGCGGATGCGCGCTTCCGCGTCTAGGGCCGCGTCCCAATAATCCGATTCGGACCGCGTTTCTTCACCCGAAACTTCGGCAAAGGCCATGCAAAAGGCCAAAAAYACTTTTTCGYTGTCTGTTGCCGATTTCCAGGCCGTGGCYCCAAGGCTTGACCAAACCGACAAGTTCATTTCCTCAAAGACCTTTGGCACCCGCTCAAAGAACAAACGATGCAACCCGCTTTCATTCAACGAACGATCKAGTTTTTGTTCTTTATAGATRTCAATAGCGGCGTATGTGCCACAGACYGGACAGGTGTCGTCTGCATAGGCATTTTTCCKGTAYATGTGWGAACAGCGCGWTTTATTCGCCAATTCATTTTTGCACAGAAGATATATTTCTTTGGTTTCTTCRTCGTCTTGTTGCTGGCCGATCCAGTTAAAYCTRTTCATAAATTGCTTATGGGAATGSCGATTGCTCCACAGACTCCATTGCAATTTTTCCACCGGACCAAAGGTACTCCAGTTCGAGCTTACGTCGATGACAACGCATTTATCTTTGCCCGGTGCAGAGCGCAGCCCCCGCCCCACCGACTGGCCCCATAACACTTTTGACAAAGTCGGACGGAGGTGGACGATGATATTGCAGTGCGGATTATCCCWGCCTTCTGCAAGCACACCCACCGAGACCATGGCTTCGATTTCGCCGTTTTCGTGACTTTGAAGGAGCTTCATCCGTTCTTTGATCGGTGTTCCTGCAGTAATGATGGCAGCCTTGATATCAAAGCTTTGGATTTTACGCAGCGTTGCCTCGGCAACGCTGATGTCTGCGCAGAACCAAGCCGAGATWGGYTTKCCMGMRAYNTTTAARCSSTNCTTCGTTATAGCTCCAKGTCGCATAGTCGATCATTGATGATTTAATGATCGCCGGGGCCAGTTTTGTAACCGGGAAATCACCCGAACTGACGTCAATACTGTTCAGATCCAGGTCATGCACAAAGTGTGGGCGGTAAACGGGTTGGACCAGAACGCCTTCTTCAATAAGGTCTTCAATATTGGCGCAATCGATAATGGTTTCAAAGGCAAGGTTAAGCTGATCACGCTGATCGCCTGTCCGACGTTCGGGGGAAGCCGTCAGCCCGATGAACTGTGCTTCTGGTTTTCCGTTCGCATTGAAATCGTCTAGAATTCGTTTATAGCCTCGACCATTTGGCGAAACGCGATGCGCCTCGTCCACAATAATAAGGTCGGCCTTGGGAATCGCGTCCGCCAACATTTCTTTGGCGCGCATATTGGTCGACAATAAAATGTCGTAGCCTTCGAATGCATTCCCTGTGTCACTCACCGCCAGCTTGCGCACTCTGTGTTTTTTGCTCAACGCCTTTTCAAGCTGTTCCAACAGCACGAGCCGATGACAGAGCACGATAATTTTTTTATTCTTATAGAATCGTTCAACGATTTCACTCGCAAGCACGGTCTTTCCGGCACCCGTGGGGGCCTTTAGAATAAACCGACGGTATTTTCGAATGATGGATGGAAAGTTATCTATAACTTCTTTTTGCCAAGTTCTGAGATGCATAGAAAGCCTATATATAAAGTATGAATGACCACGCCCACACAGGGCACCGTTGGTGAAAGTCGGCCTATTTCTGGACCGAATATTACATCGTGGCCCGATGCACCGAATTACAATCGGGGACCATACCATACCTGTGGCGCAGGGTCATAATACTTTTCAATATTGCTTGTTTATTGCTGAAATCATCCACAGCGTTGCGACACGAGAAAACCCCCGCCGTTTCCAGCGGGGGTTTTTATGTATGGCTGCCCCAGACTTTATTTAAGTGCCAAGACCATTTATTTAGGCGCTAAGACCATGGTCATCATACGCCCTTCGGATTTAGGCATTTGTTCAACCTTGGTTAATTCTTCCAGATCATCACGCATACGGACCAAAACCTTAAGCCCCAAATCTTGGTGCGCCATTTCGCGCCCCCGAAAGCGGATGGTCGCTTTGACCTTATCGCCATTCGCCAAGAACTTACGTGCGGCCTTCATTTTGACTTCATAATCATGAATATCAATGCTGGGACGCATCTTAATTTCTTTGATGGCGACGATTTTCTGCTTTTTCTTTGCCTCGTTTTTCTTTTTTTGTTCCACGTACTTGTACTTACCGTAATCAAGTATTTTACAAACGGGCGGGTCCGCATTTGGGGACACTTCGACGAGGTCCAGGCCATAGTCCGCAGCGATACCAATGGCTTCAGATGTTGACTTAACGCCAATCATTTCACCTTCTGGACCAACAACGCGGACTTCGGCTGCTGAAATACGTTCGTTAACACATGGACCTGATATGGTCGGCTTCTTGTTAAATGGTGGTCGGGCGATGGCCCTTCTCCTACAATTGTGCGYYTCCGAAGAACGCTTAATGATTACAGTGTATTACTTTTTTATGATTTAGAGCGTCAATGTTCGGTCATTGGACTCTTAGTTTCACCGGAGAGGATATCAATTGCCTCTTTAAGCGCAAGGATTTCTTGATCCTTCCCRCCCAARCGGCGCATGGCAACCTTWCCTTCATCGGCTTCTCGTTTGCCAATCACCAAGATCACGGGGACCTTTTTATGGCTGTGCTCSCGAATTTTATAGTTAATCTTTTCGTTGCGCATATCCAGTTCACAGCGGATTCCCGCGCTTTTTAAGGCCGCAAACACGTCTTCGGCATAACCGTCGGCGTCTGAGGTAATGGTCGTGACGACGGCTTGAACCGGGGCCAACCACATCGGCATACGGCCCGCATAATGTTCAATTAAAATACCTGTAAATCGTTCCAGCGAGCCAAACAACGCGCGATGCAGCATCACCGGGCGAACTTTTTCGCCATGTTCATCAATATAGTGGACGTCCAAACGCTCTGGCAGGTTCATATCGACCTGCAATGTTCCGCACTGCCAATCGCGGCCAATGGCATCGCGCAACACGAATTCAATCTTTGGTCCATAAAACGCGCCTTCGCCCGGATTGTACGAATAAGGGTAAGACGTGTTATCGAGTGCTCCACGCAGGGCCGTTTCCAAAATATCCCACACGGCATCGGACCCAAGGCGTTTTTCTGGACGGTCCGCAAACTTGATGCGTACGTCTTCAAAGCCAAAGTCTTTGTAGATGTCCATGACCAACGCGATGATGGTTTCACATTCGCCTTGTAATTGGTCGGTGGTGCAAAAAATGTGCGCATCATCTTGGGTGAATTCCCGCACTCGCATGATGCCGTGCAAAGCGCCGGATGGCTCGTACCGATTGACTTTACCAAATTCAGCAATGCGCCGGGGCAGGTCTTTATAACTGGTCATGCCTTGTTTAAAGACCTGAATTCCGCCAGGGCAGTTCATCGGTTTTAGGGCAAAGACGCGGTTATCTTCGGTTGTCGTCGTGTACATATTTTCACGGAAATTTTCCCAGTGACCCGATAATTCCCACAAACTGCGGTCCATCACGCTTGGCGTGGAAATTTCTTCATAACCGGCAGCTTCTTGGCGCTTACGCATATAATTGATAAGATTTTGAAACAGGGTCCAACCCTTGGGATGCCAAAACACCGCGCCCGGAGCTTCTTCTTGAAAGTGGAACAAGTCCATTTCACGGGCCAAGCGACGGTGATCGCGTTTTTCGGCTTCTTCAAGCATGTGCAGATACGCGGCCAGTTGCTTTTTATCGGCCCACGCGGTGCCGTAAATACGTTGCAGCATTTCATTATTCGAATCGCCGCGCCAATAGGCCCCCGCCAGCTTCATCAACTTGAATGATTTACCCAACTTACCCGTCGATGGCAGGTGCGGTCCACGACACAGGTCAATGAAATCGCCTTGGCGGTATAGGCAAATGTCTTGATCTTCGGGAATTGACTCGATGATTTGCGCTTTGTATTCTTCATTTTTCTCTCTAAAGAACGCAACAGCATCATCGCGCGATAATTCAAAACGTTCAACCGGTATAGATTGCTCAGCCAGTTCAGACATTTTCTTTTCTATTGTCGCAAGATCATCTGGGGTAAAAGAACGCTCGAACGCAAAGTCATAAAAAAAGCCATTATCAATAACTGGGCCAATGGTTACTTGTGCAGTTGGGAACAGTTGTTTTACCGCTTGAGCCAACAGGTGAGCGGTCGAGTGACGAATAACATCAACGCCCTCTTCATCTCGTGCTGTCACAATCGCTAACGATGAATCATTTTCGATGATAAATGAGCCATCCACCAATACGTCATTAACTTTGCCCGCCAAGGTTGCTTTAGCAAGCCCAGCACCTATGTCTGCGGCAACATCTAGCACGCTAACAGGTTGCGAAAATTCGCGCTGACTTCCATCGGGTAATGTAATAACTGGCACGTTAGAACCTTTGTTTTGTGGATTATAAAATTGTTCGGTTATAGGAAATTGGTAGGCACGAGTGGATTCGAACCACCGACCTCACCCATGTCAAGGGTGCGCTCTAACCAACTGAGCTACGCGCCTTCAAGCAACTTCCTAAAGACCGCGCATTGTACTGCAATGTTGCAACCTTAGTGAAGCACTCAGTGGGTTAATTTGGTTTTACTAACGGCCCAAAACAGCATAATCGCGTAAGTTATTCACTTCATCACGCACTTCGGCTGCCGCTTCAAATTCTAAATCACGGGAGTGTTGATACATTTTTGCTTCCAGTTGAGTGATTTTTTTCGCTAATTGCGATGGCGATAATGCTTGATATTTAGCCGCTTGTTCAGCCACCTTCTTCGCAATCACTCGTTGAGAACGCTTTGAGCCTTCCATGATGTCGGTCACTTTTTTAACGATACCTTGCGGGGTGATGCCATTGTCGTCGTTAAATTTCTGTTGGGCTTCACGCCGACGGCTTGTTTCATCCATTGCCCGCTGCATGGAGCCTGTTATTTTATCTGCATATAAAATAGCCATGCCCTTAACGTTTCTAGCGGCGCGCCCCATTGTTTGAATCATCGACACTTCCGAACGCAAAAAGCCCTCTTTATCCGCATCCAAAATAGCTACTAATGACACCTCGGGGATATCCAAGCCTTCCCGTAACAAGTTGATTCCTATCAACACATCAAACACACCTAAGCGCAAATCACGAATAATTTCTACCCGTTCAACCGTTTCAATGTCCGAATGTAAGTAACGAACCTTTACGCCGTACTCCATCAAGTAATCCGTCAAGTCTTCAGACATTCGCTTGGTAAGCGTTGTCACCAAAACACGCTCTTTCAACTTTACTCGCTGATTAATCTCAGACAACAAGTCATCCACTTGCGTTGTAGCCGGCCTTACCTCAATGATAGGGTCTAACAATCCCGTTGGTCTAACCACTTGCTCAATAATCGCGCCTGAACGCGCCATTTCATATTTTGCAGGCGTCGCTGAAACATAGATAGTTTGCGGCGCTTTGGCTTCAAACTCTTCAAAGCGCATTGGCCTATTGTCCAGCGCTGACGGTAGCCTAAAGCCGTATTCAACCAAGGTTTCTTTTCGTGAACGATCACCTTTATACATCGCCCCCACTTGCGGCACCGTCACGTGCGACTCATCTATAAATAGAAGCGCATCATCGGGTAAATAATCAAATAAGGTTGGCGGCGCTTCACCGGGCGCTCTACCGGATAAATAGCGGGAGTAATTTTCAATCCCCGAGCAATAGCCAATTTCTCGCATCATCTCAATATCAAACTTCGTTCGCTCTTCCAAACGCTGTGCTTCAACCAACTTATTCATTGAGCGCAGCTGTTCCAAACGAATGGCTAATTCTGCTTTGATTTTATCAATCGATTCAAGAACCGTTTCTCGTGGCGTTACATAATGGGAAATAGGGAAAATAGTATATCGAGGTATCCGCTGAACAATTTCGCCCGTTAAAGGATCAAATATCGACAACCGTTCAATTTCATCATCAAACAATTCAACACGAATCGCGTCTTGGTCTGACTCAGCAGGGAAAATATCGATCACATCACCACGAACCCGATACGTTGCCCGGATAAGCTCCGTATCGTTGCGCTTATATTGCATTTCTGTCAGCTGACGCACAATGTCTCGCTGGCTAACACGCTCGCCACGAGACAAATGAAGAATCATGCTGAAATACAGCTCTGGATCACCTAAGCCATAAATGCAAGAAACACTCGCAACGATGATGGCATCATTACGCTCCATTAGCGCCTTAGTTGCTGATAGCCGCATTTGCTGAATATGCTCATTCAACGATGCATCTTTATCAATGAACGTGTCAGACGCCGGCATATAAGCTTCTGGTTGATAATAATCGTAATAAGACACGAAGTACTCAACGGCATTGTCCGGCAAAAACTCTTTTAGCTCACCGTACAACTGCGCCGCTAGGGTTTTATTATGAACCAGCACCAATGCAGGCCGTTGCAACTGCGCAATGGTATGCACCATGGTGAACGTTTTACCCGACCCCGTCACGCCCAATAA
>JAESSB010000057.1 GCA_016764335.1 Magnetovibrio sp.
ATTAGCACTATTATTATTTTAAATTTTGACCACATGTTTGATTTTATCGTGGTCTTAACCACCGAATACAGTCAACCACTACTAGGTCTTATGCTATGTATTTTTGCCACATGGGTATGGAGTAGAAACAAGCTTCTAGATGAAATTCGCAAAGGCTATCCAAAAGTAGAGGCATCGATTTTTTGGAAAATCTGGCCAGGCTATGTACGCTATTGTTGCCCKGMYYTRWYYKKMYTGATGTTCTTCCAARCGATTRAYRCAGCGGATCATGGTCGATTTWCCGGACCCTGAAGGACCGCAAATGACGATGCGYTCGCCTTCKGCAACCTSTAAATTTATATCTTTCAGGACATGGAAGTCGCCATACCATTTATTCATGTTAATGATTTGGATGGCAGATTTATCAGACGTCATTGTTCGTTCCTAATTCACTTAACGTTTGTGGCCTCTGTGAAGTTTACGTTCCAGCCGTTGGCTGTAGCGCGACATGGAAAAGCAAAATACCCAAAAACAGGCGGCGGCAAAAACATAGCCTTCGGTTTCAACCTTGCCCCACTTTGGGTCTTGAATTGCGCTTTGTACCGTTGCCAAAACATCAAAAAGACCAATAATCAAAACCAATGTCGTGTCTTTGAACAACGCGATAAAGGTATTCACGATACCCGGGATGACTAACTTTAAAGCCTGCGGCAGAACAACCAACTGCATCATTTTCCAATAGTTAAGTCCCATCGCGGACGCGGCTTCGTATTGACCTCGCGGAATGGCTTGAAGGCCACCTCTGATCACTTCCGCCATATAGGCCGACWGGAACATCGTGATGCCAATCAACGCACGCAGTAGCTTGTCGAAATTCAGACCTTCGGGCAAAAATAACGGCAGCATCACCGATGCCATAAACAACACGGAAATCAGCGGTATACCGCGCCAAAATTCAATAAAACCGATACACAATGTTCGAATAACCGGCATCTCTGAACGTCGGCCCAAGGCCAACACGATGCCAATGGGTAAGGCCGCAACAATGCCGACATAGGCCAACAACAACGTCAGGGATAAGCCACCCCATTGTTCCGTCGGCACATCTTGTAATCCAAAGTACCCACCCGAAATCAGAAAAAAACAAATGATTGGAAAGCCCGTCAGCGAAAAAATGCCAAGCTTCATTTTATAAGGGAAGCGTTCGAAAAACTGTGGYCCGAAAGARAGSGCTARCAGCAAAAAGGACRCATCCAAACGCCARTACWGGTCTGCTGGATAAAACCCGTAAATGAARAAATCAAGACGCGAAGCKACAAACGGCCAACACGCCCCATCACGGTTACACGCATCTTGGGTTAASCCGACCCAATTGGCRGAAANTATWGCCCARTCWARAACCGGRATCACCGTAATGTACACGATRTAAGCCGCCACCAACGTCAGGACAGTGTTGCCGAARCTGGAAAAAAGRTTRCTCCGCATCCAGCCAACRRCCCCTTTSGCGGARGACGGTTCGGGCAAATCGGGAAGMGGGATAAAGTTGYTCATGATCTAACGCTCCACCAATGCCATTTTTTTATTCCACCAATTCATAAAGCCAGAAATAATAAGGCTWATGAACAAATACACACCCATTGTCATMCCCACAACTTCGACYGCTTGYCCGGTTTGGTTCAAGGTGGTCCCCATAAAGACAGCGACCAAATCAGGATACCCAATGGCCGTTGCCAAGGATGAATTTTTAACCAAGTTCAAATACTGRCTGGTCAACGGTGGAATGATGATGCGCATGGCTTGSGGGATRACCACCAACCGTAAAGTCGGGCCATTGCGCAGCCCCATTGCATGGGCGGCTTCGGTTTGACCGTGGTTTACGCCTTGAATACCCGCACGTACGATTTCGGCGATGAACGATGCCGTATATAAAGACAGTGCCCAAGTCAGCGCCATAAGCTCCGGAATGATCCGCATTCCACCTTGGAAGTTAAAGCCCTTAAGGACAGGGTAATTAAGCTCCATCGGCATGCCCATGATGAAAAATGCGACAATGGGCAGACCTATAATCAAACCCGTTGCCACCCAATATGCGGGGAATTGTACGCCTTGTTCATCTTGACGTTTTTTCGCCCAACGAACGGTATAAACCGCGATCACTATAGCAAGGCCAAAGGCCATCCACACAGCAAAAAAACCATCGGTCGGTACGGGRCTGGGACCATAAAGGCCCCGCGCATTCAAAAACACGCTGTCGCCCAGATGTATACTTTGCCGTGGCGATGGCAAGTTTTTCAATAAAATTGCAAAATACCAGAAGAAAATTTGCAGCAGCAACGGAATGTTGCGCAGCACCTCAATATATATCGTCGCGATTTTGGACAGCAACCAGTTGTTCGACAAGCGGGCCACGCCCAAAAGAAAACCTAAAGTGGTCGCGAATATAACGCTCAATCCCGAAACCAGCAGCGTGTTGAACAAACCAACGAAGAAGGTTCGTCCATAACTGTACTTCTCATCGTATTCGATGAGCGACATCAAAATGCCGAAACCTGCCGGGTTATCTAAGAAGGCAAACCCGGTTGTGATCCCGCGCTTTTCCATATTGGTCATTGTGTTGTCAAAAATAAACCAAAAGAACCAAACAATCGCCACACCTGCAATCACCTGAAAGGAGATCGCACGAAACGTTGGATCGTTCCAAATCGCTGTTTTAATTTGCGATTGTTGTTCGTCGGACATATCAGCCATGACGCCAAGCCTCACTGGTGCTGAAAAGATTTAAAATAATATGATAAAAAGCGTTTCGGCCACGCCCATTGAGGACATGGCCGAAAGCTCATACGTTTAGCGAACGGGTGGTGCGTATTGCAGGCCACCTTTGTTCCACAGCGCATTCAAACCGCGAGAAATGCCCAATGGTGTTTTAGGTCCAACGTTACGTTCAAACATTTCACCATAATTACCGACTTGGCTAATCGCGTTAAAAGCCCAGTCTTCCCCCAAACCAAGTTTAGCGCCAGCGTTACCGCTTGTGCCAAGCAAACGCTGAATGGCCGGATTGGTCGAAGTCTTCATACCCATTGCATTCGCGGACGTGATGCCCATTTCTTCAGCATTGATTTGTGCGAACAAGGTCCAACGAACAATRTTAAACCATTGATCGTCGCCTTGACGAACAACAGGWCCAAGTGGCTCTTTGGAAATGACTTCAGGAAGCACTTCAGCACTGCTTGGATCCGCCATTTTGGACCGAATAGCATAAAGCTGTGATTGATCCGATGTCAAAATATCGCAACGGCCGCTTTCAAAGCCGCCACGGGTTTGGTCGGATGAATCAAACACCACAGAAGAATACTTCATACCGTTTTGGCTGAAATAATCAGCAAGATTCAATTCGGTGGTCGTGCCAGATTGAAGACAAACAGAAGCTCCATCTAGTTCTTTAGCCGATTTTACGCCCAAAGCTTTTTGGACCAAGAACCCTTGGCCATCATAATAGTTGACGCCCGCAAAGTTCAGACCCAAAGATGTGTCACGCGTATGCGTCCATGTGGTGTTGCGCGACAGCATGTCAATTTCGCCAGATTGCAGAGCCGTAAAGCGTTCTTTCGCGGTCAAAGGCTTAAAGCTAACCTTGTTTGCATCGCCCAAAACAGCAGCAGCAACGGCACGGCAAACGTCGACGTCAATGCCGGCCCAGTGATTTTTGTCATCGGTACTTGAAAACCCTGGAACACCCGTGCTAACGCCGCATGACAAAACGCCACGTTTTTTTACATCGTCAAGTGTTCCCGCAAACGCAGAAGATGCGAACATAGCGACAGCCGCGACGCCAGTTGCAATTGTTAGTGCTCGTTTCATTTTGAAATTCTCCCAGTTAATTTAATTAAAATTTGCTTCACACTCACCTCAGTCCGTAAACGCTAAATCGCGTCCACATCATTTTGGATAACCTGAATGTCAAACCTTGGGGGTGGCCCCTTTTTTTATTTATTCATTAGCCGTAGCATGCCTAAAAACAGCAATCAACTGTACATTAATCATGTATTTAAGTTATAGGTAATTCGATTTATCGTGTCCCTCCGCATAACGTATTATTTCATTTTATATGATTATTATGACCCGTATTCGAATCGATGATTTGTAAGTCTTCCTGCACGCAAAATGCCCCCGAATGATGAACATTTTTTGAGGAGGTTACAGTCATGATCATAAATTATGGGTTGTGACTTTCAAAGCAGTCCTGTGCTGTGCCTATACCTTTTTAGCCATGTATCCCGGTCATTTCCATTATCATACTTAGAAAAATAACTGTTCACAAATTCAAACCCTGTTGCGATCGACTTCAATTATTATACTCCGGGTCATTGTCATCCCCGCACATCAACAACATATTTAATCATACGAATAATGACGAGATATTTTGCGTGTAAAAACAACTCTTAAAACCAAAAATCCGCCGAAATTATTTTTGAAATCCTCCTTAATATTCACCTCCCCGCATAGGGAATCGGCAGAATAAACGGTTCAAATATGGCGGTGCCGTTGCCCACGACGTGGTCAACACATGTTGCTCGCGTCATAACTTTGTAACACTTTACCTATACTTTATCGCCAATATGCATATGAGATGGCTGGACTTCTTCAGACTTTATATGATGTTAAGCAAAAAGGTCGCAACGGTTATGAACGTAGAAAACCGTGGTCGCGCACAATCACACCGCGAATCCAGGCCTCCTATTAGGGGGAGAAATGGCCGATTAAATATCTGGTTATGGGCCTCAAAAAAATTATTTGGACAAAGCCATACGACACAATTACAGACAAACCGTGAGCCCATAGCTTCAAACCCTATTCAACATTCATCTTCCAATACATCATTAACCAAGGCAGATAACGTTTTCAGTCCTGAGCTCATGACAAGCACGCTTGATGTTTTACATTGCCCGGTGGTGGTGGTCGGATCCCGAAATAGAGTCATCCACGCAAATGCCGAGGCGATAGAACTGTTTGGGCAAAACATAGTTGGGCGTAATTTTGCACTGATGTTAAGGGATCAAAAGGCCCTAAAGGCACTCAGTGACGTCAGCAGCAAGGGCGGCAAGCAAAGCTTAGAGATGAGCGTCAACGAAAGCCTGACCCGACAATATAACGTTACGATTACGCGCCTTCCCAACATCCTTGGCACACCCCATAATGTGGCCATCGAATTTCAAGAAAATACACTGTTTAAACGCACGGAATCCATGCGGTCAGAATTTGTTGCAAATGTCAGCCACGAGCTTCGCTCGCCACTGGCAACCCTCATTGGCTTTATCGAAACCATTCAAACCGGGACTGCAAATGGCAACCACATGGAAGCCGTGGCCCAAGCCCGCTTCCTTGGCATTATGGAAGCCGAAGCCCAACGCATGAGCCGCATGATTGATGATTTGCTATCCCTTACCGATGTGGARTTACRMGAGCATGACCGCCCAAWMGTGCGTGTYAATTTACAAGTGTTAYTRCGTGAAGTCRTTGACKCTCTMTTCACACGAGGCCAGCARTCTAGYGTTGAAATMAACCTCWTATGTKCCSCCAATTTRCCWGATATTRTCGGTGAYCGAGATCAGTTAATWCARGTCTTCAATAACCTTATCACCAATGCKATTAAGTATGGCGCAAATGGGAAGAAGGTCGATGTYRCGACCARCGTAATCTCTGCCCCACTGTCAAGTMACGACAATCATGTGCGTATTCAGGTTAAAGATTATGGTGAAGGCATTGAAAAAAATCACCTTCCTCGGCTGACCGATCGGTTTTACCGTGTTGATAAGGGGCGTTCCCGCGCTGTCGGTGGCACAGGATTGGGTTTGGCGATCGTTAAACACATCGTCAACCGCCACCGCGGCCAGTTTCAAATTGAAAGTGTCGTCGGTGAAGGCTCTACCTTTGCCGTTACGTTGCCTATTTATAAAGACGCACCGTTAAAACTGAGTTCGTCATAACCACGCCCCTGCGCGCCGATACGATGGTTTAAGGGTACGCCGTGAATAAACTCTAAATATGCCAAACACCAACGCCGCCATTATCCAAGCTCAAGGCGAGGGGGAAATAATCATCATTATATATCAATAGGTTGTATGATGTTTTTCCACATCCCCCGCCCGTGATTTCTGCAAGACTATGCTAGCCGCTCAGAATCAGAAATCAACTTATAGACAAAGTGTACGCGCCACTTGCTTTGTCACAAAATACATCGAACAGTTCCTTGACCTCTGAAACGTCATTAAAGACACTATAAATCTGCATTTAAGCCCTCTTAAAAGGGTTGCGAAATCGTCAAAAACATCGCGTTCACCCAACGAGGTCTTCGCCAAGCTCACTGCCCCGCCCAAAAATTATGCACTTAGTCTGTGAACTTAGGAGATAAAATTATATCTTGGGCCGTCATCAGTCTTTCCGTGTTATATTTCCCTGCCATATTCTTATGGTCAACAAAACCAGAGCCTTCGTTCATTATATCGGTCGAAAGTACTTTCCCTTGATTAACATTTCATAAGCGCCTGCCCCTTGCCCATGATCCCTTTTTCAGCTAATAACCACCGGGTTGGTATGGGGGCGAATCCCTGTGCATCCACCACAGTTTTTTTAAGCGATCGGGTCCATGAACTCACTTTTTGACAAGGCGTTATTGCCCACAGGTATGCAGGATGGTTTACCACCCCAAGCTGCCCATGAAGCCGCCACGGCTGAACTTCTTATTTCTCAGTTCAGCCGCTGGGGCTATGCGCGGGTGAAGCCACCGTTGATGGAGTTTGAAGAAAACTTATTTTTGGGGACTGGACAAGCCGTAGCCGCACAAGCATTTCGCGTCCAAGACCCGGTCAGCCGCCGCATGCTAGCATTGCGCCCAGACATGACTTTGCAGGTCGCACGCATTGCCCAATCGCGCCTCAGCAATTCCCCCCGTCCTTTACGTTTGGCCTATGCAGGGCAAGTTGCGCGGGTCCAAAGTTCGCAACTGCGGCCCGAACGACAATTTGGTCAGGTGGGCGTGGAACTGTTCGGGGCGACCGGCCCCGCCGCCGATGTTGAAGTCGTGCTTATGGCTGTTGAAGCTTTAAAAGCCGCTGGCATTCAAAATCTTTGCGTTGATTTAGGCCTGCCGACCTTATGCCCTGCCATCACCAAAGACTTAGACTTAGATGTTGCGACCCAAACAACCTTGAAGACCGCCTTGAACCGCAAGGATACAAGCGGCATTTTGGCTTTATCAGATAAATTGGGGCAAGACGTCGCACAAACCCTTATCGCAATGTTGACGGCCTTAGGCCCCGCATCAGAGGCCCTGATGAAGCTAAACGCGATCAAGCTGCCCACACAAGCCGCCCAGGACCGCGCGCATTTGAGCGCTGTTATTGAAGGTATTACAGAGGCTTGCCCCGATTTGGCTCTGACTTTGGATGTCGTCGAAAGCCGTGGTTTTGAATACCATTCCGGCGTCACATTCGCCGTATTTGCGCMTTCCGTTATGGGCGAACTGGGCCGTGGAGGGCGTTATSAAGCRGGCACCMGTGATGCCCCMGAAGCCGCAACCGGGCTYACCTTATTCATGGATACGGTGATGAAATCCGTACCSGCCATCGCGMRCCAAGATTGCTTATTTCTGCCGTTCGGCACCAATGCTGAACTTGCGCGCTCAATGCGTAAACAAGGTTGGCAGACCATGGCTGGACTTGAAAATACAGACAACGCCGAGCAAGATGCCCGGCATCTTAACTGTTCTCATGTGCTTAAAAATGGCACGRCAMRKAAACTCGACAGATAAAAACTTAAGGRRATACAAAATGGCCAATGTGGTTGTGGTGGGCTCGCAATGGGGTGACGARGGCAAAGGYAAAWTMGTWGATTKRTTATCCGAACGTGCCGACGTTGTTGCGCGCTTTCAAGGTGGGCACAACGCGGGCCACACCCTGGTTATTGATGGCGTGGTTTACAAACTGCACATCTTACCTTCAGGCATCGTGCGCAAAGGCACCCTTTCGATTATCGGCAACGGTGTCGTTTTGGACCCCTGGAACTTGCTGTTTGAAATCGAGACCCTGCGCGGTCAAGGTGCGGAAATTTCCCCCGCAACTCTGAAGGTCGCAGAAAATGCGCCTTTGATCCTGCCGCTCCATGCCAATTTAGACAAAGCCCGCGAAAAAGCCCTCGGCACTGCTAAAATTGGCACCACCGGGCGTGGCATCGGCCCCGCTTACGAAGATAAAGTCGCACGGCGGGCTATTCGCGCCGGGGATTTGAACGATGCACAATTGGTCAAAGACAAGGTCGAAAAACTGCTGTTCCACCACAATGCATTGCTGCGCGGCTTTGGTGACACCCAATTGGTGGCTCAAGACATTGTCAATGAATTGATGGAATTAGCACCAAAGCTATTGCCTTATATCGACACCACCTGGAAAACCCTGAACGAAGCCAAACGCGCCGGAAAACGCATTTTATTCGAAGGTGCGCAAGGAACAATGTTGGACATTGATCATGGCACCTATCCATTTGTAACATCATCCAACGTGGTCGCCAGTCAGGCCGCAACAGGGACAGGCATGGGCCCAAATGCCATCGATTATGTTTTGGGCATCACCAAAGCCTATACCACCCGTGTTGGTGCCGGACCATTTCCGACCGAACTCTTTGACGATATCGGCAAAGGCCTAGGCGAACGCGGACACGAGTTTGGCACGACCACTGGTCGCCCACGACGCTGTGGCTATTTTGATGCCGTGCTTGTCCGCCAAGCTGTAAAAGTCAATGGGATCACCGGAATCGCTTTGACCAAACTTGATGTTTTGGACGGCATGACCGAACTGAAAGTCTGTGTTGGTTATCGTATTGGTGATCGTGAGATAGATTATTTGCCGGCTTCAACCAAAGAACAGGAAAATGTTGAACCGATCTATGAAGTCATGGAAGGCTGGTCAGAAACCACGTATGGCGCACGCAGCTGGGCCGATTTACCGGCAACAGCCATCAAATATGTTCGTCGTATCGAAGAGCTTATTGAGGCTCCGGTGGCCCTACTTTCAACCAGCCCCGAACGTGAAGACACCATTTTGGTCAGAGATCCGTTCGCTGACTGATGTCAATGGAACCTCTTTATTATATATATGACAAGATAATCCTCATGCCCGTTGATCATTGGGGTTATATTAGATAATCTTTAAGCCAGTGCAACATACCCATAGAACTCGGGTTGGAGGGCCGTAATGGCAGAATCCCTGGAGCAGGCCGTAGAAACGGTTGAACCAGACTCAGGCGCGCAATCACTTCCCTTGGGGGGAGAAGGGGCAAGTGCGGTCACACCTGGCACACAAATCCCTTCAACACCCGCGGCCTCCGAACCGGATCCGGATGCTGCTGTAGAGGATCCCAGTACAGCCCCCGCGATCCTGAATGATCGCTATCTCATTTTTCCCGAAATGCCTTTACCAGAATTCAATTCGCCAACAGCTTTGGCTTATGGGGTTGATGATCGCAGCGAACCCAATCGTGTTTTATTTGCCTTGGTTTGTGAGCCTAACCTTCCCGTGCAGAGGGAAAAAATGATTCAAATTCGCGGATCTACAGTTGGCGGCTTGATCCCGCTCATTGATTTTGGACCCGTTTTTTGGGCACCATTTGAACGAAAATGTGTAGCCATTATTTACGAACGTCCCAGGGGTGGGCGCTTCATTGACTCGTTTGGCAAGGCCCCCGTTCATATGAGCGAATATGAAATTGGCTCCGGTTTTGTTGAGCAGATCATGCCCACCTTGAATCGTTTTTCCACACTTGGCATTGCCCACCGCTCTATACGCCTTGATAACCTTTATTTCATGGATCAAGAACATGAACATCTGGTTTTGGGAGACTGCGTCAGTGCACCGCCGGGCTATAATCAGCCAAAGATTTACGAGTCCGCTGAACGCGCAATTACGATGCCTACGGGGCGCGGGGTAGGGTCTTCAGTTGACGATGTTTACGCCCTTGGCATTACGCTTGTCTTTTTGCTGTTGGGCAAAAACCCTGCTGCAAAACTTAGCGAAGCCGACATGCTTAGGGCAAAATGTGACCAAGGTACGTATAAATTTTTGTGTAGTAAAGAACGCCTGCCGCTGCCTTTGATTGAAATTGTCCGCGGGGTTTTGGCTGACGACCCAGAAGAACGCTGGTCTGTAGAGGCCGTCGCACGTTGGATGCAGGGTCATAAGCCTCACGCCACGCAGCACAAAAGTATTATCAAATCCAAGTCACCGTATAACTTCAAAGGCAAAGACTATTACACATCCAGGATTATTGCTCATGCCTTTAGTGAGAACATTCCAGATGCGATCAAGGCCATTAAGGACAGCAAGTTAGAAGTTTGGCTCCGTAAATCTTTAAATGCGCCCAATATTGCCGATGAAATTACAACCCTGCTTATGCTTGCCAAAGTTCATGAATCGAAGCCTGAAGGATCGAACGATGTCTTGGTCAGCAAGGTATGCATCCGCCTCGACCCCACAGGACCCATCCGTTATAAAGGGTTTTCCTTTATGATTGATGGTTTTAGTCATGCTTTTGCCACTGAATATTTGCGCAAAACGAGCTTTCAAATTCAGGGTGAAATTTTGGCAAGAGACCTTGTCAGCTATTGGGGCGAGGCACAGGCCCCCCAAAATGGGACGGTCGTCACCCAAGTCAAACCATTCAGAACTCTGCGTTCATTCGCACAGATTTCAGCCCTAGGCTATGGTATGGAACGTTGCCTCTATGAGCTTAATAGGTCTATGCCTTGTCAAGGCGAGCTCCTAAAAGAGGAATATGTCGATAACATTGATGCCCTGCTGCCCGCGCTGGATGATATATCTGGCAAAGTGGACCAAACCACCCGGCCTATGGACAAACATATGGTGGCCTTCATCACGACACACTTCAACCATGAAATTCAACCCCACATAAAGGCCCTCTCCAATCCCAAAGAAGAAACGTCTATGATTGGCTTATTAAGCTTGCTCGCCCTAATTCAATGGAAACAAGCCCATATAAACCTCTTTGGCCTGTCCAACTGGGTCGGGGGACTGCTCCACCCTGCTATCCAGACATATCACAGTCGCACCACCCAACGAACTATAGAGCAAGAAATTCCATCTTTGGTGCGACAAGGCAGCCTGCCCGACCTCTTCGACCTTGTTGACAATGCACAGCGCCGCCATAGTGACGCTTTGGCCTTCCAACAGGCACAGATTAACTTTTCTGGGGCTGAAGCTGAAATTCAATCCATTGTTGGCGATGATATCGACCAAGAACAGGTTGCTTTAGAATCTGGAGAAAAATCTACGGCCATGTTTGCGGTCCTTGCAGGTATGATCGCAACCACGATTACAATTTTTATAATGATGATGTAGAGAGAACATATGGCTGAGAAAAAAAAAGATCAGCATCAAAGCAAAGCAACGTTTTTAACCTGGGTTCTCCTGGTTGGGACGTTCTTGGTCATTGTGGCTGGACCAACCATGGTGATCCTCTTCTTTGGTATGATTCCGGCCTTTGTGGCCTACATTATTGACCGAAGCAAAGGTAAAAGCGCATCATTTTGCGTTGGGTCCATGAATTTTATTGGTGTATTTCCCTACATTGTTAAATTATGGGGTTCCGATAATACATTTCAAGATGCCTTTGCCGTCACCGGCGATCTCGTCACCATCTTGGTGATGTATTCTGCTTCCGCTTTTGGATGGCTTTTATTCTTAGGTTTACCAAGCCTCATCAGCACCTTCGTCATCATTATTCAACAACGCAAGGTGGCCCAACTTCGCGGCGAACAAAAAGAACTCATTGAAGAATGGGGRKCTGAAGTTGCATCCYTAGTAACCCAACARCRCACAGATGAACAAGAACAYCACATAAAWRATGCTTTTCGCARCCGRGSTTMATGRKCRYSARCYTMRYMSRCSCSSRKCACMRWTKMMKMMWNCTYSCYWTRNCKTWYKCCNCCAWAMTYWKYWRMKKSRCKAAMMTKTNKRWTCAARTTTWSWKNGAKARGWWMKKRSKGMTGNTCARNNNGNNATMATCGCMRMKARAWNGATTKTSMMSWKKYYCTRRWRAASCTSATTRYMTMARAASSRYNCANGGTRCASSRKCNCKAATKGKCTRTKWNCASCTYAAWYACGGACCTTTCAAAAAGCGTTGTTCGGCTTGTCGCCCGCCATTGTCAAATCAAAGGTGGTCTTGGTCAAAAGGGCAAGCATAGCATTCTTAAATCCATTGCCAGTCGGGAAATGTTTTTGCGTGATAAGCGCCACAGAATTGTTTTTTATTATACGCCAAAACATGCATCGTGGTTGAACCAAATTGAAATATGGTTTTCCATTCTCATGCGAAAACTTCTGAGCCGATCACGTTTTTGCGCGCGCCATGATCTAAAAACCCGTATCGAAAAATTCATCAAATATTACAACACAAAACTGGCAAAGCCATTCAAATGGACAATGACAGGAAAACCTCCGATGGCGTAAAAGACAAGTTAGAATTTATGCCGGGGTGCACTAGTGGGCTATTTTTAGCTCAATCACCGCATTTTTTACAGATTTCTGAAGCTTTTCAAAGGCACACGCTTCAATTTGGCGAACGCGTTCACGTGAAATACCAAACGATTGGGATAAGGTATCCAAGGTTTTTGGCGTTTCGCTCAAGCGGCGTTCCGTTAAAATTGTACATTCGCGTTCCGAAAGCCCCTTCATCGCCCCAACCAACAGTTTACGGCGCTGAACAAGCTCTTGCATGTCTGACAATGTGTCTTCTTGGCTTGCGCGATCATCTTCCAGCATGTCCTGCCATTCGCCTTCTCCGTCCATGGATATTGACGCGTTGAGTGAGGAATCGCCCCCGCTCAGACGACGGTTCATATTAACCACCTCATACTCCGGTACGCCCAACTGTTCAGCGATCAGGGTGACCTGTTCAAGAGAAAGGTCGCCTTCCTCATAGGCCTTCATCTGGCCTTTTACACGGCGCAAATTGAAAAACAGCTTCTTTTGGGCCGCCGTGGTTCCCATTTTCACCATTGACCAAGAATGCAAGACATATTCTTGAATAGACGCCCTAATCCACCACATGGCGTAGGTTGAAATGCGAAACCCTTTTTCCGGATCAAATCGATTGACCGCTTGGATCATACCGACGTTTCCTTCCGCAATGAGGTCTGCAATCGGCAATCCATAGCCTCGATTGCTCATTGCGATTTTCGCCACAAGACGAAGGTGGCTGGTCACCAATTTATGCGCGGCTTGTTCATCACCATGTTTGACCCAGCGATTAGCAAGGTCTTGCTCATCTTCAAAGGATAGCATAGGGAATTTGCGGATGTCTTGAAGGTAGCGCGACAAATTCTGGTCCGGGGAAACCCCCAAACCTGGAATGCTTGTCAAAGAAGGCGCCGTCTTTACCGTCCGAGCAACCGAAGGTCTGGATTTTTTTCCCTGAGCCATGCTGAAAACTCCTAAAATAAATAAAGCTAAATAATCATTGTGCCCATTGAGACAAGGGCTGCGCGCTGAATACCTTACTATTTTACTCAGGATTATATTTTTGTCAAACTGTTTCCAATTTAAGACATAACGTATTGATAAAATTATCTTTTATATTTTGTAGGAAAATTTTCTTTTTTGTTCTAGGGTGAATAAAGCCAAGTTCATAAGCATAAAGGGCTTGATGCTCAAGGGCATCTACGGCTTCGCGTGCGGGGCTTTTCAATTTTGAACGTCTGCTGCGTCCTGCACCGCCGTACACAGGGTCGCCAACCACAGGGTGGCCCAACGATGCCATGTGTACGCGAATTTGATGCGTGCGCCCGGTGGCGAGCCGACATTCGACAAGCGACACCACCCCCCCAAAGACCTTCAGAACCTTAAAGCGGGTCAGTGCATATTTTCCACCCCGCTCAACCACCGCCATCTTTTTGCGGTTTTGAGGGCTGCGCCCGATGTTGCCTTCGACTTCACCTTTGGGTGGGATCGGTACGCCCCACACCAAGGCTAGGTAGGCCCTGTTCATGGAATGGTCGGCAAATTGTTTGCTGAGCCCCACATGAGCCGCATCATTTTTAGCCGCAATCATCAACCCCCCGGTGCCTTTGTCCAAACGGTGCACGATGCCCGGG
>JAESSB010000058.1 GCA_016764335.1 Magnetovibrio sp.
CGGCCACATCTCCCTAGAAGATATTGATAGAGTACTCCAAGCAGCACAGGCGTTCTCTCTGCCTTCCAATAAGGAAATTTTAGAAGTTTTTCCTCGGCAGTTTTGGGCGAATGTGACGTGGCAAAAAACGAAGCCCACATGCGCGGGTTGTTCGTCGATTTGGCCAAAGACGACAGCGGAACCACGTTACCCTTTGCCGATTTCCGTGCCCGAGTCGAACGTGAAGTGTTCGGCATTGTCATCACGGCACACCCAACCTTTACCGTGTCGGAAGAATTAACCCGCCTACAAGCGACCTTAGCGATTGGTAAAAATGACGACGGTGTAGCCCTCAGCACAGCGGAACTTGACGACTTGGTTAAAATTGCTGCCGACAGCCCACACGGTTCGACGGCTGCGATCACCTTGTTGGATGAACAACGCTTTGCCTTGATGGCGATTGGCAATATCCATAAAGCCCTGCGCCGCATCTATGCCGTGGTCTTTGACGTGGCCCAAGAGCTTTATCCAAAGGATTGGAAAACACTGACCCCCCGTTTACTGACCGTCGCCAGCTGGGTGGGTTACGATTTGGATGGCCGCGCTGATATTCGCTGGTCCGATAGCCTTTCCATGCGAATGGACGTGGAAAAGTTGGCGCTGGAAGATTACCTAGAGAGCCTGAATAATCTTGGCGATCGACCTGAAATCAAAGAAATTAGAACCCTCCTTCAAGGCACCCTGGATCATGTCTGTGGCGATATTGATCGCCTCGCCGGTGATCCCGACAGCACGGACGACATGGGCAAGTTTAGCCGCGCACTGGTGGCAAGCCTTGGTGATCGTTTGGTCAGCATTGCGCGTGTGACACAATTACTGACCAAAGCCATTGATGACGGTGCCGACAACGCCACCCATATGGCGGTATTACGAGCCGAAATGGCGAACTTTGGCCTAGCCTTTGCTCACACCCATGTGCGCATCAATGCAGCCCAGCTGACCAATGCCATTCGTCATGACATAGACATTGCGACATCACCAGAAGACCCTGCCAGTCGCCGTCACTATCTGGTTGAGATTTCCAAACTGTTGGAAAATGTCGAACCGGTGGACATCAACTTTGGCTCAATCATGAACGAACGCACCACCGCCAAGCGCGTGTTTATGTTGGTGGCGCAATTTTTAAAATTTGTTGACGCCGATGAGCCTATTCGGTTTTTGATCGCCGAATGCAATACGCCATTTACTGTGTTGACCGCTTTGTATTTTGCCAAATTATTTGGGGTTGCCGATAAAATCGACATTTCGCCGTTGTTTGAAACCGGCATGGCGTTGGATTTAGGCCATGAAATCATCAGTGAACTTCTGCAAAACTCATCCTATGTAGACTACGTTATAGGGCGCGGTCGCATCTGCATTCAAACTGGATTTTCCGATGCTGGGCGGTATATTGGTCAGGTGCCTGCATCGCTGGCGATCGAACGTATTCGCATCAAGCTTGCATCCCGCATCAAAGATAGCGGCCTTACGGGTGTCGACCTTTTGGTTTTTGATACCCACGGAGAATCCATTGGACGCGGTGCTCACCCCCTAAGCTTTAGCGATCGTTTGGATTACACCTATCCGCCGTATGCCCGTGCAAAATTTAACGAAGCCAAAATTCATGTGAAGCAAGAAGTCAGCTTTCAGGGTGGCGATGGCTATGTCTACTTTTCAAACCCCGACCTCGCTTTTGCCACGGTATGCCGTTTGGTCGAACATGCTTTGGCCGATACCAAGGGCACGGGCATTGAAGATGCCTTTTACGAAGATACGGACTATTCCCTTGATTACTTTATGACCGTAACCGGATTTAATGAACGGCTGATGGATAATCCCAACTACGCCGCGACCTTGAATTTGTTTGGCACCAACCTGTTGTACACCACGGGTTCACGTAAGGTGAAACGCCAACACGAAGGTGGGGCTCAGGTTGATTTGGAACATCCCAGCCAAGTGCGGGCTATTCCCCACAACGCTATTTTGCAACAATTGGGCTATTTTTCCAACACCATCAGCGGTCATGGCAAAGCAATCGCCAAAGACCAAGACCGCTTTGTCGAAATCTATAAGAGCTCTGATCGTTGTCGACGTTTTACCGCGATGGTGGCCTATGCGCGGCATTTGTCGAACTTGGATGCGATGCATGGCTATGTGTCTTTGTTTGACCCCTCCATTTGGCTGCGCCGGGCCAGCATTGAACCCGATGCAGAACGTGCGGAACAAATTCAAACGCTTGCCAATATTTTACGGCACAGCCATCGTCACGAAAAGGTCAATCAGATTTACCGCATTTTCTTAAATGACACACTGTATTTAGATAAAGGCCTGCAAGCCGTAAATGCARACGCAACGTTGCCCGATTTTGTCGGCGAATGTGAAGAAGACCTGTTGTTTTTACATGCCGTGCGCATCGCGTTGATTCAAGAAATTTTCTTGTTGGTGGCCAAGATCCCAAAGTTTTCCGACAGCCAAGATACCTCATCTAGCGATATGATCCAGGAAATGTTGAACCTTGACGTCGACCATGCCCTTGGCATTTTACGAAAAGCGTTCCCGGTTTCAGGGGTATCAGCAGAAGCCAAAGACTTCGGCGAACAAGCCAGTTATCGCACCGATGTTGAACATGGCTATGAAAAAGAGCACAGAGAACTGTTCGACCCGCTGCAAAACCTCTACGACCTCGTCCGCCGCGTTTCCAGCGCCGTAGCCCATATATCGGGGGGCGTGGGCTAAAGGTTGGCGGGCACAAACGCATCACCACGATACCACTGGGGAAGGCGTATGGCTTGCCGACTGTAACATTGCTATGCATTGACTTCAACGATACCGGTAAACACGAGCCCCAATACGGCCATATTCAGCGTCATTTCTTATCGACATCATGGTATATGAAAACGCTACATTCACGCGCGGTGCCACACCATCCTTCTTTGTGAATTTACGGTTATGTCAGCCATTTTGATGAAGTCACACACCGACCTGTGGGGACTGAAATACCACCTTGAATCGGCCCTATTTCAAATGACACGGTTCATCTATTAGCGTCGCTTAGATCTAACGCAAGAAGGCTTTTTTGAGCAAGAAAGACCATGCCCTATCCATGGTCTAAAATTTAGAAAACCGACATAAGAACTTGACCAATCAGGAAATCGCCTGGCCGTTGGGCGTTGAGCCCGATTTATTGATCGATACCATCCGCCAGTGCGAACCGCACAATTGGTTGCCGCACCTTGTTTTTCCCAAAATGAGCTACGTTACGCTTCCTCAAAATGGGCTAGAGCGGTTTCCATTTAGTCCGGTTCATATCCCGCGGCCGCAAAATATTTCTGCAGTCTTGGATCAAAAACTTATCCAGCCCTCTGCGCTTACCTGCCACAGTTCATCAACGGAGCGGGCCGCCGCCTTTCTGAGAATGGCCTTGAATTTTAAGAATGCCATTTCGATGGGGTTGAAGTCGGGTTGACCATCAAATCAGTTCTGACGGCAGACGGCTTCATCAGGCCGTTCCTGCTTGGTTGCATGGGCGGTTTTTTAAAGCTGAATTCGTGTTTGTCGAGAAAAGACCAGACGTCAGTGAACAGACAGACACCCCGCATTCAGATTTAAGGGCCTCGGCGATTTCGTCCAGACCGATGTCTGGCGGCTTTCTGACCAGACTAAGAATAAAGTTCTCATCAAAATTCCGTTTCGATCCTAGCGGCTTGCCCTGCTTGCGCGCCATCGGATTTCCCTATCTCAGATTGCTGCGCCGCCTTGCCCGTGGAAAGACCGCCTGAAATGTCCCCGATAACCCGTATCCGTAAATCGTCGCTGTCACTGCGTGTCCTAAAATCCTTCCTGAAAGTCACCACAGAAAGAGCCTCACAAGTCAGCCACGTTGGGAATCTAAAATCGATTCTGTGTTTAATGAAACGGCTCTAGATTGCTGACCTCGTGTGAAGATAGGGACAATGGATGATCCAATAGAATCTTTGCATCWTATGAAAAGGTCATCACTCTTTGCTGAGAAGCCTGGACCAAACGTATTGATCAGCGTGCAAGACTGGGCGCATGGGTTCTCATTCATGAAACGTGGCATCAGCGCGCCACCGTAGGCCCTCAAACAGAAGAGGTTGCCCCAGAAAATGAGACATAATCTCTGCAACGCCGCCAAATGTTGAGCGCCAAGCCACGTATGGTGCGTCGTTGACTGAAAGTATGACGATAAGAAACGTTGCGGTTTGGTGAATTTTACTTGACCCAGAGCCATCCGGGCGGCACTTTCCCGTGTATCATGCGGATTTTTAGACACTATACTGACCTGCCCCAAGATGCCCGAGGATGCGTWGTTGCCATCGGTAACTTTGACGGTATTCACAAGGGCCACCAAACGGTGATCAATGAGGCGGGRTCTATTGCKMGGGCCTCTGGCAARCCYTGGGCCGTSATGACGTTTGAACCTCATCCGGATGCTCTGTTTAAACCAGATTGTRAACCGTTTCGGTTAACSGCCCTGCGCATGAAGTCACACYTGATAGAAGCCTTGGGCGTYGACGAYCTTTTGATCCAGCATTTTGATTTTGATTTTGCCGGGCTGTCMGCCCAAAGCTTTGTTGACGARGTCATTGTCAAAAGCCTTGGTGCTTCTCATGTTGTGGCGGGYTATGACTTTCGGTTTGGGCAAAAACGTCAGGGCAACTGTGAAACTCTGCTCGGCTTGGGTCGAGAAAAAGGCTTTGGCTTTACGGCGGTTTCTCAAGTGGTGAATGAACAAGGCGAAGTTTATTCATCATCGCGCGTGCGTGACTCTCTTAGAGCCGGAGACGTTCGTGCCGCCGCCACGATCTTAGGCCGCTCATTTGAATTAGAAGGCCGGGTTGAATATGGRGATGCGCGKGGMCGCCAATTGGGCTTTCCGACGGCAAACATCCATCTGCACGATTACCTCCGTCCCGCCACCGGGGTTTATGCTATTCGCGCCGGAGTGGATGAAGGGGCAAACACCAAATGGCGAGACGGAGTCGCAAATTTTGGGCGCAGGCCGACCTTTCACGCCGAAGATGACGTGATTCTTGAAGCTCATTTATTTGATTTTACGGGCGATTTGTATAAAAAGCACTTGCGCGTACAATTGATTGAACGCCTACGAGACGAATGTAAATTTGACGGMCTAGAAGCTTTGAAGTCACAAATCTTAAAAGATTGTGATAAAGCTAAAGAAATTCTTTCAAAAGCAGGCTAAACAGGCTGCTTGTTTTCAGATGCAAAGACGGTAAGCCGATATCATGAGCCTAGATTATAAAAATACAGTATTTTTGCCCAAAACAGAATTCCCGATGCGCGCAGGTTTGCCCGTTAAAGAACCGGAAATACTTGCACGTTGGAAAGATTTAAATATCTATGCCCAACACAGGAAAGCGGGTGAAGGGCGCGAAAAATTCGTGCTGCACGATGGCCCCCCTTATGCCAATGGTCATCTGCACATTGGACATGCCTTAAATAAAATTCTGAAGGACGTGATTGTGCGCAGCCAGCAAATGTTGGGCAAAGATGCCAACTACGTGCCCGGTTGGGATTGCCACGGTTTACCCATTGAATGGAAAATCGAAGAAAAGTACCGCGCTGCTGGTCAAGATAAAGATGAGATTCCGGTTCTGAAATTTCGTCAAGAATGTCGTGAATTCGCGCAAAGCTGGATTGATATTCAACGCGARGAATTCAARCGTYTRGGCRTCMTTGGKGAYTGGGATAATCCTTACACCACCATGACCAACGCCGCCGAAGCCACCATCGTTAAAGAACTCGGCAAGTTTTTGATGAGTGGTGCGTTATATAAAGGTGCTAAGCCGGTGATGTGGTCGGTGGTCGAAAAAACCGCTTTGGCCGAAGCAGAAGTCGAATATCACAATCACAATTCGCAAACCATCCATGTAAAATTCCCGGTCGCTAAGGCTCCAATTGCAGAAATGCTTGATGCTTCGGTGGTGATTTGGACCACCACACCTTGGACCATTCCGGGCAACCGCGCGGTGGGGTATGGCGATTTTGATTACGGCGTTTATGAAGTGAATTGCGTTGGTGAAGATGCTTTGGCGCAGGTCGGTGAAAAGCTGATCGTGGCCGAAGGCTTGGCGGAACGTGTTGCGGCCGATACCAACATTACCGCGTGGACGATGATTGCCAGCCATAAAGGTTTGCAAGGCGTGGTGTGTAAACATCCATTTTACGAACATGGCTATGATTTTGATGTGCCCGCTTTGAAGGGTGACTTTGTGACCTTGGAAGCCGGCACCGGAATCGTGCATATCGCCCCTGGACATGGCGCAGATGATTGGGAATTGGGCATGAAAAACGGCATTGCCGTGCCCGATACGGTCAATGGCGACGGGACCTATACGGCGCAAGTGCCGATGTTTGAAGGCCTGCCCGTGTTGATCTTTGATGAAAAGAAAAAGAAAACGCGCTTCCCGGCAAACAAAGCGGTGTCTGACAAGTTGATCGAATTGGGCGCGTTGTTGTCCACCGACCGCATTGAGCACAGCTATCCTCATTCGTGGCGCTCTAAAGCTCCGATCATTTTTCGCAATACGCCGCAGTGGTTTATTTCCATGGGAAAAACGGGTCTGCGCGAAGCTGCTCTTGAAGCCATCGAAGAAACGCATTTCGTGCCAAGCCAAGGTAAAAACCGTCTCCAAGCGATGATTTCCGATCGTCCCGATTGGTGCGTGTCGCGACAACGCGCATGGGGTGTGCCGATTGCTGTGTTTGTTGATAAGAAAACCGGGGAACCGTTGCGCGATCAAGCCGTCTTAGATCGCATTGTCAAAGCCTTTGAAGAAGACGGCGCGGATGCTTGGTATGCCCGCGATGCACAAACCTTCTTAGGCGCGGATCATAAGCTTGAAGATTTTGAACAGGTCACGGATATTTTGGACGTGTGGTTTGATTCTGGCTGTACGCATAGCTTCGTTTTGGAACACCGCCCCGACTTAAAATGGCCCGCTGACTTGTACCTGGAAGGTTCAGACCAGCACCGTGGGTGGTTCCAATCGTCGCTTTTAGAAAGTTGCGGAACGCGTGGCCGCGCGCCTTATGATACGGTTTTGACGCATGGTTTTATTTTGGATAATCGTGGCGACAAAATGTCGAAATCTGTTGGCAACACCATCACACCCAAAGATGTAGAAGACCAATATGGCGCGGATATTTTGCGCCTGTGGGTGGTGGGTTCTGATTATACAAATGACCTGCCCTTTGGCGCAGATATTTTAAAGCAAAATGCAGATACCTATCGACGTCTGCGCAATACGTTGCGATTCTTGTTGGGGAATCTCAATGATTTTAAGCCCAGCGAGCGTTTGGACTATGCCCAGATGTCAGAACTGGACCGTTGGGTTTTGCATCGTTTGTGGGAAATTGATGGAAAGGTTCGCAAAGCCTGTGAAAGCTATCATTTTCACCCCTTATTCACCGAAYTRCACAATTTCTGCACGGTTGAGCTTAGCGCSTATTATTTTGAYATTCGCAAAGACGCTTTGTATTGCGAACGCGCCGATTCCATTCAGCGGCGCGCCAGTCGCACGGTCTTGGATGAGGTYTTYAATTGTTTGACYGCRTGGTTGGCTCCGTTTGCGTGTTTTACGGCCGAAGAAGCTTGGCTTTCACGCAATCATGATTCCGATAGCGTACATTTGCGTTTATTCCCCGACGTTCCGGCAGAATGGCAAGATGACGTGTTGGCCGCCAAGTGGAGCAAAGTGCGAGATGTGCGTCGAGTCGTCACCGGAGCTTTGGAAATCGAACGCGCTGAAAAACGTATTGGCTCCAGTCTGCAGGCAGCCCCTACGGTTTATGCATCGCCTGAATATATTTTGGCCTTAAACGGTGTAGATTTAGCCGAAATCTGTATTACCTCAGGCGCGAAATTGATTGAAGGCGTTGCCCCAGAAGGAGCGTTTACATTGCCGGATGTCAACGGTGTGGGKGTSRTTTCTSAAAGTGCCAGTGGCGAAAAGTGCGGRCGCTGCTGGAAGGTTTGCGAYGACATTGGCRCCAACGYSRCYCATCCCACGGTGTGTGGACGGTGCGCCGATGCKGTRGATCATATGYYCAASGRCGATGTYTAAATGGTMACCGGRTYTTCATCYTTTCARCGCTTGGGCTGGGTTTTRGTYGCCTTCGTGATTGTTTTGGATCAAGTCACCAAATGGCTGRTTTTAGACCTGTTCGCCTATGGGCGTGGCGGAATTGAAGTGCTGTCGTACTTTAATCTGGTGTTGGCCTGGAATCGGGGCATCAGCTTTGGTCTRTTTGGCGGTCTTGGCGATTGGGGRCCGTGGATATTGATTGGCTTGGCSGSTGTYATTTCTTGTGTGCTTGYSGTTTGGCTGAAAAAAGCKGAAAGYCGCCTAYCCGCAGCCAGCCTTGGCCTGATTATAGGCGGGGCGATTGGAAATATTGTTGACAGAGTACGGTTTGGGGCCGTCGTTGATTTCCTGGACGTCCATTTTCTAGGCTATCATTGGCCTGCATTTAACGTGGCAGATTCTGCAATTACGGTCGGTGCCGTAATTTTGATACTGGACTCCTTGTTTTACAGTGAGGAAAAGCCTAAAACTGAACTATGAATCATAAAACTGCCCTGCTTGTCGTTGTTGCTTGTGGATTTCTGCTTTCTGCCTGTGCAGATGTGCGTAAAGGATTGTCGCAAACCAAAGCGATACCGGATGAATTTTCCGTTTACACGCGCGCCCCTCTTACAATGCCGCCTGATTACGGGGTGCGCCCCCCGCCGGGTGGTCAAGAAGATAACGGCTTAAATGCAAATAGGTCTCAGCAAACAGTACGGCGCGTGTTATTAGAAAACAGCACGCAAAGGGTTAAACCTGTTCGTGGGTCTACCCCCGGAACGACGGCTCTGTTGACCCTTGCAGGCACCCAGAATGCAAAACCAGATATTCGTCAGGTCATCAATAACGAAAGCACAAGGTATGCCCAAGAAGATAAAAGCGTCATTGAGAGCATGATGTTTTGGAAAAATCCTGTGACCGGAACCATCGTGGATGCTGGTGAAGAATCAAAGCGTATTCAAGAAAGTCAGGCATTGGGTCAACCCGTTAACGAAGGCACGACTAAAATGATTGAGCCAAAGTCCAAGGCTCCTTTAGAAGGTCTGTTTAAGGGTATATTTAAGTGACCGATTTCAATCTCCTTTAGGGCCGAATTTGACGGCCCTTTTTATGCCCCAATTTGGATATAGAAATGACTCATGAAAAGAGTATTTGCCCGTCTATGTTGTGTTGGTCTGTTTGCCTTTGTTCCAGGTGTGACACAGGCCGCCGTCTTTAATCCCACAACCTTTGTCTTAGACAACGGTATGCAGGTGGTTGTTTTACCCAATCACCGCGCGCCCGTTGTTTTGCAAATGGTGTGGTACCGCGCGGGTTCAGTCGATGAACCCAAAGGTAAGTCGGGCGTTGCTCACCTGCTGGAACATTTAATGTTCAAAGGGACTAAGAAGAACCCGGATGGGGCTTTTTCGCGAAAATTAGCACAACATGGCGGTCAAGAAAACGCCTTCACCTCCCACGATTAYACGGGGTATTAYCAAACCGTCGCCGYAGATCRGTTGGAAATGGTGATGGCCTTAGAAGCCGACCGCATGAACAACTTGGTGCTGGCCCCGGCCGATGTCGCAACCGAACGCGCCGTGGTGCTTGAAGAACGCAATATGCGCGTTGAGAACAACCCCAGTGCCCGGTTGGGGGAACTGGCTCATCAAAAATTATTCCCTAAAAATCACCCCTATGGGCGTCCCATCATTGGCTGGAGAAAAGAACTCTTATCCGTGAACCGCGAAGATGCTTTGGCCTTTTACAAAGCCAATTATGCTCCAAACAATGCAATTTTAGTGATCGCAGGCGATGTTGATGTTGTTGAAGTTAAACGATTGGCAAAAACCTATTATGGAGCCATTGCCCCTGGCCTTGTCGAGCCGCGCCGTAATTTGGTCACGGATGCGCCCGTTCAAGGGGGAGAAACAGTTCTTAAAGATGCTCGGGTGCGTCAAGCCGTTTGGTCGCAATCGATTATTCAACCTTCTTTGACCAACGGATCGTCCCGGCGCGTTGCGGCCTTGGAAGTGCTCACTGAAATTCTTGGCTCGGGGAGTACTTCGCGGTTGTACCGTAAGTTAGTGGTCGAAACACCGCTGGCCGTGAACACGGGAACGTATTACGATTCGGCTGCGCGCGGCGAAGGTCGTTTCGTCTTTTATGCCAGTCCTCGCCCCAATGTTGACCTGGATACCCTTGCGGCAAAGGTTCATGCTGTAACGCGGCACCTGCTGGATGCAGGCCTGGACGATGGCGAATTGGATCGCATTAAGACGCGTATGTTGTCACATGCCGTGTTTGCGCGCGATGAAATGAAAACAGGGGCCTGGACAATCGGTGAAGCCTTGGCCGCAGGACACAGCATTGCCGATGTCGAAGAATGGCCGGCCCGTATTGCGGCGGTCAGCGAGCAAGATGTTTTAGACGCCCTGAAAGCCGTACTCAACGAACGCCGGCAAATTACGACCAAACTTCTTCCCCAAGATCCTGCCCCGGGAGAAGGCTCATGAAAATACTAAGCGTACTGTTGTTGGTGCTGGGTGTTGGCGCATTGCCCCTGACTGCGTATGCGGTGGATGTTGAACGGGTCATAAGCCCCGGCGGCATCGAAGCTTGGCTGGTCCAAGATCATGCGAATCCCTTGGTTTCGATGCGCTTTTCTTTTGCCGGTGGAGCGGAACTTGACCCTCAAGGTAAGGGCGGTCTTGCCAACCTGGCCGCCAGCACGATGGACGAAGGGGCTGGCGAACTTGATAGCCARGCCTTCCAGMAACGYCTTGCCGATCAGTCTATTRCCCTRCGCTTTTCGGCGGGGCGCGATAGCTTTGGCGGGCARTTTAAAACGTTGAAAGAACACGAAGACGAAGCTTTTGAATTGTTGCGCAAAGCCTTGCTGGTCCCGCGCTTTGATGATGAACCTGTGGCCCGCTTGAAAAGCCAAATTCAGTCGGGTATCCGCAGGGGCAGCGAAAACCCAAGCGTGGTGGCGGCAAACGCTCTGTTTAAAGGCTTTTTCGGTGACCACGGGTATGCCCACGACACCAAGGGCACGACAAAAAGCGTTGCGGCGATTACCCAAGCGGATCTGAAAAATTTCGTTAAAACACATATCGCTCGGCGGAACCTTAAAATCGGTGTGGTTGGGGATATAACGCCCAAGCACTTAGCTGAGATGTTAGACAAGACCTTTGCCGCCCTACCGTTAAATCCGGATATTTCCCCCGTGGTGGACGTTAAGGTACAGGCAAAGGGCCGTTTGACGGTCATTGAAAAAAATGTGGTCCAAAGCACCATTATGTTTGGCCACGGTGGATTAAAACGCAACGATCCCGACTTTTATGTGGCCTTGGTCATGAACCACATCTTAGGCGGTGGCAGCTTTACGTCTCGGCTGTATAGCGAAGTTCGCGAAAAACGCGGTTTGGCCTATAGCGTTGGCACCAGTCTTGCCCCGTTAAAACACGCCGGACTGTTGATCGGCAGCGCCGGTACGGAAAATGCCCGCGTCGGTGAAACCATCAACATCATTCGCGCCGAGTGGAAACGCTTAAGTGAAGGCGAYCTTAGCCAGCAAGAGCTTAATGATGCGAAGACCTATATCACCGGATCGTTCCCGTTGAGGTTCACGTCAACATCGGCCATCGCCGGGGTATTGGTGGCGATGCAAAATAACGATTTGGGCATCGATTATTTGGATAAACGCAATGCTTATATCAGCGCGATCACCCTAAATGACGTGAAACGCGTGGCGGCTCAGATCTTAAAACCCGATACTTTGGATATTGTGGTGGTCGGCAAACCCCAAGGTCTTGTGTCCAAGCCTTGAGGACCTACCCGAATATCGGCTATCGTTAAGGATCGACACGACGATTCGCAAGTTTTAACGTGGCAACATTTGGGCGAACAAGGCTGACATACTCATGGTTCTTCGCAGACTTCCCGAAACCTTAGTCAATCAAATCGCCGCGGGTGAAGTGGTGGAGCGTCCAGCATCGGCTTTAAAAGAGCTGGTGGAAAATTGCCTTGATGCGGGCGCTAAAAATATTGATATCCAATTGCGTGAAGGGGGGCGCGCGTTAATCGCCGTCACCGACGATGGGCGCGGCATGACCAAGGATGAACTGGTTTTGGCGATTGAACGTCACGCCACGTCTAAATTGCCGGATGACGATTTGGTGCATATTAAATCATTGGGGTTTCGGGGCGAGGCTTTGCCGTCCATTGGTGCCGTGGCGCGCTTGTCCCTGACATCGCGAGCCATAGGGGCCGACAGCGCATGGGTGCTGCGCGTTGAAGGCGGCACGGTATTCGAGGTTGAACCCGCGGCCCAGCCCCAAGGCACACGGGTTGAAGTGCGCGATCTTTTTTTTGCCACACCGGCCCGCTTGAAATTTTTAAAATCACCTCGGACTGAAATGACCCATGCGGTCGAGATGGTGAATCGCCTGGCCATGGCCCATCCGGGTGTCGGCTTTGTGTTRAGCGATGAAAAACGCACGGTATTGCGTTTGAAACCTGCCCATGGCGATTTGTTTAGCCAACGTCTGGATCGGTTGGGTGACGTGATGGGGCGGGCGTTTTTTGATAACTCCATTCAGGTCGAAGCGGAACGCGAAGGTGTGCGTTTGACGGGCCATATCGGTTTGCCAACGCTCAATCGCGGCAACGCCAACCAGCAGTTCATGTTCGTGAACGGTCGTCCGGTGCGCGATAAGCTMTTTTATGGGGCCTTGCGSGGGGCATATCGYGATTTTYTGGCCCATGATCGCTATCCTTATGTGGCGTTGTTTTTAGAACTYCCCTTTGAAACCGTTGATGTCAATGTGCACCCGGCYAAAACCGAAGTSCGGTTTCAAGACCCTGGCTTGGTGCGCGGCTTGATCGTTGGTGCCTTGAAACACGCCTTGGCCGATGCCGGGCATCGTGCTTCGACAACGGTATCGGATGCGGCATTGGGTGCGGCCCAAGCCTTTGATCCACGGTTTAGCCATCAACTTCAGTCCCGACCTTATGGTCAAGGTTCTGGTGTGGCATCCGGATTGGCAGATCGCGCGGCGGCATTTCAAGCGCCGTTTAACACCCTAGATATGGCCCCAACGGCCCGCCACGAAGCCCCCGAAATTGAACAGGTCAATGACTTTCCATTGGGCGTTGCCCGTGGACAATTGCATGAAACTTATATCGTGGCGCAAACGGCGGATGGGATCGTCATTGTCGATCAACACGCTGCCCATGAACGGCTCGTCTATGAGCGCATGAAAGCACAAATGAACGAAGGCACTGTTGCCCGACAAGGTTTGTTGTTGCCGGAAGTCGTGGACCTTGACGAGGCCTCTGCGGCGCGCCTTGCGGCTAGGGTTTCTGAATTTGAAGCCCTTGGMYTKGTGTTGGAACCGTTCGGGGAAGGGGCCATCGTGGTGCGCGAAACGCCCGCCGTGTTGGGCAATGTCGATGTGCACAAATTGGTGCGTGATTTGGCCGATGACTTGGCGGAATGGGATGAAGCGATCACCTTGGTGGAAAAACTGAGTGACGTTGCGTCAACCATGGCCTGTCATGGCAGCGTGCGCGCYGGMAGACGTCTTCAAGCGGCAGAAATGAATGCCTTGTTGCGYGAAATGGAAGCGACSCCCCATTCCGGGCAATGCAATCATGGACGTCCGACTTACGTCGAACTTAAACTGGCGGATATTGAAAAGCTATTTGGGCGGCGCTAGGTGTTTAGTCCCGGACTGTGATGCTGTATATTATACTGACCAATCATCACGGGAGGACTTATGGGACAGGTMTTACACGGGTGCGCCAAGACGACGTACGCCATCAGAGCAGAAATACAGCGATCGCAAGCTTCGCTCAAGGAATTGAGTGA
>JAESSB010000059.1 GCA_016764335.1 Magnetovibrio sp.
GGTTGGCATTGGCCATTTTAGCACAAGAACTGGGGGATCAACGGGCGTTGGGTAATTACAGGTCTTTTTGTGAAAACACCATCGCACGCCTAAAACAAGACCATTGGGTGTTGGAAGGCGACCAGATCGAAATGTCCCTACAAGGGGTCGTCGAAGTCAACATGACCCTATCTGAACTGTTGGATAAAGTCCGGCGGAAAATTTAAGGGGGTGGCCCCTTTTGTGCCGATTGGCTGTAAACTGTATCGTCCTTAAATTGATAGAGGTAAAATTTTTCCTCTAATTTTGCGGGCAATTTAACGCTCACCAACCATTTTGGGGGGGTGTTTGAGGTTATTTTGCGCATCAAGGTATCGCCTTCGAATCCTAAAAAGAACTTTTCTTCAACGGACTTCACGCAGGTCAGCACGTAATCGACTTCTCGTTTGATGAAAATCGCCTTTGATTCGGCTTCGTTCGATGACGTGAACGCCGTAAAACTATCCAATATTCCGTGTGCGTTGCGATGGTAGGGTGTGCCGATAACCCTGTGTGAGGTTCTATATATGATTTCTGGGCCTTGATGGATGAAACTCAATATCGTCTGAGGCTGACCRYCGGCAAATTYTTTGCTGTTTAAGTARGGCGTGATGTYTGTCCAGTGGCAAAYTTTGGGTTGGGTTYCTTCAGGYTYATTKATGKAAATTTTYAGGCCYCCGGCAAGCAAAATATGACCAAYCGCCACCAGCACAAASAARGGKGCACGCAGGAYCGGCGTGCCAGGGGCYGGCCCTGCAATCGGTCCACCTCGCCAATCCAAAAGGTGCTGTAAAAGCAAAGCCCAACTGATGGATACAGCAATCCCCATGTAAGCCCCCCAGCGCGACTGTGCAAGGGTTAAGGGAAGGTATAAGGCCATGGCGACAGCGAGAATGATAAATTGCTCGATACGGGCCTGCGATCGTTTGGCGGATGTCCAAATGATGACACCCCAGACGGCTAACCAGGCGATGGGTGTCAAAATCAAAAGGGCCGCAATGATCGTACTGGAGTCGGTCTTTGTTAAGGGCTGAAATTCTTGAATTTTATTGAGCCACATGGATTGAAGGCGGGGATCCATCGCGGCTCCGAATGGGCCTTTGAAAAAATCAGGAAACAAAGCTGCCATGATGAGCCCCGCTGCACTGGCGGCGATTATGGCTGCGGTTGTGCGCCCCACCAAAGTGGCGTCATATCGGTCACGCAGCCGCCACATGCCTTCAATACCCAGGGCGATTAGAGCCAATAAAAGAACGTGAACGGTGGAAATTCGGTCATATTCTTCCGACATAAGCCATTCTGAAGGTGGGCGTTCAACGATGATGGCYAAGACCAAAACCAAAGCCCCCGTAAGGGCAAAACGCCGCAAGGCAAGGAGCCATTCGTTGGATCCTTGCCAACACCAAAGTATGCCCAAGGCGAGCAGGGCAAATAATTCAATACTCAAAGATTCAATGCTGACCCAGATACTCAGGGCCGCCGCCGCACCAGCCCAAGCCACAGCCTTGTGTTCGTTTGACGGGGCGTGGGCATGGCGCGCCAACAGGGTTAATACGCTGGCAAATCCAAACAAAATTAAGGAATGATGATCAGGCCGTGCGGCCACATAATAATAGTGCGCGATGGGTTGAAATGTGACCAAAACCACTAAAATGATGCGCCCGCGCGGGTCTAAAAAAGTCCGTGTGCCCCATACCATCACGCTAAAAGTGGCCAGTAAAAGAGCGGGGCTGATGATGATTGCGGAAAAATAAAGGGCTTTATGCAAGCCAACAAACGGCGCGAACGGGGTGGCTAGGATCATCAATAAAATATCGAAGGGACGCGTCCAGTGCAGGGTTTCCCCATAGGGCCAATTGCTGCGCGAAGAGAAACTTTCATACCAAAGACCATGATCCCACCAATCGCGAACCCGCAAAACCCGCATGTATGTATCAGAGCCAACAAACCATTCATTTAAAAAAGGCTCGGCTGGGTTATTGAAGTAGGTGGGAATAAAAGCCATGGCCATAGCCAAAATGACGGCAACGGATAAAGCCACAATCATTTTACGGTCAGATGAAGTTGGTGAGCTATGCGTCATAATGTAGACCAATTCATGAAATATCTTTAAAAATAAAAGGGACCGATAATATACTTTTACCACCGTAGATACTTAGACAATTATAACCTGTATTTGGTATATTATATTATATAGGATTGCCCTGTATAATATATCAGACCATTGGGCACGCAGGATCGTATTATGACAGCGTCAAAAATGACTAAAGAACAGGATGGACACTCTAAGAAAGTTATCCTCGTTTCGCAATGCATTGCAAACAGAGAGATCGATGTTTGTGCGGAAATGAAACATTTTGGCTATGAAGCCATCAGTATTGCCCATCCCCGTGAATTGGCTGCCGAATTACGCAAAGGCCCTGCTGCTGCTTTGGTGAGCGGCCTGACCTTCAATGACGATTCGAAAATCGCGCTAAGCACCTTGACGGAACTCCATGAAAATGGGGAACTTACGGTGCCGTTGGTGGTCTATACCTCCAAGGATACAATTGAAATGCGCCTTGGAGCCGTTCGTGCGGGGGCCGTAGATTATTTGGYCAAACCCGTGGACATCGCCGATTTGGTCAGAGTTCTTGATAACGTCACGCAACGCACCATAATCGAACCATTTCGCGTTTTGATTGTCGATGACGACACCACCTTGGCCACGCATACCCGGATGATTTTGCAAGGTGCTGGCATGAATAGCCACGTCATCACGGACCCCATGACCATCTTGGCTGCACTAGATGAAATTTCACCGGAACTGATTTTGTTGGACATTTATATGCCGGGAACAAGTGGTATTGAACTTGCCGGCGTTATCCGACAAATCGAAGAATATGCAGGTATTCCAATCGTTTATTTGTCCAGTGAATGTGATAAAGACAAACAACTGTCGGCAATGAAATTGGGCGGGGATGATTTCCTGACCAAGCCTATTCTTCCAACGCATCTGATTTCATCGGTCAGTATGCGGGCGGCTAGATTTCGGGAATTACGCTCATTTATGGCCCGCGATTCTATGACGGGTTTATATAACCACACCACGACCAAACAATTTTTAGAGGCTGAGTTATCTCGCGTAAAAAGATCAAAAGAAAATTTGGTCTTAGTTACGCTTGATCTTGACTTTTTTAAGCATGTTAACGACACCCATGGTCATGCTGTGGGGGACCGGGTCATTAAGGTCTTAGCCCGTCTTTTACGGCAACGCTTGCGGGGAGCCGATATTATTGGGCGCATGGGGGGGGAAGAGTTTACGGTCATTTTGCCGCAGACCACGTGTGCGGCAGCCAAAGGCGTGTTTGCAGAAATACATAAGGATTTTGGTGATATTTTGTTTCACGGCGTTGACTCAGAACAGTTTTCCGTGACGATTTCCATCGGCATTGCGGCGCATCAAGACGGTGACACGTCCATGAGTTTGTCCGATGCTGCGGATAAGGCGCTCTATACGGCAAAAGACCGTGGTCGCAACCAGATTGTCACCGCCGATCGGACTTCTAAATAGGCTCCAGCCGACAAAACCTCTAGCCTACAAGATTCCAGCCTCCAAGCCTCCAGCCTGCAAACCTTATGACCCCTGTAAAAGGTCAAGCATGGGATGAGCCTCATTTAAATTTGCACATCCTCTGACCGTGAATTTATCATCGCCGATGGCTAAGGCAGCGGCGCGTTCACCTGCATTGGACCCGTGTCCCGTAGACACGTGAACGGCCCCAAAAATCCCTGCATTTTTGCCCGCTAAAACGTCCAAAGACCGATCGCCAACGATCCATGAAGACTTCAGGTCAATACCCATAAGGCTTTGCGCCAAAATCAGCATGCCTGGGTTGGGCTTGCGCGCGGGGTGGTTATCAGCGGCATAGACCGTCTGCCCTTTGGCATGGAAAGGGCAGGCAAAAACACCGTTGATATGCGCGCCACCTGCCGATAATTCATCAATGATTTTATCTTGCACAGCGATGAAATCATCCCATTGAAAATAGCCATAACCGATGCCAGCTTGGTTGGTGACCAAAATAACGGGAATGTTTTTGGTGTTGGCGGCTTTCACCACGCGGGCGGCATTGGGGGTCAATTGAACATTTTCGACTTTGTGGAGGTAGTGCGCTTCTTCGACCAACACGCCGTCTCTGTCTAAAAATAAGGCGGGCCGACCTTGGGTTTGTGTGCGGGGCGTTAAGATTTGCGTCCACACCCCTTCGGTTAAGCTGGCACCTTTGGGAAAAAATGTGGGCTGGGGAAAATTTATCATGGCTTAGGGTGTCTCTGTGGGGCAGTGATTCGGGGTCAGCTTGGTGGGATGACGTTGGTTGACGTTGTCTGCTTCGGCGTAATCTAACGTGTAATGTAATCCGCGACTTTCCTTGCGCGCCAAGGCTGAACGGATAATCAGTTCGGCACAAACGGCTAAATTTCGCAGTTCCAGTAAATCGCTGCTGACCCGAAAATGGCCGTAATATTCGGCGATTTCGCTTTGAAGCAAGTCTATGCGGTTTTGCGCACGGGCCAAGCGTTTGTCTGTGCGAACGATGCCAACATAATCCCACATGAAACGGCGCAGTTCTTCCCAATTGTGGGTGATGACCACGTCTTCATCGGAATCGGTAACTTGGCTTTCATCCCATTGTGGCGGGGAAACGGGTGCGTCGACACCTGCTTCAAGACGGGCGCGAATATCTTCGGCTGCGGCAGATGAATAAACCAGACATTCCAACAAAGAGTTGCTGGCCATGCGGTTGGCCCCGTGCAATCCGGTATAGGTAACTTCACCAATGGCATAAAGCCCATCTACATCGGATCGACCTTGGCGGTTGACCATAACGCCACCACATGTGTAATGAGCCGCCGGAACGATGGGCAGTGGTTCCTTGGCCATGTCAAAACCAAAGGCTTTGGTGTTTTTATAAATCATCGGAAAGTGCTTTTCGATGAAGTCTTGGCCTTTGTGGGAAATGTCCAAATACATACATTCGGCCCCCATACGTTTCATTTCAAAGTCGATGGCGCGGGCGACCACATCGCGGGGGGCCAGTTCACCGCGTTCATCGAATTTTTTCATAAAGCGGCGGCCTTTGGGGTCAAGTAAATGACCGCCTTCGCCGCGCACTGCTTCGGTGACGAGGAACGATTTGGCTTTGGGGTGATAAAGACAAGTGGGGTGAAATTGGGTAAATTCCATATTCGCCACGGAACATCCCGCCCGCCAAGCCATGGCAATACCATCGCCCGTGCAGATATCGGGGTTTGATGTGTAAAGGTACACCTTGCTGACCCCGCCCGTGGCTAAGACGACAAACGGGGCAGAGAAGGATTTGACGGTATCGGCCTTAATATCTAAGGCATAAAGGCCCGTCACGCGTTTGGTTTTACCATCGCCGAAGCGTTCGCTCCACAAATCAACAGCGTTGTGGTGTTCGAAAAGTTTGATGTTGGTCTGGCTGCGGACGCGTTCTTCTAGGGTGCTTTCGATGGCTTGCCCGGTCGCGTCGGCGGCGTGTACAATGCGACGATGGCTGTGTCCGCCTTCGCGGGTGAGGTGGTATTCAGCGTGACCGGAACTTGCGGTGCGGGTGGTGAATTCAACCCCATAATTTACTAATTTTTCAATGGCTTCTCGACCATGTTCAACGATAAAGCGGACCACATCTTTGTCGCAAAGACCGGCCCCGGCGATTAAGGTGTCTTTGATGTGAGCTTCAATGCTGTCGTGTTCATCCAAAACCGCAGCGATCCCCCCTTGAGCATAATAGGTGTTGGATTCTTTGAGCTCGCTTTTGGTGATGACGGCAACGCGAGCAAAGGCAGATAGTTCCAAAGCCAAATTCAGCCCGGAAGCCCCGCTGCCGATAATGAGAACATCAAAATTTTGGCAATCGTTCGACATACGTTTTGTTTCCGTTGCACTGTTTCCACGTTTTTTTGTAATCGGTTACAAGTATTTGTAACCGATTATGCGTTTGGTTTCCAGTCCAGACCGATATCGACAGCCGGAGCAGATTGAGTGATGCGTCCTATGGAAATGGATTTGACCCCGGTTTCGGCAATCGCTCGCACGGTTTTTATGTTTACGCCGCCGGAAGCTTCGGTGCGGGCGGCGTCATTGATGAGCGCAACAGCTTCACGCAGTTGGTCCAAATTCATGTTATCGAGCAAGATCGCATCGACGCCAACGCCTAGGGCTTCACGAACTTGATCCATCGTGTCGCATTCRACTTCGATGGAGCTGTGTCCKGCGGYTTTGGCGCGATGAATTGCGGTTGCAACACTGCCGGCAACGGCAATGTGATTGTCTTTGATCAGTACGGCATCATCAAGACGCATGCGGTGATTGGTGGCCCCGCCCATGCGCGCGGCATACTTTGCCAGTTCACGGTACATCGGGATGGTTTTGCGCGTATCAAGAATATAAGCCCCGGTGCCCTTGACGGCCTCCACATATTCGCGGGCTAATGTGGCAATTCCAGAAAGGTGCTGMAGCAAGTTTARGGCCGTRCGTTCCGCCATCAACAGGTCGCGTGCGCTTCCAGAAAKGGTGGCAAGTACTGTGTTTGTGTCCACTTGGTCGCCATCTTCAACGTCACTTTTCCAGACCAATTCGGGATTAACCGACTTAAAGATAAGTCCAGCTAGTCCCAACCCGGCGATGGTCATGGGATGTCGGGCGACCATGGCGCCGTTGAATTCGACGTCTTCGGGGATGGTGGAGTCCGAAGTGATGTCGCCGCCTTTACCAATGTCTTCCGCCATTGCGGAATAGATCAAGCTTATGACGACGCTGGTGTCTACGCCGTTTGGGATTTCAGGCTGCATTTTGATCCAATTTTACGGTGGGGGCAAGTTCAAGCATACGGTCCAACGGTTTTAAGGCTGCAAGGCGCAAGGGTTCAGGTATTTTAAGGCTTGGAGCTTCGTTCACCAACGCTAAATATATTTTTTCCATGGTGTTTAGGCCCATGTACGGGCAACTGGCACAGTTGCACGATCCATCCGATCCGGGGGCTGCGATAAATGTCTTATCGGGCGCGTCTTTTGTCATCTTGTGAATGATGTGTTGTTCGGTTGCGACGATAAATTCTTGGGCCGCGCTATCGTTCACAAATTTCAAGATGCCACTGGTTGAGCCAACATAGTCGGACACTTCGATGATCGTTTCAGGACATTCTGGGTGGGCCGCGACCAAGGCGTTTGGATGCCTGGATTTCAAACGGGTAATTTCACGGGCTGAAAATTGTTCATGAACAACACAAGTGCCCGGCCACAAAACCATATCGTCTCGCCCGGTTTTGCGTTTCAAATACGCCCCYAAATGGCGATCTGGAGCGAACAAAATCGGCTGATCTTTGGGTAGGTTGTTGATGATGTGCTCGGCACTTGAAGACGTTACAATCACGTCGGAAAGGGCTTTGACCTCTGCTGAACAATTGATGTAGGTGAGCGAAATGTGATCAGGGTGAGCGTCACGCCACACCTTAAAAGGTTCGGCTTGGCAAGAATCTTCCAGTGAACACCCTGCATTTGCATCAGGAACCACAACGGTTTTGTCGGGGCAAAGAATTTTGGCAACCTCTGCCATGAARGTGACGCCGCTAAAGAGGATCATATCGGCATCGGTGGCSGCYGCTTTGCGCGATAARTCCAAAGAATCTCCGACAAAGTCGGCTAAGTCTTGGATTTCACCGTCTTGATAATAATGAGCCAAGATGATGGCATTTTTTTCGGAACACAGACGCCGAATTTCGGTTTCTAGGTCCAATGATGGGTCAATGTCAGCGATGGTTTTCGCCGATGCGTCAGGCCGGGTAACGGTGCCAGTCATGTGTGCGCCAATATTCCAGRGATGTGTCAAGAATACACATAGTAGCGYCTAGAACACCTTGACGGAAGAGGCTTTTAAAAGCCTTTTGCTTCGCGTCAAGTTGCGGGCGGAACGTTGCAGGTTCAAGGCCACACGGGTATCGGTGATTTGCGTGGTGATATGCAACGCTGATCCCTTTAATTTGGACAATTGGCGGCTGGTCAAATCTAGACGGATATCTTTGGGAATCCACCAACTAAAATGGCAATCGCGGATGCCGTTTGTGACACGGCGAGAGCACGTCGCAAGAGATGGGGGGCCATACTTTGTCGTGAGCTGTCCGACGAAYTCATCTTCGCTGACACCTTCAATGATRCGGCTTTGACGMGCTTTGTAGGCAATGGTTTGRGTGTCTGTTTTTGCGTACCAAACCATATAGGCAGCACCTTCGTCGGCAAATGCCATGGTRATTGCGCCTGATGCTGAGACGTCTTGGGTYGCCGTTGGCTGCATTTTATGGACCGTATCTAGCGTCGATCCCAACTTTACGCCCCCAAGACTCACAGCAGTCTTGGGGGGCGTTTTTTGAAAAGAAAAAAGCTGTCCAATCGTAAAGTTCCCGGTGGGGACCATCTTTATGACGACAAAGGCACCCAGAGCGATAAGGGATAAAGCGCACAAGATCGCCAAGTTTGATGTTTCGCTTCTGTTGGCTTCGTGTTGAGCTTTGTCACGTTTTTTTTGGGTTTTCGAATAAGCCACCTTGTTGCTCCTTTGTCAGTATCAAGACTAAAGTAACCCTACCTGTTTGCAGTCTTAAGGGCTGTGCCGAATGTCACAGGAGCTGAGAGAGGATCAAGCCACGTACGGAATTGCCTAAAAACACCGTGTTGGGAGCCTGCAGGTCTTTTGGGGTGAGAATAGCTTCAATAACATGGCCGTTCTCAATAAGGTCTTGGCGCAAAGTGCCGTTGAGCAGGCCAGATGAAAGCGTAGGCGTGAGCATCTGGCCATTTTTTTGCTGCACGAAGATGTTGGTGATTGAACCTTCTGTGAGGTGCCCTTGGGCGTTGAGAAATAGGACTTCGTCGGCACTTTGGCTGGCGCGAGCGGTGTCATAAAAGGCTCGGTTGGTGGTTTTGTGATAGGTGAAGGGGCTTTCTGTATCAATGACGTGTTCGCTAATCGTATAGGTCATTTTTGTGGGGATGATTAAGGGCTGTATTTCGGTCATGATGACGCCTTGAGCATCAAGGGTTAGGCGTACGCGTTGGCCTAGAGTTTGGTCTTTAACGGCCGCGTTCARAGCGGTGGTSATTTTATCYYSRTCAAAGGGRTAACAGAAATAMGCRGCACTCGCSTGCAAACGGTCTAGGTGGCGTTGCAGCAAGGCAAATCCATCCTCAGCATTCCATTTTAAGGTTTCCAACAATTGAAACGGGGCCTGTTGAGGGTCTGTGACAAAGTTGGCCTTTAGGTGACATTCCTGCCACTCATCTTGTGGGTTTGAATCAAAGACAATGCCACTGCCGATTCCCATTTCACCGTGACCGTCGTTGTCTAATATAAGGGTCCGAATGGCGACATTAAAACGCGCCCCGTCTTCGATCGAGGCATAGCCAATGGCGCCCGTATAAACACCGCGTGGCCCATCTTCTATGGCGTTGATGATCTCCATCGCTTTGACCTTGGGTGCACCGGTAATCGAACCACAGGGAAATAACGCGCCAAKAATGGYTGAAAAGGRCGTSCCAAGGTGCAGYTTRGCCTCAATCCCCGAAGTCATTTGATGTAACGTTGGATAGGTTTCAACGGTGAAYAGGTCKGTSACCTTMACTGTYCCGACYTGGCTTATTTTACTCAAATCATTGCGCAGTAAATCAACGATCATCAGGTTTTCAGCCTTGGACTTTTCATCATGACACAGCCATTGGCGCAGGGCTTGGTCGGCGCTTGGCTGAACGCCGCGCGGTGCCGTGCCCTTCATGGGGCGGGTGCGAGCTAGACCGTCCTTGGCCTCATAAAAGAGTTCCGGAGATAGGGATAAAATGTGCCGATCTGGCAAGGCGATCATCGCACCATAAGAGGCACGTTGCCGTTGACGTAATTGAGCGTATAGGGCCTTCGCACTGCCCGAAAAATCAAAACGTTGTTTGAAGGTGTAGTTGATTTGATAGACATCGCCCGCCCGGATATGGTCTTGAATGGCGGCGACGGTGGACAAGTATTTATCACGGGTGATGGTCGGTTGGGGGGGGGCGACGGAATGGGGCTGTTGCGCCCACACGTCCATGAAAGCCGATGTCGCTTGCGGGGACAGCTTTTGCACGGCTTTAAAGACACCCATCCAAATCAGCGGTTGATCAGAGTTCACAGACAGGTTTGCGGCGAGTTTGTCTTCTAATAGGTATCCCACCTCATAGGCCAAATATCCGGCAACGTGAAAACCATCGGCTATAGCTTGATCAATTTCAGCCAGGGTCGCGGTTACATTTTCGAACCGAGAGCAGGATAAAATGCGCACCGGGTCCACATACAGACGGGTGTCGGTCTGCATCTGGGCATCGTCAAACAAAACAAATGGCGCTTGTATTTCCATAATGGTTTGGGTTTAGCCTTCGCTTGATCAAAAGAAAAGCGTATTAAGTTAAGGCATGCAAATTTTATTGAGGCTGTAATGACAGACAAGCTTACGACTTTGGATCTTAAATCGCGCTTGGCAGATATTAAACTGTTRTCTTTGGACGTTGACGGCGTGATGACCGATGGTGGTTTATATTATACCGACGAAGGCGTGCAGTTTCGCAAATTTAACGTCAAAGATGGTTTGGGCATTAAGTTGGCGATGAAAGCCGGTGTGCAGATATGTATCATTTCCGCCAGCAAACAGATTTCGACCTTAACACGAGCCGAGCACCTGGGCATTCAACATGTTCGCATTGGAGCCGATGATAAACTGGCGGCCTTGAACGATATTCGTGCTCAACTTGGTCTCGAATTGCACGAAGTTGCGCACGTTGGGGACGATCTGACCGATGTGGCATTAATGGTTCATGTGGGTTTGGCTTTAACCATTGCTGATGGCGTTGACGAAGCCATAGAGGCAGCTCATTACGTGACAAAAAAATCGGGCGGCAAAGGTGCCGTTCGGGAACTGTGTGATTTGATAGTGGCCGCTCGAAGCGGCTGATGCTTTGTATATAAGTCGTATGAGCGGTTGATTGCTTTGGGTGATCGCAGGACGCATGAAACTGCACCACCTCCTACATAGCGCGACAATGTTGCTAACAATGGTGGCGTTGGTGGCGGATTCAGGTGCGAAGTGCAACACCTGATCTAAATTGGATTTTGACATCAACGCTGCGTTCTTTCAAGAGGGCCTGAGCTGGCGTTTTAAATCCGATGTATTTTCTGAACGTCAGGTTGTGCACTGAGGATGATATCTTGAAATTCGTCTTCGCTCATTGTGTCGATATTTCGCTTTTTTGGTAAGTCTCGTCGCAAGCGGTCGTGTACGGTTGCCAATGATCAAATCACCTTCCCCGTGACCGACGTGTTTGCATCCGCTGATTTCTGCGGGTCTGTCATGGATCAAAGCCCTGTCTACCCTCTTTTGATCAACAGATAGAGATAAAGGTGTTCGTCTTTTAGAGAGAAGACTCAATCATAAATGGCCTCATAAGAAAGACTCGGTAAGGCCTCGTTGCTCGCGCGTCACCGGCCCGAAACTTGTTCCGGCGTCCAGCTATCTTGTAGACGCTCTCTAATGAATGCGGCAAGGTCTGGGTTTTGATCCAAAATACGATCTCGCGGACGGCGGTAAAAATACCGGCCTTCCGTAGAGCCCAGTCGGTAGCTCTCATCTTGATTTGAATTCCGTTTTAACTCTCGGCTCATCGTCGAAGCCGGCCTTGCCAGTTCCCGTTCAATCTGGCAAGGTTCAAAACCTTGCCTTCTAAAAAGGGCCATTTATTCTCTTTCATCAAGCGTAATATGTCCATCCCTAAGAATTGTGAAGTCTTAGGGGAAGCGCTAGGGTGCGTATTCTGTCAGCGCGACACCCCACAGGTTTCATCACCTCAACGTTATCACAGTGTTGGGTGGTGTTGCACTTCACTCCTGAATCCGCCGGGGTGCACTTTGTGCTTGGATGCAATCTCCTGGACCGTTAGATCACCTCGAAAGAAACAAGCTAACACCGCCATCGACACTTTTCACAAAGCCGAAGCCGGTGATGCCGAGGCCATGAAAGATTTGATGGATCAAAAGCGCGAACTTTTGGGTGAAGAACCCTCAGACCGCGATATTTTTCAAACCCTGCTCGAAAATCAGAGTAGGTTTTATGACAACGACACGATTTTGGACGTTGCGCTTAGCGACAACGAGACTCAACAGTCCCAAGACGTGCTTGATCTTTACAAAGAATTTCGCGGCTATCTTGCCAACGTGGACGAAGCCATCAACCCCAAGCAACAGATCGACTTGTTTATTGAGATTACCAAAGGCAATGGCGCTCTGCCCAACCACATGTTTCTCGAGCATCAATCTTTGACCGTTCTCACGGCAAACGGCACGCGGATTTTATCCGTTGCTCTCAAAGAATTTGGCATTTTGGGTGATGGCACACTTTTGGATATTAGCATGGATAAATGTCGCCAAATGGCGAGCAGCAGCGAAGTGAAAACAGAATACGCTTAAGTCGTAAGATTGAGATGACCGGTGTAAACCCGGACTGTCGCTCAAACTCTYATTTTCAACCAGACTCACCATTGCAAAGGCAGGGCAACCTGCTTGCCGGATGGTGAGCTGACTGGTTGTGTGGGCGACCAAGTCACGTCTTAGCACGCCCTCGTCCCAGAGGACCTCTTCTAGCGTAAAGCCCATAGGGAGGGAAATATCGTTTTCAGGGGCTATTCTCTCCGCTTTTTATGCTAAAACTTCCCTTTATCCATCCTTCTCGTTAGGTCTTCCAAACGCGGAAGATACTCAGAATTAAGGCTGACTATTGTAGTGCGCAGAGTGATGGAAAGAATCAAATTTTGTTTGAGATTTGGACCTGTCGAAGGTGCGAGAGTTCGTTTTCAATTGCGATAYAGTTGCCAGTCTAACGGATCTCGTTTAGGATTTCCGAATGGTTGTAAAAATTATTTTCATGTTAACCTTTGCCCTGCTATTGGTCCCATCCTCTGTATCGGCCTTTGAGGCTACGCTGGAACAAGATCAATTGGTCGAACAGGGCGTGGCTTTTTATAATGATAATGAATACAAAAAAGCTAAAGCGGTTTTGTTGCCGTTGGCGGAGGCAGGGCATACGAAGGCAATGAATATGATTGGATTGATGACTAAATATGGCAAGGGTATTCCATTGAATCTAGAGCTATCCTGCGATTGGTATGAGCATTCTGCAAAAAAAATTATCCTTCTGCAATGTACAATATGAGTATTTGTTATGATGGGAATGGTCGGGTGGTTGATTCTGTCCTCAGTCGCGACTGGCTTTTGAAAGCATCCACTCATGGCTACATTCCCGCGATGATTAACCTTTCGTCTCTTGATAAAACTGAGGGCGAAGAATATCGCTATTGGATGAATATGGCGCGCGAACATGGCAGCGTTTTTGCCAAGGTTGATCTATATGCGCAAGGTTACGCACACGATGTCCCGAATTTATATATCCAGGACAAAGTGTGTGTGTATACGTATTATAATCCTTGGTGG
>JAESSB010000060.1 GCA_016764335.1 Magnetovibrio sp.
GGCGAAAATCAATTTGGGATTCTAAAAGAAAAGCCGCCCGATCCAACAAATCTATCCCCACCAAGCGATCGGCAAGCATCCGAATCATTTCATCGCCCGCCGCACCAGCAGGCGTCAGTTCCCGAAATTCATCATAAAGTGCGATCGCCGTAACGGGGGGCAATACATCTGCACCCCCTTCCATGTACAGATATAAAAATGCATCAGACATTGTCTTGGTGACTTGCTTGGATGCTGCATGATCGGGGAAGTAAGTCGCAGCCTGTCGCAAAGCCGTCAAGCCTTTGCGATATAATTTTGCATCAAGATAAAGCCCCCCCAAACGACGCAACACGGAAAATTCAAAGTCATCGCCACGCCACACAAASCGTAATTTTTCRTAYTCATCAATSRCATCTTTAGGGGTAAAGAGKTTCAGYTTTAACAAAAGTTCCGTACGCGCCACTGCGGCCTTCGCCCGYGAAGGTCGATGCACKCCTTGCATGACYGATTCCCAATCTGCAATCGCACCATCCGTATYCCCGCTTAATTCCTTAAGCTTRCCCGAMACAAAAKCAATTTGATYTTTTTGSGCAGSCGTCGGCCCATCAACGGTCAAAACTTCAAGGTATTGTGTSGCCTGTTTRACRTCRCCCAATTCAACGGCTGCTGCGGCAACCATCAAGGCTGTGGGGAATTTAATGGCCTTTGGGTATGGGTTAGAGATTGCTCCGAACTTGCGCAGTTCATAAGCTGCATCAGGCATTTTATGTTCCCCCGCAACCACCAACGCTCGCCAGAATTCCCCCTCATCATTACCGTTCAAGCTTTTATGAAAAAGGTCTTTTCTCGCATCGGCATAGCGTTCCATAAGCCAGCTTGCCGCGCCGCGCATCATTCGAAATTCTGGCTCATTTTCAATTGCAGGTCGGTCCGCACGCATCGTTTCTAAAACACCAAGGGCTTCGGCGGCATATCCATTCGCAAAGTAAAAATTCAGCATATCGTTGCGTGCTTTTTCTCGCATACGCGACGATTTTGTTTTCGCAACGCCACGCTGAAGGTCTTGGCGCGTGACAATAAAGTCCTGGAGGTCTTGACGTTTCCATTTTTCAAGATCCATCACACGGCTTAAAGGACCTTCGGCTTTCATTCCACCACCTGCAGCGCGGGCGGCATCGAGTTCAATATTGGCCTTTTGTTCAGCAGACACACCCGAAACTTGAAGCGTGCCTGTGCTGGAAATTTCCACCCCCTGACGCAAAGGACGCACGCGCACATCATCCGCTAAAGGACGCACAACCACGCCTTGCTTTGACGCCAAAAGTTGAAATTGTGGATACTTCCACCGCCGCGATAACCCATGACTTAAAGGAATCACAGGGACCACAATAAGGTTATCGCCAATTTCAGGGTCTCTAAATGCAACGACATTGCCCGGTTCAGGCACCGATACAAATAAGCGCGCGCCCAAAGGTGAGTCTGGCTGTGCATCCGCTTTCAGCGCGGTATTAGGGGCCAAAGGTTGCTTTGAAAATTCTAAAATCCACGACAAACCAGAACGCTTAATAGAGGGGTTAATTCCTTCTGACGTGGTCATACGCAAGACCGTACCCGTATTGGACATCACTTGTTCCACCGACACCACAAGACCCTTGCCACCACGTGCCAGAGCCTTTGTGTCCATAGTAGCGCCTTTATCAAAGACCAACCACAAGGCACCACCACGGCGAAACACGGCAGCGGCAACGGGTTCATCCCAGTTAAAGCGCAAAGCGACAACCCCCTTGGCCACCGCTTCCGTTTTAACGTCCATGCTTTTTAAAGGTGTTTTAGCAACTGGCTTAGGCGTGTTTTTTTGAACTTGCCCCGGTTTTGACGTGCCAGCGGCGGTTGGCGGCACCAATGCCATGGGCTTCGTGACGACCTTTTTAACAGGGGCAGCCTTTGGTGTTGGAGCGCCTTGTGGAACAGCAGAGGCCTTTTTTAGGGCGAGCGGTGGCGTTGTGGAAACCGCAGTCTTGCCCGTCGGTGCAGAGACATCCAAAACCACCTTAGCCCCCATGGCAAAGGCTTTAACTTGTGACGTTGCGGCAACTTTAAATACCACAGAAAGTTTGCCGTTCGATAAAGAGGACGTCGCTGCGCTCACATGACGAATACGCCCCTTTGCAAATTGGCTTAAATTTACGGTGCCTGGCTTGCCAAACGTGAGGGTCACCATATCGCCAACCTGGTTGAGTTTAAAGCCAGGTTTGTTTTTCCAATCAAACACAATGCGCGAGTACTTCGGGTGAACCCCCGCGCGTACAGCCACTTTGGGCCCTGTTTTTGCGCTGCCCTTTTGAAGTTTCGGGGCTGTCTTTGCGGCCGCTTTTACAATGTCTACGACCACGGACGAGCCGCTATCATAGCTTCGCACCGAAAACTTACCCTTTATGCGCAATATAACCGTGGAGACATTGGGCGACGGCTCGACAGATATGACGCGCGCAAGTTTCTTCACGGTCGGCCGTAAATCGGCCTGAATAGGACGTGAAAACGATATCACCATAAGATCGCCTTGCCGCTTTACCGTATGACCTACGGGTTGGGGCCAACGGAACGTGATGCGATCATAACCAGCCGATTGTTTAGTCTGCACCGTTACTGGGTCCGCAAAGGCACCGGTTGGCTGGCCGAGTTGAATCAGAAAAAAAGCCGCAAAGAGGCTTAAGGTTTTCCAAGACAACGTTACTTTCCACCCGTCTGTCATTATTCTCCTCCCGCTGACGAGAAGATAATGATATCCACACGACGCCCCAGAGCAGAACGAGCACTTGCTTCCATTTTGGGAAGCTGTTGAAAACGACTATCGGCATAGCCAAAGGCGAAAATATCATTCGTATACCCTGAACGCCTTAAAGCATTTGCCACAGCAGAGGCCCGCGCCATGGACAATTCCCAATTGGAGGTAAAGCCTTTCCCTGGTGCCGGAGGAACGGGGTCGGTATGCCCATTTACACCAATTTGATTGCTGACRTTGCTCAACAGTCCMCCCAAYGTRAACAAGGCTGCACGGGCCTCCTYGGGCATGTCAGCCTTTCCTGGTGGAAACAACAGRTCTCCTGGYAAGGCAATGACCAGACGATCTTCCAACAACATGACGCGACTTTTGGAYAACAATGGATCATTSGCMACMCCAGCCGATAAAACGCTAGAGAGATAATCCAAGTTTGTSGCWGGCCTKCGAAAGATCGTGCCAATATTGAATTCTGCCGTGGCAGCAGCGACCGTTTTGATTTTATTTGGATTTAGGGTCTGGCTCAGATTGTCCGTCATTTTATCCCATTTATCGATTTGCAAAGACGACATAGAATAGAGCAAGACAAAAAAGGTCAGCATCAAAGAAACCAAATCCGTGAATGTAACCATCCACGCGGCTTCTGTGCTTTCAGCCTTAGGTATGTCTTGCATATCGTCAGTCTGCACGTACCCGCCCCCTTACGGCTTAGTTTTTTCAAAGCGTAATTTCGTCGCTTCAATATTGCGGGTGTAGAAATAAATAACGATTTTACCCAAATGTCCCGGACGCATGCCAATTGACAAGCTGTCTGGGGGGATACCCCGTTCATTCATAGCCCGCGCGAATGCACCTGCACGTTCGATTTCTAGCGTCTGCTTAACTGGCATTGTTTTACCATCAGCCAACGTTGGGGTGCCAATCATAAATTCCAAATCAAAYCGTAATCCTGKSGGRCGRTTGGATAATGACGCGACCGTTCTRTCTAACAACGGGWACATTGCAGGGCGAATACGCGCTTCATCTTTAAAAAACAGMGTATCGGCATTTAAAAGCAARCGCATTTGTTTGCCGGGTTGGAYCACTTCAATTTTRTCGACCCCCAACGCCGTCGCAAAAATTCCGGTCACCTGTTGCTGGAATTCTTGRCCTGCTAAGATATCACCATCTTTGGCCGTAAATGACGTAAGGTCCGCCGTTGGTGGCATCAGTGATGTGAAAGTGCTCGACAGACTATCCATAACTTTTTGCGATTTAGTATCTTCTACCGAAGAAATACTGACCAAAAGAATAAAAAACGCCAAAACAACCAGATACAGCCCCAAAAACAAGGCTACGGTCGAGGGTGCTTTACTATCTTGCGGCTCAATTTGACCATCCAGGTCATTCATTTACATGTCGTCCATTGAAAATTAAAGTTTGGTCCGGCACTTAATCAAAACTGGCTAATAAATCATCAATTTCAGACTGTTTCTTCGCCTTATCACCAAGTTGTGGCCCATCCAGAAGGTTTGCGTCTGTGACACGATCACTGGAKTCKKRRRCAGGCTYATCTTGAGCTATTMCCTTMTCTGACYTCGTYGTTMTTTTTGATTTTACAATTTCATCACCAAACATGTCCAGYAATGCATCAATGCGATGCTCAATATGGCGCATGGATTTCAGCACTTTAGTGATACGTTGCCCGGTAATATCTTGAAATGAACAGGCTTCATAAATACGAGTCGTCGCRKCCATAAGCTTGTCCGAACATTCAGGCGATATATCCCCCATGACGTTTTCAATGAYTTCGCATGAATCCATAATGGCGTTGGTCGCATCCGCAGCRGCTTCRACCACCGCGTCCAGTTCRTCCTTRGCRCTTGGSAGGAMGKTGTGTTTAACATCTTCCGGACGGATCAAACCAATTTCGACCTTAGCGTCATGGATATAGTCAGCTAGGCCTTCAAGTTCGGACATGATCTCCAGATCTGCCGGCGTGAACTCACGTTTCTTGGATTTTTGGGTTGCCTTGGCCGCGTTCGTAACTTTGTCAATGGCGGCTAAGCCTTTTTTGGGCAAAGGCTTAACGGTGACTGTTTTGGTTTTTCCAAGAACCGGCTTCTCACCCTCTGACTTGAGGCCTTCGGCGACAATGGTTATCTTAGGTTTTCGCCCGGCCATATGCGTGCTCCCTTTAGAATTCTCCGAGCACGCTTATCATTTTAGCCTTTAGTGTACCTGCATTAAAAGGCTTAACGATATAGTTCGACACACCCGCTTCTTTCGCTGCAATGACGTTTTCAGATTTAGATTCAGCGGTCACCATAATAAATGGCGTTTGCTGAAATTTTGGATCTGCACGAACATGGCGCAAAAGTTCGATCCCTGTCATGGGTTCCATATTCCAGTCCGAAATAATCAGACCAAATTTTTCGTCGCTTGCCCGCAGAACTTCAAGAGCCTGGGTTCCGTCAATTGCATCTTCGACATTCTCAAAACCGAGTTGACGAAGAAGATTGCGCATGATCCTGAGCATCGTCTTGTAGTCATCCACAACCAAAACTTTCATGCCCATATCAACAGCCATTATCTTACTCCATTCCTCTGCAAGGATTTAGGCCCTAGCAAAATATCATTAATGATGTGTGTTCTTACACAACTTGTTTATTTTTACACTGCTGCAAGCTTGTTTGATATCCCTTTATTTTAGGGGCATCATTTTCTAACTTTTAACACAGCTCAGAATCAGCGTAAATCATTCCTTATTTAGGTAAAGCAGTCACATCAAAACCGCAACCTTTTAGATTAAGTTCGCACCCTATAAGTCCTAAATAAATTGTGGCACATATAAAATGTTTCCTAACAGTTCAATATGATCCGATGTTTCACCCCCCCAGGGCTATTGGGGTTGGTAATTTTCGCAATTGATTTAACTCTACCGTAATATCTCGTGCACGCTGACGATTCATTTTTGCCAAAATAGCAGAGATCGACCGCTCTTTCATCAACTCAGCGATGGGCAATAACGTCCCCATATCGAGCTCTTCCAATATGCGCGCGGCATCTTTTGGCTTCATCTTTTCGTAAATTTTAACCAGGCTCTTCAACTTGGTGAGTTGTTGCCCGTCATACGTKWYGACCAAGGCTTCWATCGTYGCYTTCAACGCTTTAAATTCTTTTATTTTAATATTAATTCGRGTTTCKGCRGCCGCTAACAAAACGRCTCGTGACTCYAGCTCCTTSGCGCGGGCGTCAATTWTRACGCGSCGCTCGGCTAATTGTTGCAAYAAATCAATTTCAGATTGGGTCAACAGCGTTGGGTCATCTGCCAGCATACGTGCCGCAATGGCTCCTCGGTCTTGTTTTGCCATCATGGGTGCGCTGCCTCCCATGACCAGGCCTCCGCCAAGTTCATTGCCCTTCGGCATGGCCGCCGCACCTGGGGTTACAGGTGTGGCCGCAGGAGGGCTACCAGCGGCAGATTGCGCCAAGGCCGGAGAACCGGAAACGGTCAAGGTTTTGTTGAATACGCCGTCGACACTATTCCAAATATCAACAACGCGAACGGTCAGCATGAGCGTGGAAAAGAAAATAACCATTGGCAATAAACGAATTTTTTCCACAACGCGGCGCAATAGACTGGGGCTACGCGGCCCGTCAAAAGAAATCGGATTTTCGGAGGCCATAGAAGCTGAATTTTCTAATTCGTTTCGGCTCATTTCCTTTAGCGACATATCACGTCATCCAACTCATCATGAATTCATAGGTTATTCGACAGATCCAAGGGCTTTTAAAAGCTCCCGCGCAGCAACGGTATCGCCAATCGCTTCAATATCACCATCTAAACCGTTCACGATATCACGCGACGAGAGGTTATGTGGTTCAACCGTCTTTGCAGCGACACGTGATTGTTTCGGTTTACGTTTGGGTTTGAGCTTAGGTTTGAGGATTCGCTTAGGCGCGGGCTCAAAAGTAGAGGCTAAAGGGTCCGGATTCGGGTTGGCAGCGTCATGTTCAGCGGTGCCAGGGGTCGCCGCCCGAATGGCATCTTCGATCAGGCGCGTTTCATCCTTCAGACTTTGAGACCGTGCAGACCGTGCCCCGCCCGCACCAGCTCTCTTAAGCGGGCTTGACTTCAGTTTGTCTTCAAAACTGCTGTTGCCCTTCACAGAMCCAAYCATKTCRTCCGCTGTCTTKCCCCCTCGGTTGACCAGATAGGCCAAGTCATCTTTAAGGGTTTCAGCTTTGGAAACTTCTGCGGTTAAGGACTCGCTTGATACCTTTAAGTTTTCAATCGCCGTTTCCGCACGCATCGTAGCGTCGGCAAACGTCTGTGCCAAAACCAAAAGTTCGTTTTTATCGGAACGCAACTGCATGAGCCTCTGATTTAACCGCATTGCATACGCAATGGTTAAAATCAAAAGAACTGAAATTATGATATCGAGAGCCAGAGATGCCGACATAATTTATTCCTTTGGCTTTTTATAGCGGCCCGTAATGCGGATCGCCATATGGTCGCCTTTGCGCCCCATGTGTCCAAGGTACATGGCAACATCGCCACAGTTTAACGTAACTTGAGAATCAGGAGTTGCTCCCAAAACAAGGTGGGAGCCTTTTTTCAGACTAAACACTTCGCCAAGACGCAAGGTTTGGGTATCCAAAACCGCTTCGAGTTCAACATCCGTCATCCAAAGCTCTTCGGCCAAGTGAGTTTCCCAGATTGAATCGCGGCCAAATTTTTCCCCCATGAACATCTGTAGCAGAAGTTCGCGCACGGGTTCCAACGTGGCATATGGCAACAACAGTTCCATTTGTCCGCCACGGTCTTCCATATCAATCCGAAGGCGTGTCAAAATCGCGGCGTTGGAAGGCCTGGATATTGTTGCAAACCGAGGGTTTGTTTCCAATCGATCAAAACGGAATGTCACCGGAGACAAGGGTTCAAATGCACCCGAAAGGTCCGCCAACATCACATGCACCATGCGTTCGACCAGCGAACGTTCAATGGTGGTGTACGGACGACCTTCAATGCGCATCGCCGCCGTGCCCCGRCGTCCACCGAGCAAAACGTCAACGATGGAATAAATRAGGGAACTATCGACCGTTAGGAGACCATAGTTATCCCATTCTTCAGCCTTAAAAACGCTCAACATCGCGGGCAATGGGATGGAGTTCAGATAATCACCGAATCTGGTCGAGGTGATGGCATCAAGGGAAACTTCAACGTTATCAGAGGTGAAGTTACGAAGACTGGTCGACATCAAGCGAACGAGACGGTCAAACACCACTTCGAGCATCGGCAAGCGTTCATAAGACACCAGAGCCGAATTGAGGATAGCCTGAATACCTGAGGCCCGTTCGCCTTCCTGCTCATCTTCATCAAAGCCAAGAAGACTATCAATTTCGTCTTGATTGAGGACACGGGTTGATTCACGCCCAGCCCCCCCGCCAGCGTCCCCGCCCGTGCCAGAGTCCCCAGAATCGAGCATCGCCGCCCATTCAGCAGCGAGGTCGTCATCCGCTCCACTATCGCGAGCACCGTCATCATCACCACCACCCCCACCACCCATGGAAGCTTCCCAGGCCGCAGCCATGGCATCTTGGTTAAGGTCATCTCCTGGCGCTGTCATTCTTAAGTCCAGACTTCCATACTTTTAAGGGCACAGCCCTTCACTTTAATTTCTTGTCCTATTGAACAAGCATTTCTTTAAACAACACATCATTAACAACCGCAGGTGCGGCCGCAACGCTAACGCGTTTTAACAATTCCTCACGCAGTCGGTACATACCAGCGGAGCCTTTTAGATCTTCAATGCGTAATTCGCGCAAATAAATTTGGAAATTATCAATAATGCGTGGCATCACCGCTTCCACTTGCACAATATCGCTGTTACTTGCCAACTCTAAGCTCACCCTGATCTTTAAATATACGGGTTTACGTCCACCTGTATTGATGTTGACCAACATTTCTTGAAGATCATAAAACACGGCGTCTGCATTAACCGTGGGGTCTTTCGCCTTGGCGTTTTGGTCGGCGGGAGGTTTACCACCGCCAAGCATATCAATCACCGGCTGCAACATCCCCGTAAAATAAGCCGCAGCCAAACCGCCCAAAATCAGAACAAGGATGCCGCCAACAACCATGATAAGTCGTTTTCGACCACCTGATTGGCCACCGCCTTCTTCGTCTTCTTCGCCTTCTATTTCTTCGGCATCGTCATCATCGAGTTCATCGTCGGCCATGCCGTCTCCACANTTTTATCAAATCGAGCSGYMATCTCAAATRAGCAGAGACWACAGKYAGCYCGATGACCANWAACAGTACACRMGCTATGGTWAATAANTCKKTKGGGGCYTTACAARSTGTCGCAAAAACGCAACATTTACCAACACTTCCAAGCCCCTTAAGGCTATTTATATAAACCCATTTAAGAAGAAAATCGCCTTTATTTTTATCCACACGCAGAAAAAATACAAGCCTTTACGCTGCAACGCCCTTTTCCACCTCCTCCCGACAAGCTCCCCTTTCGGCAAGTTCTGCCGGGCAAGGCCTTCCGCCAGCAATTTCAGACCGAACCACGGCGCCATATATACTCTTTAACATGCTGATTATAAAAGAATTTAAAGTTGGCACGGTTTCTGCATATTCTTTAGCAAAATCAGTTTGCGCTATGGACGTAAACGAAACGGGATACGATTTAGATAAAGGCGAAAACAAATGGAAAATACAGCTTATATAGCCCTTTCCCGCCAAGGGGTTTTGAATCGCGAAATGAGCGCGATCGCAAATAACTTGGCGAACATGACCACGACTGGCTACAAAGGCGAACGGATGATGTTTGTTGATCATCTCACCCGTTCACGTTCAAGTGATTTCATTGCAGACCAACGTTTGTCTTTTGTCCGCGATATTGCAAGTTACAGAGACMTYGCAGAAGGTCCAATCAAACAAACAAGCAATCCTTTGGAYCTTGCTATTCACGGGGATGGTTATTTTGTTGTGCAGGCTGCTGATGGYACGGATCAATATACGCGYAACGGCAGCTTTCGCATGGACAATGGCGGCCAACTGGTCAATCAAGATGGACTTCCGGTTATGACCGACACTGGCACACCGATTTTTTTCGCCTCAACCGATGTCACGATTAATATTGCAGGCGATGGCACTGTCTCCTCTGAGAACGGTAATATTGGTAAAATTAATGTGGTGACCTTTAAKGACCCTTACAAATTATCGCGTTTAGCCGGCGGCTTATACACCACAGACCAACAGCCTACMCCCAAAGTTGACCCACAGGTCGTACAAGGTGGRMTKGAAGGKTCMAACGTTCAAGGTATCTTAGAAATGACGCGCATGATTGAAGTCAGTCGGACTTACAACAGYGCTCAAAAGCTGATCGAMACCGAGGATKCTCGCATCCGCAAAATGGTCCGCGAGCTTGSSTCAACARCACCAGGATAARCCTTACTTATCGTTAACKCTTCATCAWAAAAYACGAACGCCAAAGAACGCTAAACAGCGATGGCACAAGGAAAAGGACGGGAACCATGAGATCACTTAGCATTGCCGCAACAGGAATGGTCGCACAACAACGCAACGTCGAAGTTATATCGAATAACCTTGCCAACATGAATACCACAGGATACATGCGTCGCCGCACCGAGTTCCATGACCTCCTTTATCAAAACCTGCGCCGCGCAGGGAGCACCTCTTCGGATGCGGGCACGATTGTCCCATCGGGCGTGCAGATTGGTTTGGGTGTGAAGCTTGCCGCCGTCTATCGTATTCATGAACAAGGCAATTTGAACCCAACGGATAATGCCTTTGATTTGGCCGTACAAGGTCGTGGGTTTTTCCAAATTCAAATGCCAAACGGGGACACCGGGTTCACCCGTGACGGTACGTTCCAGCTTAACGCAACCGGCCAAATCGTTACCCACGATGGTTATCCAGTCCTGCCCAACATTACCGTTCCCAGTAATGCCGTCGATGTCGTGATTAATGCATCGGGAGAAGTCCAAGCTAAACTTGATGGCCAAGTTGCCTATTCAAATGTCGGCCAAATCCAAACAGCCATTTTTGCCAACGATGCCGGCTTAGAATCCATTGGGTCAAACCTGTATCTGGAAACACCAGCTTCTGGTAACGCAACCACCGGCAGCCCCGGTTCTACGGGCTTTGGAACGGTACTTCAAGGCTTCCTTGAAACGTCCAACGTTAACGCGGTTGAAGAGATTTCCAACCTCATCTCCGCACAGCGGGCCTATGAAATGAACTCCAAAGTTATCCAAACATCAAATGACATGATGGGGACCTTGACACAGCTGAGATAGGGAGGACGTTATGAAATTTTTCATTGTTATTATTGCTGTACTTTTTCTTCTTCCAAACGCTCTTTTGGCAAAGGAAGTAACGCAAAACAACACGATAAAACCCGCGACCCTAGCGCCGGATATGCCTCATTTTGTGAGTTTGACGTCGCATGTCATGTTGGACACTGACGTGGTCAGATTGAGTGATATTTTCCAAGGGGCCGGAGATCGTGGAGACAGCATTGTCGCCTATGCTCCTCGCCCAGGAGGCCGCGCTGTATTTGACAGGCGCTGGTTGCGTCGCCTTGCTTCTGCTTACAAGCTAAATTGGCGTCCATCTTCGAAAATGGATCGGATTGTCATTGAGCGCGCCAGCAAGATCGTCCGTCGTGAAGAGGTCGAAAACCTCCTGTACACCTACATGGTGAACGAAGGTGGAGATTCAAGTTCGCGTGCCGTTATGTCAAATCGGTCCATGAAAATCCATCTTCCAACAAATACGGTCCAAGAATTGGCCGTGCAACAGATGTCTATTGATCAAGGAAATGGGCGGTTTTCAGCTATTCTAACTTGGGGAACCGCCGCCAATGAACGGTTGCGTGTTAATGGACGTTTCGTACGTATGATAGAAGTCCCCGTGTTGGCAAACCGTGTTATGCGCGGAGCAACCATCACGCCGTCCGACATAAAATGGCTCACCTTACCCGAAGCCCGCCTATCCCGCACGGTCATCACCGACATGGACATGCTGGTCGGCATGGCAACCAAACGCGCTATTCAGCCCGGCAAGGCTATTTCCGCTAATGATGTCCGCCGGCCACTTTTGGTCAACCGTGGTGAAATCGTTACCATGTTATTGACCACACCATACATGCAACTGTCGAGCAAAGGTAAGGCCCTCCAATCCGGCAGTGTGGGCGATACCATTCGCATTTCAAACCTACGATCCAACACCGTGATTGATGCCGTTGTGACCGGGTCCGCACAGGTCCGTATCACCATGGGCGTCAACCTGGCCTTGCGTTGAGAGAGGAGAAGATTATGAAACAGAACGTCTCCGCATTAAAAAGGCTGACCCTCTTGGGGGTAATCCTGGTGACATTAAGCGCCTGCAACACCACAACGCGCGTCAGCGAAATTGGCAGCGGACCAGAACTTACCGCAATTACCAACCCTACGGTGATGCCAGATTACCGCCCGGTCAGCATGCCTATGCCAGCCCCTGAGCTCAGAGAGCCTAATCCAAATTCATTGTGGCGGAACGGCGCGAAAGCCTTCTTTAAAGACCACCGTGCAAAAGCCGTCGGCGATATTCTGACAATCAACTTATTGTTAAATGATAGTGCGTCTTTGGCGAATAATACCACGCGAACACGCAAAGACCGCGAAACAGCTGACGTTACTGCGCTTATGGGATTTGAAACCAAACTGGCAAAGAACAACCTTCCCGCCGGCTTCAGCCCAACGGCTACGGCGAACTTTGGCAACCAACATGCGACGGCAGGGAATGGCACCATTGCACGAAGCGAGAAAATCACATTGACTTTTGCGGCCGTGGTTACGCAAATTCTACCCAACGGCGCGATGGTCGTGATGGGGCGTCAAGAAGTCTTGGTCAATGCCGAAATTCGTGAATTGCTGGTTACGGGCGTTATTCGCCCTGAAGATATCGAATCCGATAACACCATCGCTCACACTAAAATTGCTGAAATGCGCGTTGCCTATGGCGGTCGCGGCACACTCAGCGGCCTTCAAAGTCCGCGCTGGGGCACACAACTTTGGGACATCTTATTCCCGTTCTAATCCTTTCTACCCTTCCCGTTGGGAAAAGGCTATTCGCTTGCCTCTTCCAAACACAAACTTACAGGCCGGAGCTTATGCTCCGGCCTTTTTTTGGACTATATGTTGCGAATTTTGCAATGCTCCGGCACGCGGTGTCTCGGACACATTGAGCATTTCCACGTTATTTTAATGCACATCCGTCAGCAACAAAGAAGGGGCGCTATTCCTCTGCCTTGAACAGATCACAACCTTTTCCTGCGGCTTTCCTCAAGGTCGTCAACGGTTCTGGGGTTCAGTCGCTATGTGAGCCTTAACTTTTAAGAGCGCCCGTTCAATGGGATTGAAATCAAGCCAGTACGGCGACAAAAACAGGAGCCATACGCCTCGCTATTTCTATTTTGATCGTGTGACATTTTTTTCCAAAAGACCAGGGCCTGTTGACAATTACCTTGCCGCAATTATGGCTGCCGTTAAGGTCCAATTTGCAATGTAGCTGACATCAGTTTTGTCATATAGCGTTGCGATACCTCTGAATTCTTTGATTTTAGAAAAATAGTTTTCGACCAGATGTCGCCATTTATAGACGTCCTTATCGTGTGGAATTTGAGATTTTCTGTTGCTTTTTGAAGGGATGACAATGCTGGCTTT
>JAESSB010000061.1 GCA_016764335.1 Magnetovibrio sp.
AATCGACTGCGAAACCATAGTCAAACTTATCATTAATCATGGTTTCCCCACGGTTATCCATCTGCCAAGATGCCGCAGCACCTTTGGATATGACGTCCAACACCTGCTTGGTATCCAGCCCGGCTTTGTTTGAAAAATTAATGGCTTCGGCTAACCCCTGCAAAATGCCCGCAATACAGGTTTGATTAACCATTTTTGTCAGTTGCCCACTGCCCACTGGCCCCAAAAGAGCAACAGCCCGTGCAAAGCAGTCGATAATGGGAGCGGCCACGGCATAAGATTCCAAGTCTCCACCACACATGACGGTTAAGGTACCGTTTTGTGCTCCGGATTCTCCGCCGGACACTGGGGCATCGATAAAGCTGACCCCTTGTTCGTGGCCAATGGCATAAAGTTCGCGGGCGACTTCGGCAGAAGCTGTGGTGTTATCGACAAATATTGTGTCTTCGCCCATGCCCGCAAAGGCCCCTTCCTCACCCAAAATGACTGAACGCAGATCATCATCGTTGCCGACGCAGCAAAAAACGATCTTAGCCTGTTGTGAGGCCCGTTTAGGCGTCGCAGCCGCTTGCCCACCAAATTCCTGGGCCCAGGCCGCGCTTTTCGTATCTGTGCGATTATAAACCGTGACGTCATGTCCAGATTTTTGAAGATGTCCGGCCATGGAATACCCCATAACACCCAACCCTAAAAATGCGACTTTCATACCTAAAACTCCAGTGGGTTATTTTTTGCTCGAAATGATCTGAATGAGTGAATCAAAGGTGGGTTCATTCGGAGCGATGAGCAGTTGTTCACCGCTTGAGCCTGAATGGCGTGGAGAATAGGCCGCCTTAGTTTCAACCGAGCGAACAAATGCTCCGGTTTCTTCAAGCATCAAGACCCCAGCGGCATGATCCCAAGGCATCAATTTCCCACCGTAAAGGGCGAATTGAAGTTTGCCTAGGGCGAGGTCCATATATTCTCGACCAACGCAATGGTACCGAACGAAGCGACCAGGAACCTTAGTGTTATCAAGCTTATGAAGCCGCCGTTGAATGTTTTCGCTGATCGACCCCGTCATTGAATGGATTGTGTCAGGTTGATATATACGGTTTAACTTTTGCGCACCACAATAGGCACCCTTACCTCTTTGGACAGTGATGCAGATGCCCGCTACGGGGTCTAAAACCCACCCCATTTCTGTTCTTCCATCTAAAACTAAGGCGCATATCACCGCATAGCACGCTTTTCCAGAACTGAAGTTACGCGTGCCGTCTAAAGGGTCAACTAACCATACAGTTTTGTTTTCATTTAACTTTTCTAGAATTTTCGGATATTTAAACGCGCCCTCTTCCCCGATCACATGGCTTTCAGGGAGAATCTTCAGCAAACCTTCTTGGATGCGATTTTCAGCTTCCAAATCAGCAGTTGTCACCGGATCACCGTGATCGTCTTTAAATTGAATATCCGCCTCTTTCAAATTATTGAAACGAGTCAAAATCTCCTGTTCCGCCACCTGGCGGAGCAATTTTTCGACGGTGGGAATTAGAGAATCCATATCCTATTGTGGACCAGCTTTCCTATGGTGAAAAGACATCTCTATCCCTTTTGAATCCGGCTTTCAAAGCGTCAAGGTACAAATACGTTGCTGCATCTCTGTCGCTTTTTTGTTTCATCGCCCGCACCACGTACGCACAAAATGCCACGGCTTCCGCTTTACCCTTTAAATTAAAGGTGCTGGCGATCTCCAACAAGCCCTCATGGGTGATTGTTCTGGCCATGACGTTCAGCTGTGATTTCACAAAGCGATTTTTATCTCGCCACTTGCTCTGCGCTTTAGTGCGCCGGGCTGTCATGCTTTTCGCCTTCAGGCTTTGGACCGTGCCGACCTCTGTTTTTAAATTTTCCACGAACACCTCCTTCATTATGAGCTCATTACATATGATCTACTAGTAGGCATATAAAGTCAATTCTAAATATGCAGAAATAGACAAAAAAAGCCGCGCAACTCAAATAAATATTGAGCAGATCGGCTGATGAATTAAGGGTTTGAAGGCGACCCGTTTGACTAAAAAAACAAGTGCAGCACTTAGCTGTTCTGGGAATGCGCAGGAAAACCTATACAATCACTTTGAACTAAATAATAAATTTGAAATATAGAATTTGCCCGCAGACGATAAAGCTTGTCACCAGGGCATGGCTTTTTTGAAGCGCTGGGTAAGGGTCTATACGAAGATTAGCCCAGGTGCATTTTCGTCCACATTGATCCCCACCATCAAGCGAAAGGTAATCCCCCGATAGCATTGCCTATTTTGATTTCTGGCGCGGTTATAATGTGCTGGATGTATCTGACTTCAAGCATTTTTGCATCAGCCACCCTGTGCTTTTTGCAGACAGGAAAAAACATATCAACGGTCTTGAGAACTTTTGGACTCAAGCTAAACGTCATATGTGGAAATTTAACGGTGTCCCAAAGGAGTATTTGGGCCGACCCCAGGAAACACCTCGTTTCCATAAATTGGTTATATTTAATAACGGATAAAATAGATCATAAAGTCACTAAAGCGCACAAGATCCTTGGCTTGCTCAATTTTAAGCCGTGGATTAGACGTCGAATGTTAGGCCGTCGTAACTTACAAAAACGTTATCGGGTAATTCGGCTTGGAGCTTTTTATAATCGAGATAAAAGCCGAGGTGTGTAAAGTATGCGCGTTCGGGCTTTACCCTCTTGATCCATTCCAAGGCCCGGTTAACRTCYAAATGRGTTGGRTGCGGTTTRTCGCTGAATGTGCCYAACATCCATAYTTTGATRCCSTTGAGCATATCAAAGCCRTCTTCATGCATGGAAATYAGRTCTGTMGAATAAGCRAAATCGCCAATGCGAAAGCCCATGCTATYMATATATCCATGGTCTTGRTCAATTGCGGTAACGTCGAACCCAGCCGCCGTAAAGGTTTCGCCGTGCTTAATTTCTATTTTAGGGTCTAAGGTCGATTTATAATAAATCAAGGTATCTTTGGCCAACGGTTCAAACACATAGGGAAAACGGGTCTTGATCGTTTCTAAGGTTTTGCAATCTCCATAAACAGGAATAGCCGCATTCATGCGCCGATTAACCCCCCGTAAATCATCAATTCCGTGTAAGTGATCTGAATGCGCATGGGTATACAGAACCGCGTCGATGTGTTGGATATTTGCGGTCAAAAGTTGTTCACGAAGGTCCGGCGAGGTGTCGATGAGCAGTGTTTTAGATTTATCTTCTACAAGAATAGAAGGCCGTAACCGCCTGTTTTTAGGGTTGTTTGGATYACAYTYCCCCCACCCKGCYTCAAYAGAKGGCGTGCCSGAACTTGAACCGCWGCCAAGGACYGTTATCCGCAYRTTTGTCYGCCTTTTWCKAWGTGAGCCTTTGAAAATAGCCTGAAAAAATTATCTGTCGTTACCTTTGCAATCTTATCAAAACTTACCCCTTTAATTTCAGCAAGTCTTTCAGCAGTCAGACGGGTAAAGGCTGGCTCATTAGGTTTTCCTCGATGGGGTACGGGCGCCAAATACGGCGCGTCCGTTTCCACCAACAAGCGGTCTAGGGGCACCTCTGTCACGGCGGACCGAATATCATCAGCCTTTTTAAACGTGATGATGCCAGACACCGATATGTACAACCCCATATCGACCGCCCGATTTGCAAAGCCCAAAGAAGCACTAAAACAGTGGATTAATCCAGGAAAGGCCCCCTTTTGCATTTCCTCAGCTAAAATATCCAATGTGTCTTGTTCAGCATCGCGGGTATGCACAACAACGGGCAACTGTGCTTTACGAGCAGCCTCTAAGTGTCTACGAAAGCTTTCTTTTTGTATTTCTCGTGGACTATGCTCATAGAAATAATCTAATCCAGTCTCCCCAAAGCCAACGATTTTGGGGTGTTTTGCTTGGTTTAAGAGCTGATCAACGGTGACCAAGTCTTCTTTGTCGGCTTCATTGGGGTGAACGCCCACGGTGCAAAAAATGTTGTCTTGGGCTTTGGCAACATCCAAAACACCGGGAAATTTAAGCATTGAGGTGCCGATGGTCAGCATATAGCCCACACCTGCCGCTTTGGCCCGGCGCACGGTTTCATCTAAATCTGAAAAATCTGGATAATCCAAGTGACAGTGGCTATCGACCAAAAGGTTGGACATGGTTTAGGCCCCCTGCTCTTCCTCAATATAACGCGGGAAAACCCCTTCGGGTTTGTCAATTGCCAAGCCTGGTTTTAAAGCATGCTCTGAACCTAAGTCAGCAAAGGTGCGGTGAGCTGGTGACACGGCCAAAAGGTCAAGCATCTTAGCCATTGATCCGGGCATAAATGGCTGTAGGACGAGTGCGATGTGACGAATACATTCGGTCAATACGTACAAAACTGTTCCCATACGGTCGGGATCTTCTTTTTTAAGCTTCCACGGGGCTTGGCGGTCGACATAACCATTACAGCCCCGAATCAGCAGCCACACGTCTTCCAGCGCCAAATTAAAGGCCTGAACATCCATGTGAGTGCGCATTTGGGCCAACAGACCGTGTGCTTGGTCAAGCATGATGTTGTCATCATCGCTATACGCGGCGGGCTTGGGTAAAGCCCCGTCACAGTTTTTGTTCACCATGGACAAAACACGCTGGGCCAAGTTGCCAAGATCGTTGGCCAATTCACTGTTCATCCGCGTCACCATGGCAGTTCTTGAAAAATCGCCATCATTGCCAAAAGGCACTTCACGCATCAAGAAAAAGCGAACTGCATCAAGGCCATAGGTTTCAACCAATTCGATTGGATCGATAACGTTACCAATTGATTTAGAAATTTTGTGGCCTTCGTTGGTCCACCATCCGTGGGCAAAAACGCGCTTGGGCGGGGCAATGTCTGCGGCCATCAARAACGCGGGCCAATAKACAGCATGAAACCGYAARATATCTTTGCCMACCATRTGCAGGTCGGCGGGCCAATAGGTCTTAAATTCACCATGCTCTTCGTCTGGAAAGCCCACCGCCGTAAGATAGTTGGTCAATGCATCAAGCCACACGTACATAATGTGTTTGTCGTCGTCGGGGACCGGAACGCCCCATTTGAACGTGGTGCGCGATACAGAAAGGTCCAATAGGCCACCTTCGACAAAGCTAATCACTTCGTTGCGCCGCGATTTGGGCAAGATGAAATCAGGGTTTTCGTCATAAAACTTCAACAGACGCTCACCCCAAGCCGACAGCCGAAAGAAATAGCTGGCTTCTTCGACCCATTCGACAGGGGCACCCGTCGGGGCGATGAAGTTTCCGGCGGCATCTTTGGTCAATTCTTTTTCGGCGTAAAAGGCTTCATCCCGTACGGAATACCAACCCGCGTAATTATCCAGATAAATATCGCCGCTGTCTTTGAGCCGTTTCCACAAGGCTTGGGTCGCTAATTTGTGGCGTTCTTCGGTGGTGCGGATGAAATCATCATRGGWAAAGTTCATCACACCCAAAAGTTCGCGAAACCGTTCAGAYACTTGGTCGGTAAAGGTTTKCGGGTCTATRCCYTTSTCTTGKGCCGATTTYTCYACTTTTTGCCCGTGTTCATCCGTTCCGGTYAGGAACTTTACATCGTACCCGTCTAAACGCTTAAAGCGCGCCAACACATCACAGGCCAAYGTSGTRTAGGCGTGTCCAATATGGGGRATATCGTTAACRTARTAGATCGGCGTTGTGATGTAATAGCTCTGTGGATCAGCCATAAATTGGCACCCTTATCATTTCAATGTTTAGCGCGCAGATCGAACGGTATTTTCAAGACCTAGAAAGATATTCAAAATGATTTGCTTTTTATCTAGGTGCAGGCCATTTGTCTGCGCCACCAATGTGTTGATCTTGTCCCACACTAAGAACCAGCTTTCAAGACTTGCTTGATTGGCGAGTTTAAGCATGAAATCGGCATCTTCACCATTCGGAGCCGCTTTCCCGGCGGCAAACAAGATCATACGTTCCAACCACCACCGTAAAAGACCTGTAACGGTTTGAAAAGCCTCATCGGCACCCGCCCGTGACACCTTATCGGCAAGGGTATGCGCGGACTTAACATCCAAATTTGGCAAAGTGTGTAGAAGGCTCATCAGTTGAGCGTAAAGCTCTAATCCGCCGACATCGACCAGGCCCAGCGCCCGGCCAATGGACCCATCGCTGAGGTCTGCTAAACGATGGGCATCTTGCTCGGACACGTGAGGCGCATATTGCCCCGCCAGTTCGGTCACCAAAGACGCTGGTAGCGGGCGGAGCTGTAAGGTGCGGCACCGCGAACGAATGGTTGGCAAYARKCSRCSYGGAKWATGNGCTANAWCANNAARAATARTGYWYTWKTKGGYGGYTCTTCMARKAYCTTCAACAAAGCATTGGCGGCGTTTGTGTTCATTTCATCCGCCGCATCGACCACCACCACCCGCCAACCACCTTCGGCCGAGGTTTGCCTCATCATGCCGCTCACTTGGCGTACACTATTGACGTCGATTACGGTTTTAAGTTTGTTAGTTTTCTCATCCAGCCGACGTTCTATGGCCAACAAATCAGCGTGTCCACCTGCGGCAATGCGTTTAAAGACAAGGCTTTCTGGCGCAACGGTCAAGCTGTTGGGCTTTGGGGGACCTATGGCATCAGCCAACAGGCTTGGTCCCGCGTTCACCGGGCCTTGATTTAAGACAAACCGGGCAAATCGATAAGCCAAAGTTGCCTTGCCAATGCCCTTAGGCCCCGAAATCAGCCACGCATGATGCATGCGTTCGCCGTTAAAGGCTGACAACAAGGTCTGTTCCGCTTCCTCGTGCCCGCGCAAGATAGCGTTGCCTTTGGGGGCGGGTGGCCAGTTGTCAGGATCAAACTCGGTCATTTAAAGATCCACCCTAAGGCGGTCGGCGACTTCGTTAAGAATAACCATAGCCACCGCCCCAACATCACCCGTTGCATCAATAATGACGCAACGCCCTGGGTCTTTGTTGGCAATGTCCAAAAATCCTTTGCGCAGTCGCTTATGAAAATCAAGGCCCATGCGTTCATAGCGATCTTCACCTACACCTCGCAATGAGGCACGCTTCAGGCCTTCTTCGACAGGCAAATCCATAATTAAGGTTAAGTCTGGGCGTATATCGCCCATCACCAAACGGTGCAAGCGGCGGATGACTTCTTTGTCCATGGCATGACCATAGCCTTGGTAGGCCATGGTGCTATCGGCGAAGCGATCGCACAACACCCATGTTCCTTCTTTCAACGCAGGCAAGATCACTTTTTCAAGGTGTTCATGGCGTGCTGCGTAATTCAGCAAAGCTTCCGTCAAGGGCGTCCAACGATGGGTATCACCATTAACCAATAATGTACGAATATCTTCRCCACCAGGGGACCCGCCGGGCTCGCGGGTGACCAGAACTTTAAGTCCTTTATTTTTGAGAACCTCTTTCAAAAGAGCGATTTGGGTTGATTTTCCAGCCCCCTCACCACCCTCAAGCGTTATAAAACGACCCCGYTTCATGRCACTGGTCCYTAGCGCGCACCGCCCCAAATGATRAAGTCAAAAGCAGCRCCTAAGCGTCCGACAAGGCCAAGTTGTTTGACGCTATCGGCAGAAAGCAGAGGGATYACACGGGTTTCAGTATCSGGAGCCGTAATGGTTAAGGTCGCGACCTGTTGGCCTTTTTGGATCGGCGCAGGCAGCGGTCCATCATAGCGGACTGTGACCTTCATATTGCGGCGCGACTTTTTAGGCAATGTTAGCGTTAAGTCTTCATTGATCATCAACGCAATACTGGGCTTATCCCCCAACCACACATTAGCATTGGTGACAATGTCACCGGCTTTGAACAGTTCATAATTGCCAAATTCACGAAAGCCCCATTCTAAAAGACGTTCAGATTCGGATGATCGCATTTTTTTCGAAGAAAGTCCGTTCACAACCAAGATCAAGCGCCGACCTTTGCGCAGAGCCGTCGCCATTAAACCATACCCACTTTCTTGCGTATGCCCGGTCTTAAAACCATCAACCCCCATCCTTTTATAGATCAAAGGATTGCGGTTAGATTGCTTGATACCGTTAAAAACAAAGGATTTTTCAGAAAAATAATGGAAAAACTCTGGGAACCGTGACACCAAAATTTGACCTAACTTCGCCAAATCTCTTGCACTGACCCGGTGTTCTGGGTCAGGCCATCCCGTGGCGTTTTTAAATGTTGAATCGACTAAGCCAAGGGCACGTGCACGATCCGTCATTTCAACGGCAAACGCCTCTTCATTACCCGCCAAAGCTTCGGCGATAACAATACAGGCATCATTTCCTGACTGAACAATGATACCCCGAATAAGGTCTTCGACCCGGACCCGCATTGAAGGTTCTAAAAACATGGTCGAGCCACCGGTTTTTGTACCGCCACGACGCCAAGCATCTTCAGACACATAAAATTTATCGTCCAACGACAATCGACCGTCCTGCAAACGCTCAAAAACCATAAATAGCGTCATGAGTTTACTCATAGACGCGGGCGCCATGAGTTCTGATCCTTTTTTATCGAACAGCACGGCTCCGGTTGTCAGGTCCGTCAGGTAGGCGTGGCTCGCTGGAGTTTCCAGCGCCTGCRCAGATGAAATGACACCAAAACTGAACAAGGCAGCGGCGAGATAGAGGCTTAAGCGGCGAAAATGATGCATGTTATATACGTTTTGCTTCTCAAAATTTCAGGGTGTGGAAGAATCGAGGTGATTTTACGCGTCCAAAACACAATGGTCCACTCTCCATATTGCGCCAATTCACCGATTAGTTTATCGCCCGACCCGTTTCAACCACAGTTCTGGCTCCGACGAAACCAGCATGAATAACATCGGCAAGCAAACGATCCGCTTCGGCAACATTCACAACGGGGCCAAGCCTTACACGGTAAAGCKCGCGMCCRTTCAYSGGAAACGCGCTGACAATGATGTTCCCAATTGAAGCAAGTCGTRTTTTCACGCGTTCTGCATTGGCTTTGTCGCGAAAAGCTCCGGCYTGGATATACATCCGGGTGAGAGCAACAGGCACTTGTTGAACGGGGTTCTTAATGATTTTTGGTATTTTCTGAGGTAAAGGTTGCTGTGCCACAACTGCGGGCAGATTTTGCCGAGTGATGGGCTGGAGGGGGATGTGTTGGACTTTAATCGGAGAATCTGCGCGGGCGAGTTGGGTTTGGGCGCGTTTGGACTGTCTGGCTAAATTAAAACTTTCTTTACTTAAGATCTGAACACGGACTTGTGCTGTCCCTTGTCCTTCGAACCCTAACAATTGCGCGGCCCGCTTGGACATATCAATGATACGACCCGGCTTAAAAGGTCCGCGATCATTAATCCGCACCACCAGTGATCGGCCATTGCCTAGGTTCGTAACGCGGACCATGGATGGCATCGGCAAGGTTTTATGGGCGGCAGAAACGCCCCATTGGTCAAAAATTTCACCATTTGCCGTTTTTTTRCCATCAAAAYTTGGACCATACCAKGATGCAATCCCCGTGCGGTCATAGGACCAATCTTCGCTGGGATAATACCATATCCCTTTAACTTGATAGGGATCGCCGACCTTATACGTCCCTTGGGGCTTATTGGTATCGCCCAAACGTTTGGCTGTGGCCATRACAAACTKGGTTTCYGCGCACCCCGCCAANAAAAAAGCAGCCGTGACTAAAATACCAAGAGTTCGAATTCGGCGAAAATTGAGCATTTTCCTCATGTARATATCCAGAGAATCAAAAAAAGGTCAGTCATCACCCCCACTATCGCACATGGGTCTTGATGAAGTGTAAAGAGCAGCCTCCTCAAAGGCCATTTTCAACACTTTTTAATAAATCTGGTGATGGATAGCCATCAGGTACCAATCCAGCCTTACGTTGGAAGTCACGAATAGCTTCGCGGGACTTTGGCCCAACAACGCCATCAACGCCACCGGTGTCAAAGCCCAATGCCATCAGGCGTTCTTGTAACAGACGGCCTTCAACATAAGTAAGGCCCTTATCATTTTTAGGCCCAAGCGAGCTTAGACCCGGCAAGCCAACAATGCGATCGGCTAAGTCGCCCACAGCAATGGCGTAAAAAATAGATTGATTCCACACCATGATGGTCCGAAAGTTCCCGTAAATGAGAAAAGCAGGGCCGTTGGCGCCTGCCGGGGTAACGATGCTGGCTTTAAGATTAACATTGGGCAAGGCGGCRCGGTTAAGACGCCGAACGCCTATCCTCTGCCATTCAGCCAAGGTTTTTTTGACCTTCATACTCGCCAAATTGAAGTCAAACCCCTTGGGCAGCTTGACCTCCCTGCCCCATATTTCATCGCCTTTCCAACCCGATTTGGTGAGAAARTTRGCSGCCGAMGCATARGCRTCARSCYGATTGCCCCARATRTCKWTYTTRCCRTCRCCRTCGTWGTCYTKGSCRTMGKCSYRARMRSTGGTGSSMAKSWMSYKRMWRTSSSCCRYRSCTSYGSMSCMMGRGYCSYYCWTCCGTTCTGGTGTAATGTGGCCTTCGTCTAATATTTTAAGGGCGGCAAAAAGCTGTTTGCGAAAAAAAGCGCTGCGTCGTCCGTCATGAGCCAACGTCGCCAAGGCTGCAATTGTTGGGAAGTACCCTTTGGCTAAACGTCCAAAATCAGTTTCAAGCCCCCAAAATGCGACCAGATAGCGGGGTTGAATACCGTACTTGGCCCCGATTTTATCCAAGACTTTTTTGTTTTGCGCCAGCTTCAACTTACCCTTTGCAACCCGCTGCTTATTCACCATTTTGGTCATGTAATCGCGAAAGGTCCAGGTAAACTCTGGCTGACGGCGGTCCAATTCGATCACGCGGGGGATGGGTTCTAAACCATTCAAGGCRGCATTCAGGGTTGCTGCAGAAATGCCTTTCTGAATGGCTTCAATACGCAGGTCCGTCAGCCAACCTTTAAAGGATTGCCCCTCAGCAAAACTGGGTTGAGCAGAAAAGCCAATCAGAACGAACAGAACCAGGGCCATAAAAATACGCATGTGAGTCACCTTAAACCGAATCTTTGAAGGTCTTATTAGTGCCACAGCCATAGGCCTTTGGGAAAGGATCATCTCCCAAAGCCCATAGACCCCGCTGATGAACGTCTTATACCCCAAATGATGCTTCAAGCATGTCGCACCAGAAGTGGTATTCCGGCAAGCAAAGACCTACTCTTTATTGAATATCATGGTGAATTATAAGCACAGTCAATCGTACATTATATATACATAAAAAAACGTTATACATATATGTAGTTTGAAAGGCTCTTAGGGCCGCCGAATGGCAAGAGCAGTGATGTCGTCTGATTGAGAGGCATCGCCTGTATGCTTCTTTACGAACGCACAGACATTGAAGGTCAAGGCGTGTGAGACAGAGAGCGGTTTTCCAAAAGACATTGGACTAGGGCCTGTTGACAATCATCTAGCGGCGATTATGCCCGCTGCTAGGTTCCAATTTGCACTATAGCTGACATCCGTTTTGTCATATCGCGTAGCAATGCCCCTAAATTCCTTGATTTTAGCAAAATAGTTTTCAACCAAATGCCGCCATTTATAGACTTCTTTGTCGTGTGGAATTTGAGATTTTCTGTTGCTTTTTGAAGGGATGACAACGCTGGCTTTTCGGTCCGTCAGTTCGTCACGCAACCAATTTGCATCAAAGGCCTTGTCGCCAAGAAAAGCCGCAAATTCTATAGCCTTGATCACAGTCTCAACCCCAAGCAGATCATGGCGTTGACCAGGAAGAAGCGTAAATCGAATTAAATTCCCCAAGGCATCAACAAGAGCTACGATTTTGGTGGTCAGACCGCCCCTTGAACGTCCTATGGCCTGATTTTGAGTCCCCCTTTTGCGCCGCTGGCCTTCTGGTGAACGCTTACGATGGTACCGTCAACCATGACATATTCAAAATCGGCGTCCCCCGATAGGCGCTCGAATATTCGCTCAAAAACGCCGCTTTTGGCCCAGCGGCGAAAGCGTGTGAACGTACTGTTCCAGTTCCCGAAGCCCGTTGGTAAATCCCGCCATGGGGAACCTGTGCGCACACGCCACAATACGGCTTCAAGAAATAGTCGGGTGTCTTTTGCCGTGACACCACAATCTGTGGACTTTCCGGACAATACGGGCGAAATTTGCGCCCATACAGTATCAGTGATAACAAAACGATCTGGGTTCATCAGTACTTTCTCCTAAAAGAAAGCTTGAATCACATTTTGAGCAGATTGGGAACCCTCTAATTGTCAACAGGCCCTAATTGATATTAAATAATATAATCACTATTTTTGTCAATTTTACATCCATCTAGCCGTAAACTCCGGTTTTGTATTTTTTGTTCATGATGGCGTGCCGTAAAATATAATTTAGGCTTAGAAAAATGGACATTTAACCCTGACCTTGTATCTATTATTACGTACCATCCTCAACGACAGGTGGTTTTGGTGGGGTAATTAAGCTTTTAGAAATCTTAAAAGTATTTCCTAAGTATGGAAGTACTCTTTTTGATATTTTCACACTGCTCGGAGTCCGTATTTTATGAGGCCGTGCGTTTGCCTGAGGTGTTTGCGGTGGTCTCGGTTAGTATCTCTCGGCGGTGTCGTGATGCTAAACCCTTGATAACTATGCGCTGCTCATCAGGGTCTTGTGTTGTTGTCACAACATCATTATAGACCTCTGCCGCGAGCTGGCCTAAGTCATTCAGAGACAGACTTATTCCCAACTCTTTGTAAAGCTTACCGAAAGCATCGCTACAACGCCCCATGAGTTTTTGATCGATGGTCTGTAGGTATTGATGTGCTGTGTTTTTTTCAGGCGGGGCGTTGTTTGCTTGTGTATCCCCTGTTGCGAGCCAGTCAAAACTAACTTTTGCGGCACTAGCCAGCCCGTGCATGCCAAAAAAATTAGGTCGAGAGCGTCCATCGCGCCAGTTAGCTAATGAAAAAACCCTAGGTTTCCCTAGGGCTTAATCATGGTGGGCACGACTGGGATTGAACCAGTGACCCCCTCGATGTCAACGAGGTGCTCTGCAAGGTCCCCCGTGTTTGTTGCAAGCACTCCAATTAATGTTCCGGAGTATTTGTTTGCTGTAATTGTT
>JAESSB010000062.1 GCA_016764335.1 Magnetovibrio sp.
GATGAGTGGCTGCCGTTAAGCCAACACCGACGGGGGTATTGATTTCATGAGCAACTCCGGCGACCAAGCCCCCTAAYGAAGCCATTTTTTCAGCTTCAACCAATCCTTCTTGGGTATTTTGAAGTTGTTCCAGTGTTGCTTTTAAGTGTGTTTCAGATTTCTTGCGTTTGGTAATGTCCCTAACGATCCCAACAAAGGTTAGATCATCACCAAAGGCAAATTCACTGACCGATAACTCCATGTCGAAAGTTGACTTGTCCTTTCTTTGCCCTTTAACTTCCCGGCCAATGCCGATGATTTTCTGATGTCCAGTCTGATGATAATTTTCAAGGTATTGATCATGCTGACTTGCATCATGTGCGGGCATTAACATGGATACATTTTTGCCAACCACCTCGACAAGGGAATATCCAAACATTTTTTCTGCTGCTGTATTATAGGTTTCAACGATTCCCTTCTGATTAATCGTAATGATGCCATCAACGGCTGAGTTCACAATTTGACGTGTGCGATCTTCACTTCTTAGGTATTTTTCTTGTGCCGCCCTGCGTTCTTTAATCTCGTCCAAAAGTGTTTTCGTTCGATCCTCAACGCGCTGTTCTAGGGTAGCGTTTAGGGCTTTGATTTCCTGTGCGGTCTTATAGGTTTCGGTAATGTCAAGAACCGTACCCGATATCATATCGGGTTCTCCGGCTTCATCTAGCCTGGGCTCGCCAACCTCCAACACGACACGTTCTTCACCATCTGGACGAACAATCCGGTGCTGGACTTCATACGCAGTTTTATCCCCTAAAGCTTGCTCTACGGTGTCATGAACCAGGTCTTGATCATCGGGATGTATGGCGTTTATGAAAGCTTCATATGTTGTGGCAAAAGCTTGTGGCTCATAACCAAAAATTCTAAACATTTCATCGGACCAGAATAAATTCCCGGAGGCTATTTCCCATTCCCAATTACCAAGGTGCGCTATGCGTTGTGCATTATTGAGACTGCCTTGGCGAATTAGAATTTCATTTTCTGCAACTTTGACACTTTCCACAACATCGTCGAAAGCTTTTGCAATTGAAGCCAGCTCATCAGCGCCAGCCAAATTGACCCGGACGGCCCTGTTTCCAGACATGTATTCTTTAGCACTATCAAGAATTCTAGAAACCCGTCTGGTCAGTATAAAGTGCATACAAATACCGCCAAAAACAATAAAAAGTATAATGATAAAGGCAGATTTGCTTATTGATCTTAAAACGGATGACTGGAGGCTGGCCAAGTGTGTCGTTAAGTCAAATTCGACAATCACAACACCAATGCGCGAAGATCGAAACTCACCGAGCTTTCTGGCCATCAACACAGGATATATAGCGAGCAAAAAAGCTCTGTTTTCAGCTAAGACAATCTCTCCGCTCATTTTAGACCGCACTTGTTTCAGCAACATCGGGGCTACCGCATGCTTAACTTCGGCCGCCGGTACACCAACCAGCTCAAGTTGGCCAGAAGAGATCACAACATCGTTTTCGTCAAGAAGATATACAAGCCGTGCGGACGGTAAGAAATTCACATCTGAAATAGCCTGCTTAACGCCAACCATATCGTCRTTCACAAGATGATCATTCAAGCTRCCTTGYAATGTATTTGCCGTATTGCGCAGCGTTTCTTTTGYATACCTRATTTCACGCTCWGCYARATCAGATGAAAGCGATATATACTGAAMGCAAATAATTGCTAAGGATAAAAAGAKRCCTAAAAGTGGGATCGTATACTTCAACTTAAACATATGCTTATCTTTCAGCCCCTACTGTGAATACGCATTTGTAAAAACGTCATTCAAGGGTACGTGAGCTTTCAAAAGACCAAGTTCACCCAGGACTCTTTCAAGTTTCAGCGCACCTTCAATTAAGCTAATAGGTGTATTCTTCATCAGGAGGCTTGCACTCATCTCTGCATTAGGAAGGATAATGCCTTCGAATGATGAGGTGACTTCTTCAGGACTAAGGCTAAGACGTTTACCGATTAATTTAGCGGCTCGTTCAGGTTGATTTTTGATCAAATCGACAGCCTTAAACCATCCTGATGATAGCAGAGCCAATTTTTTATAATTTTTTACTGCGTACGCTTTGCGCACAACCAATACATCAACAATTTCGTTGGGCATTTCGCGGCTGGAAAACACTTCATTGGCGCCTTCACGAAGCAACCGTGAACGGTAAGGCTCAAATGTCACCACAGCATCGACATCACCAGCCAGATAAGCTTGCTCAGATTCATCTATYGTCAGATAAACCTGTTCAATATCTTCGAACTGCATACCATTAATTTCYAGAGCTCTAGCAAGGACATACCCCCCTAARGCACTGCTTTCRACACCAATTTTATGACCTTTAAGGTCCTTCATTTTTTTGAATTTTGGGTTTGCTATAATGACGTCACCGCCGTCTGAAATGTCCGCAACCAGAAAGACCTGAACGTCAATCCCATCTTGAATAAGTAATAGTGTTTCATCAAGTGTCAAAGCCACAACATCGATCGCACCATTTCGAAAGGCACGAATACTTTCCGTCGCCGATTGGAATTGGCTCAACCGGATGTCTTTTTCACTATAATATCCAAGAATTTTCGCCAAATATGCTGGCTCGTACCCAGGCCAGACATTGGTCCCAACGTGCATGGGGGGCTGCGGCTCTTCAGAGCAAGCACCTAATGTGACTGTAAGAAAAACGATGAGAAGCATTGATTTTATAAAATTACTTAGCATGAGAAGATCCTTACACATCTAAGGTTCAATCTTAATAATTTAGTAAAATATATAGGTACTCGCTATGCGATATCAATCATTTTATATGATTAGCCCCGTCTTTACAATGAGTCCCTAAGCCCCAAGGCCGCAATTTCTCCGGCTGAATGACCTGGTCCCACAAAATAGGACAGGATGATCAGGTGTATTCTCTCTTTTGAAGGAGGAATAGGATATGGCGCAACGACGCAATGTAGTCCTGAATTTAAGGCCTGTATGCTTTTCGAGGTGATCTAACGATCCAGGAGATTGCCTCCAAGCACAAATTTCACCCCAAGCAAGTCAGCACTTGGAAGCGTCAAACGATGATTTTCCGTGATCACTCTGGCCTGGTTTTGAGCCGTCAATGTAGATTGCTTTCGATTAGCCGATCCTCGTTTTATGGTGCGTTCAAAGGCGAGCCCCCTGAGACACTGGCTTTTTCGACGCCTTATGAAATTGATGGGGCTTGAGGCGATTTATCAAGCCCCAAGAACCCGTGATCCACATCCAGAACATCAGATTTTACCGTACCTTATCAGAGGTTTAGAAATCACCAAATCCAATCATGTATGATGCGCCGACATCCCGTATATTCCGGTCAAGCGTAGGTTTCTTTATCTGGTTGCCATCATGGATTCACCCTCGTGCTCCTTCTGAAGATTAACGATCTTCAGGGGTTGGGCCACATGCCATGTTCTGGCGTGGCCGTTGTCAAATACTTTGGATGCCGGGTTTTGCGTGGATGCCTTGAAGGTGGCTTTGAGAAAATACGGCAAGCCTAAATTTTTTAACACTAACCAAGGCTGCCCGTTCGCCAGTTATGACTTCACGGGCGTTCTAAAAGACGCAAAGGTCAACACCTCCACGGATGGTCGGCCGTTGCATGGGCAACATTTTTACCGAAYGATTGTGGCGGTCCTTAAAATACGAAGCCGTTTATCTGCATGAATTGACGGACGGATTTAAGGCTAAACGGGGCATTGATGATCGGCTCAATTTTTACAAAACCGAACGCTCACATTCGACGTGTGATGGTCAGTCTATGGATATGATGGATAAGCCAAGCGGCTGCCCCACATACCCACAGGCTCCATAATCACAAGACAGTGTGTGAAACAATGTTTTCGTCGCTTGAATGGTGAATGAGAACACACCTTAAAAAGGCTGCCAAACTGTCCAACGATGCGGGACCAGCTTAATCAGTTCGTCAAAGCGGAGAAGGCTTTCAAATTGGTCATCATCGGGTTAGACGCTTGATGCGTGAAAAGGGAATTATTCCGACAATGCCCCATTGCAACATGATTTTTGCCAACCACACTCGATAAGCATCGCGCGTGCCACGGCAGATCTCTGCGTTGCCCTTCGAACCAACACAGGCGTCGTTCGGTTAAATCTTGTTCGCTAAATTTTGTCACAATAATTCTGAATGATTGTTTCTGTTCTCTGCCCGACATACCATAGAGACATGGCAAAGAAAGCGACATCAAAACCTAAAGGTATTATCCCCAGCAACGTGCGCAATCGGTCCCCGCGTGCGCTTTCGCAAACGATTGATAAGCTGACCAAGTCCATGTTAGGTCGCCATGGACTGACGCGCGGAACCATCCTTACAAAATGGCCCGACATTATCGGTGAAGACTTGTCACGCCATACCAGTCCTGAAAAAATTGTATTTATGCGTGATGGCGTCAGCGGTGGCGTGCTTCATTTACGCTGTGATAGCGGTKCCCTTGCGACCGAATTGTTGCACCGTGAACCGCAAATYCTTGACCGMATAAACACCTTCTTTGGTTAYMKGGCSGTCGTCAGARTCAAACTKATCCARGCCCCCATGCCTTATAAAAGGCCTGAACGAATCAAGCCCTCCCCCCCCCTTACAGCCCTGCAAACCCAAGACCTGTCAAAAACCATCGCCATCGTTGATGATGATGATGAACTTCGCCAAGCCTTGGAAAAACTTGGCACAGCCATCTTAAAGAAAGAATGCTCATAAGGTTGCGCAAAGTTGAGTTATCCACAACATGTTGTCCATTGAGGCTTGAGAACGATACTCAACCCTCTTATGGTTGCTCCTATTTCGTCGTGGCGGAGATACAAATGCCTACATATACACACAAATACACCCCCCGCCGTATTGTGGCACTGGGTGCCGCAGTCATAATGGTGGTCTTGCTTTCTGTCACACACCCATTTTCTGCGCGCGCTGAAATGGCTAGCCTTAAGCAGGCCACTGGCGAAATGTCGATTGGTCGTGCCGATGCTCCCATAACCTTAGACGAATATGCATCTTTGACCTGTGGGCACTGTGCAAGGTTTCACAAAGACACCCTGCCTGAGATCAAAAAGAAATATGTCGATACCGGAAAAGTGCGAATCGTCTTTCACGATTTTCCGCTGGATGGTCTAGCCGTGGGTGCGGTGATGATTGCCCGGTGTTCCGGACCTGATCGGTTTGCCGATTTTACAGACATGCTTTTTCAAACCCAAGCCAACTGGCGTGATTCTAAAAACCCACTGAACGCGTTAATCGCCCTCGCCCGCTTTTATGGTTTGGGGGGGCAAGACGTGAATGCATGCCTGAAAAATAAAGACCTTCTTAACTTTGTCCAACGCAATCGCGACAATGCAAGCAGCGCACACGCCATCACCTCAACACCGACCTTTATAGTGGACGGCAAAAAAATAGAAGGTGCACAGCCCTTTGATGTTTTTAAAACCGCACTAGATGCAGCCCTTGCCGCTCATGGTGCGACATAAGTGCTGCGTAAAGTTGAGGAACAATAGAACGTGCTGCGCTTTTCCAAGCTCAGACTGACGGGATTCAAATCCTTCGTCGATCCGACCGAGCTCAAAATTGAGCCCGGTCTGACCGGCGTGGTCGGCCCCAATGGCTGTGGCAAATCCAACTTGGTTGAAGCCCTGAAATGGGTGATGGGCGAAGCGTCGGCCAAGCAAATGCGTGGCGACTCTATGGACGATATGATCTTTGGTGGATCCGCCAATCGTCCACAGCGCAACATAGCCGAAGTCGTTTTACACCTTGATAATTCGGCCCGCATCGCACCGGCTATGTTCAACGATGCCGATGAATTGGAAGTCGTGCGTAAAATTGAACGGGACCGTGGCTCAAGCTATAAGGTCAACGGCAAGGACGTTCGGGCCAAGGACGTGCAGTTATTGTTCGCCGACGCCGCATCCGGTTCACGGTCCACCGCCATGGTGAGCCAAGGCAAAATTGGCCAGATTATTTCCTCAAAACCCCAAGACCGCCGTATCCTCCTTGAAGAAGCCGCTGGCATTACGGGTTTACATTCCCGGCGGCACGAAGCCGAATTGCGCCTGCGCGGAGCCGAAACCAACCTGTCGCGCCTTGATGACATCCTCATCACCCTTGAAGGCCAATTGGCAAGTTTGAAAAAACAGGCCCGTCAAGCAACTCGCTATCGCAATTTGTCCGACCACATCCGCAAGACCGAAGCCCTGTTGTTCCACATCCGGTGGATCCATGCCATCGACACCTTAGAAGGTGACCGTGATAACCTGAAAAAGGCGGAAACCCTGGTCACTGAGCTTTCTGCTCTTGTCACCGCTTGCACGTCAAAACTCATCGACGTGGCTGATGGTGTTCCAGGCTTGCGGCAACAAGAAACCGAAGCGGCGGCAGAACTGCAACGCCTGACCTTAGAACGCCAAAACTTAGATAAAGAAGTTGGGCGCATCGAAGCCGCGCGCTTAGACCGTATCCACCGCTTAGAACAAGTGAACCACGACATTGCCCGCGAACGTAATTTAGCCGACGATGCCACCCAGGCCCGGAACCGTTTAGACCTTGAAATGGGTGAAATTGAGACCGCCCGCGAAGGTGAAAAAAGCACCATCGAAAAGACCACAAGCGACCTAGAACAGTCCACCATCCAAGTGAACGACCTAGAAGCTCTGCACACGCGCTTGACCGAAAAACTAGCGACCGATGAAGCAGAACGCGCCAGCCTAACCCGTGCAGTTCAAGATTTGGAAACCCGCATTGACCGCTTATCCCACCGTCTGCGCGACCTAACCGCCCAACACCGCCACCTTGAACGCGATGCCGCAGAAACCAGTGGTCTGAACAATGCTCAAGAGGCTCTTGTCGGGTCACAAGATGCCGTGGACAAGGCCCGCCAGCACCTAGAACACACCGAAATTCAAAGTGCCGCAACTCAAGATGAGTCGGAAGAAGCCCGCCACCATCAACAAGAAGCCCGCTTAAATTTGTCGCGTTTGGACGCCGAAGAACAAGCATTGGCCAAGCTTTTAGAAACTGGCGAGCCCGAAATGTGGCCACCCATGATTGATTCTGTATCCGTTGAAACCGGCTTTGAAGCCGCACTTGGGGCCGCCATGGGCGAAGAGCTTGATGCATCATCCAATACTGCTGCGCCCGTTCACTGGACGGACCTTGAAGCCTTTATCCACAGCCCTGCCCTCCCTCATGATGTACAATCTCTTTCCACCGTGACCAAGGCTCCAAAAGCATTACACCGCCGTTTAAGCCAGGTTGGCATCGTTGAAAATGCTGTGGATGGCAAGGCCTTGATGGCCGACCTTAAGCAAGGACAATGCTTGGTCAGCCGGGACGGCGCCTTATGGCGCTGGGATGGCTATACCATTACCGAAGGTGCAAAAACCGCCGCCACAGCCCGACTCGAACAGTTTAATCGTCTCAAAGACGTGCGGGCGGGTTTGGATCGTTTTCAAAAAGACTTAAATATTGCCCAAACCAAGGCCGATCAAGCCCGAAAAACCGCGCAAACCGCCCGCGAAACCGAACGCGCGGCCCGCCAARCTTTGCGSGACCGTGAAACCGAACATAATCTGGCGCGTGATCAAGTGGCTTTAATTCGCGCTAAAATATCGGAACACAGTTCCAAGCTTGAAGCCGTAAGCGCCGCTGTCCAGACCGCTGAACACGACATTGAAGAAGCCCAAGCTCACAAGACCGAAGCTGCCTTGGTCTTATCAGGCCTAGCCGATACAGATGTTTCACGAGAAGACGTCATTCGAGTCCGTCAGCAATTGTCTGAAATGCGGACGGTTCACGTTGAACATCAAGGTTTGCACACCAATTTAAAGCGTGCGGCCCAAGACCGTGCGCGGCGCTTGGGCGATATCAAAACAGAACTATTGTCTTGGACCCAGCGCAGYGAAGGTGCCGCCAAGCGCATTGAAGATTTGCAACACCGCGTTGTCCAAATCCGCGCAGAATTGGATGAATTGTCCAAACGACCCGACGAAATCAAACAGATGCGGCTTCAGCTTTTAGATTTGATTGATGGGGCCGAACTCAAACGCAAAACGGCCGCCGACCAACTTGCCATAGCCGAAAGCACCCAGGCCGAGGCTGAACGCAATCTGCGTCACAGCGAAGGTGARCTTGCCACRGCCCGCGAACACCGCGTGCGCATCGAAGGGGCCGTCCAACAAGGTAAACAGGCYTGYGAATCCATTGCCGAACGCACCACWGAAATGCTCAAGTGTGGTCCCGATGGTTTAGCWGAAATCGCCGAAATCGAAGAKGGAGCMGAGCTGCCCAACGAAGACGTCATCGRACGTTCGGTTGAACGCTTGCTGACCGAACGAGATACCATGGGACCTGTCAATCTTCGCGCCGAAGAAGAAACCACCGAAATGGCCGCGCAAATTGATATGCTTACAGCGGAACGCCACGACCTGATTGAAGCGATAGAAAAGCTACGCCGGGGCATCAACGCCTTAAATCGTGAAGGCCGTGAACGGTTACTATCGTCCTTCAAAGAAGTCGATAAGCACTTTCAAGAACTGTTCGTTCGCCTGTTTGGGGGCGGTCAGGCCCACCTCAAACTCATCGAGGCCGAAGACCCCTTAGAATCGGGTCTGGAAATCATGGCAAGTCCACCGGGCAAGCGTATGCAGGTGTTATCGTTATTATCCGGCGGGGAACAGGCCTTAACCGCCACAGCACTGTTGTTTGCCGTCTTTATGACGAATCCTGCACCAATTTGTGTGTTGGATGAAGTCGACGCGCCTTTGGATGACGCCAACGTTGATCGATTCTGTACGTTACTAGAAGAAATCTCCGCCTCGGGATCAACGCGATTCTTAGTCATCACCCACCACCGTATGACAATGGCTCGCATGGAACGCTTGTTCGGTGTTACCATGGCCGAACGCGGCGTATCACAATTGGTTAGCGTTAACTTTGAACAAGCCGAAGAAATTCGAGAATAATTACACTATTATTTACAACACCTTATAGAAAGAAATTGAAAAATGACTGATGAAGAACAGCAAAAGTCATTTGAAGATTTGGAAGCGCGCTTAAGCAAGGCTCGCCAAGCCAGTCCAAGTGCAAAGCTCAAAGAAGCCGAGCTCAAAGTTGATAATACAGGTGTTGGCCAAGCCTTTCGCATTGGCGTAGATATGCTGGCCGCGCTCTTAGTTGGCACATTTATAGGCTGGTATTTAGACCGTTGGCTGGGGACGAAACCCTGGTTTTTGATCACATTTATGTTTTTAGGAGGGGGTGCTGGCATCCGCAACGTCTACCGCACAGCAATGCTCATGGTAAAAGATGTCGAAAATGAGGCCGCGAACGCCACTGAAATGGACCAAAATAAGGCTTCAACACTTGATTCAAGCCATAAAGACACTGAAAAATAAGAAAAAGATCATTTTTTCCGACAGAAGGCTTGCCCTTAAGGTCCAAGACGTTTAGGAAAGGGGCGGTTTTAAATGTTACGGTGTGTGGCGTTTAAGGCTCGATACTAAAAAGAACATATTAGACCAACCAATTCAGACAGGCGAGAGCAAAACGTGGCGAACCCAATTGCACAGTTTGAAATCAATACGCTGATCCCCATCAACATTGGTGGTATCGACGCTTCGTTCACCAATGCCGGAGCCTTTATGGTTATGACCGTCGTGTCTTTAACGGCGTTTCTCATCATTGGCATGCGTGGTCGCGCCCTCGTTCCAGGGCGTTGGCAGTCTATGGTGGAATTGAGCTACGAATTTATTGCTGGCATGCTTCGTGAAAATGTCGGCTCAGAAGGTCGTAAGTTCTTCCCCTTTGTCTTTTCGCTATTCATGTTCATCTTTTTTGCCAACCTCCTTGGCTTACTCCCTTATGCGTTTACGTTTACCAGTCACATCGTTGTGACGTTTGCGTTGGCGATGGTCGTGTTTATTGGTGTTACGGTTGTTGGCTTTGCGTGCCACGGATTACGTTTCTTTACCTTCTTTGTTCCTTCAGGTGTACCTTCTGTTGTCCTCATATTAATGGTTCCGATTGAGATTATCTCCTATCTCTCGCGTCCCATCAGCCTCAGCGTACGTCTCTTTGCAAACATGACTGCAGGTCACATTCTTATGAAAGTGTTTGCAGGCTTTATTCTTCCACTCGGCGTATTGGGCATYGCTCCTTTCGCCGTTGACGTTGCCCTCGTGGGCTTTGAACTTTTGGTCGCATTTTTGCAAGCTTATGTCTTCACCGTGTTGACATGTTTGTATCTAAACGATGCTATCCACCTGCACTAAGGCAGGAACGAAATTTCGTAAATTAACTTCTATTCAGTTTTAAGAAACTAAAGGAAATTGAACCATGGAACTTGATGCCGCAAAAATGATTGGTGCTGGTTTGGCTGTTATCGGTCTTGGTGGCGTTGGYGCTGGTATTGGCAACATCTTTGCCTCACTGATCAGTGCTATCGCTCGCAACCCTGCTTCTGAAGGCAAAGTCTTCGGTCGCGCAATCTTGGGCTTTGCCCTGGTTGAAGCCGTTGCATTGTACGCRCTCGTTATCGCATTCTTGATCTTGTTCGGMTAAGTTTAGSTTCAATRWTAYGYGSYGNGKCTYKRNGASTNNTCGNCANNATTGACWARATRARYTTGAMCTARATWAYAACWGGYTGGAGCCCGCACATGCGGATTCTAAAATCGAATTTAACTTTGGGGCTTGGAGCTCTGGTAAGCAGCGTAATTGCGACTTCGCCAGCGTTTGCCGCAGGTCTACCACAGTTAAACGTTACAACCTTCTCTTCACAAATTGTGTGGCTCGTGGTTACGTTTGTCGTGCTTTATGCATTGATGAGCAAGATTGCTCTTCCTCGCATCGGTGAAGTTTTGGAAGAACGCCAAAACAAGATTGATGATACCCTTGCTAAGGCTGAAGAGCTTAGAGTTCAGGGTGAAGCAGCTTGTAAGGCGTATGAAACGTCATTATCTGATGCTCGATCAAAGGCGCAAGCGGCTATCCGTGAAGTGAAAGACAGTGCAGCCGCTGAGGCAGCACTTCGTCAGTCAGCCTTAAATGAAAAGCTTCAGGCCCAAATCAGTCGCTCTGAAAAAGCCATTATTAAGGCGCGTGATGAGGCGCTTTCCGGCATTAAGGACGTTGCAACCGATATTGCAACGGCCGTCGTCGAAAAGTTGATTGGTACATCCCCCGCAGAGAAAACCCTGAACAAAGCCATTACGGCTGCGCTCAAGGATCGCGGTTAAGGAGACGAACACATGTTGATCAGCCAAGCCCAAGCAGCAGAAGCCGTCGGACACGTAACCGAAGCTGCCACACATGCCGGCGCAGCAGTCGCCGGACATGAAACCGCCCCCTTCTATGAACATCCTACGTTCTGGGTCGCCATTGCGTTTGTCCTGTTTTTTGTCCTCTTTGGCAAAAAAATGGGGGGCGTTATTGGGGCTATGCTCGATGATCGCTCCGCGAGCATCCTAAATCAGATCGAAGAAGCCACGCGTCTTCGTGAAGAAGCTCAAGACATGCTCGCGTCTTTTGAAAAAAAGCAACACGATGCCTTAAAAGAAGCACAAAGCATTGTTTCAGCGGCGAAGGACGAGGCTCAACGCCTTGCGGCCGATGCCGCCAAACAGCTTGACCATAACTTAAAGCGTTCCGAACAGTTGGCCTCCGATCGCATTGCCCAAGCAGAGGCTCAGGCCATAGCAGAAGTTAAAAGTATGGCTATTGATTTGGCGATAGATGCGGCAAAACGCATCCTCACCGATGACATTTCTGCGGCTAAGGCAAACGCACTTATCAACGAGTCAATCAAGGGTTTTGAAGGCAAGCTTAATTAAATCAGCCCTTTTAAAACCTCATCATTTTAAAGCCCCTCCTCCATGATGAGTAGGGGCTTTTTTTTGTGCTATTAAATAGCGCTTTAATTCAGCGGGGGCCAACAATGAGAGCTGCACCAAATAATGCATAAAAGGCGATATCATGGCCGACAAGAGAAAAGCCTCTTAAGTCAGCATAAGCAGAACCGTTTGCTTGCCTAATTTCACAGATCAAGTCCATAATTTCCAGGCGGCACAGTGAGCTTGGCAAAGATTTAGGTGTTTAGTCCCGGACTTTGATGGATCGGGTTTCTTGTGAATCTATTGGGTTCATTTGTCGATCACTTACAAATAAACTCGTATGGCGCGAGCCCCTTCAGTACCTTCAGTCTGCGCGCGTAATTGTAGGCATTAACGAAGTCATCGAGCTGCTGCTTCAGTTGATTATGATTGTCGTAATGATACCGTTTGACCGTMGCTTCCTTGATCGYGCGGTTCATACGTTCRACCTGTCCATTTGTCCATGGGTGTTTGATTTTTGTCAGCCGGTGATCAATGTTGTGCTCAGTGTCCGGAGTATTCGATTTCTTGAGCGAGAGCTTGCATGGCCATTGCGATCGGCACAGCCTGTGCTTTCTGGTTTTCATGAAATCAAGCAACTCGGCGAGCAAGAGGCCAAAGCTCTGCGTGATTTGCCGAAGACTGAGGGTGATGAGCGAACAGATCGAGTGGCTCTTGGCGCTGAGTTAGTCCGCTTGGAAGCTGATATTGCTGATGTTCTTGATGAGCTTGAAGCGTTGCCTACGGTTTTAATCCGATCTGGAGCGACGACGACACGGAACTTGGCGGATCGGTCTGAGGTTATTGTTGGGTTGATGAATCGTTGGGTGGATGATGGCTCATCTGAGGCACTTGATGATCTCTCACAGCAGATTGAGGTTCGGCACGAGTTGATCGGGCGGGTTGAGGCACGGTTTCTTCAGGATGCTGGACTCGCAGCTGATTATGGTGAGAAGTTGACCTTTGTGATACTAAGTATTATTGGGGTTTCTGTTGGCGGGGCGATTGTGAGCGGTTTGTATGCTGCGATTTTGCTTCGTCGGTGGATTATTGAGCCGGTGGGATTGTTGCGCATTGGCGCGCAGAAGCTTGGGCGAGGGGAGTTTGATCATCGGATTGAACTGCAAGCGGGCGATGAACTCGGGCAGCTTGGCGATGAGT